>NZ_OZ026452.1:1581631-1897958 GCF_964019515.1 Serratia symbiotica (Periphyllus acericola)
TGATTTTTTCATCGTCGATCTGTTCAGCACGATAATCGGCGACAGCAGCACAAGAAATGAAAATGTTCTGCTGAGCAGCGCGCTGTTGCACCGCCTGTTCCATCTCCAGTGCGCTGGTGACGTCCACACGGGTGACCCACGGCGGCGTTGGCAAGCTGACTGGCCCGGTAATCAACGTGACCTGCGCACCACGGGCAGCAGCCGTGCGGGCAATAGCAAAGCCCATTTTTCCGGAGCTGTGGTTGCTGATGAAGCGCACCGGATCCAGCGCTTCACGCGTGGGGCCAGCGGTGATCATAACTTGTAAATGTTGCAAATCATGCGGTGTGGAAAAATAGCCGTTCGCCAGATCGACGATTTCTTGTGGGTTGAGCATACGGCCCGGGCCGACATCGCCGCAGGCTTGTCTACCGCTATCTGGACCCCAGAGCAGCATACCGCGCGCTTGTAGCGTTTGCAGGTTGGCTTGGGTGGCGGCGGCGTGGTACATCTGCTGGTTCATGGCGGGAACGGCGGCAATGAGCGCTTTGGTGGCCAGACAGACGGTAGTCAGCAGATCATTGGCCATGCCGACGGTAATGCGCGCCAGCAGGTCAGCGGTCGCTGGTGCCAGAATTATCAGGTCAGCCCATTTGCCCAACTCAATATGGCCCATAGCGGCTTCAGCGGTAGGCTCCAGCAGATCGTCGTAAACGGGGTAGCCGGACACAGCCTGTAACGTCAGCGGCGTTATGAACGCCTTGGCGGCGTCGGTCATTGCCACCCGCACCTCCGCGCCTCCGTCGTGCAGGCGGCGCACCAACTCAGGGCATTTATACGCAGCAATACCGCCACTGATACCAAGCACAATATGTTTGCCGGAAAGTCCCGTTATCATCATGGTCAGATTGAAAGCCAAAATATGGGCCATTTTAGCATAACTGCCGGGCAATGGCTGTTGTCCGTTACATTGCACTTTACACAGTACTTCGCAATGTTATCAAACACCTGTCGAATGCGGCCGTCGGCGTATCGCATGCTGTGGCGCTTTCAGGGAGGAAGAGATTGGTAGTCAGGCAAGCATAATGTGGCCGGGAGCGATGCCACCACGGGAGAAATTGTTGAATCATGGCGCAGCGGCTTTGTCCGATGTCGAACTGCTAGCTATTTTTCCAAGCACCGCTCTACCCGGCCTGCATGTTATGCAGTTGGCAGAGCAACTGCTGCGACAATTCGGTTTTTTGTATCATCTGATGTCGGCTGATCACCAGGTATTTTGTAGCCAGAAAGGATTGGGGAATGCCAGCTATGCCCAGTTGCAGGCGATTTCGGAACTGGCATTTCGTTTCTTTTCCAGCCATTTGGCGCAAGAGAACGCCATGTTAAACCCGCGCATTACGCAGCATTACCTAACCTACAAAGTTTATTGGCGCATTACGAGCGAGAAGTGTTTCTGGTACTGTTTTTAGATACTCAACACCTGGTTATTCGCCATCAAGAGATGTTTGCTGGTACTATCAGCAGTATCGTCGTTCATCCGAGAGAAATTGTACGCGCAGCGTTGAAGGCGAATGCGGCCGCCATCATTCTGGCGCATAATCATCCCTCTGGTAAAGCTGAACCCAGTCATGCCGACCATGTGATAACCGAGCAAGTCATTAATGCCTGCCTGTTATTGGAGGTCCGAGTGCTTGATCATTTGGTGATTGGTCGGGTGAATGCGTTTCTTTTGCCGAGCGCGGATGGCTTTAAGCGATTTTTCGCGATCATTGTGAGATCTTTGTGAGATCTTTAGCTGTTCGGGACTTGAGCACTTACGCTTCAAAGCGTATACTGCTACACCTTTTGAGAATCTTAAGTTTGGCGTAAGGGTCTATCTCAACCTCGCCTCAGCAGGTTTCTGGCCTTATGATGAGAGTCCCCTTCAGTATGAAGCTTGCTGAGATAGGCTTTAAAATCCTGACGAGGCGGCCAATACCCTACAAGAAGCTCAAGCTGATTTGAGTTTTGGAGAATAGACATGTCCCGAGTCTGCCAAGTTTCTGGCAAGCGCCCAGCGAGCGGTAACAACCGCTCCCACGCAATGAACGCGACAAAACGCCGTTTCCTGCCTAACCTGCACTCACACCGTTTTTGGGTTGAGGCTGAGAAGCGCTTTGTAACTTTGCGTTTATCTGCTAAAGGTATGCGTGTTATCGATAAAAAGGGTATAGAGGCAGTCCTGGCCGGTCTGCGTGCCCGTGGTGAGAAGTATTAAGGAACTGCATCATGGCTAAAGCTGTTCGCGAGAAGATCAAGCTGGTTTCTTCTGCTGGTACTGGTCACTTTTATACCACCACGAAGAACAAGCGTACTAAGCCGGAAAAATTGGAACTGAAGAAATTCGATCCAGTCGTCCGCCAGCATGTGATTTACAAAGAAGCTAAAATTAAATGATTTTAGTGGATCAATAAAAGAACCCGGCCTTGGCCCGGGTTCTTTTATTTTATAACAACAGAAAAGGATGGGAGAATGCCAAATACCTGAATTACCAGAGGTTGAAACCAGCCGACGCGGTATCGAACCTTATCTTGTCGGCCATAGCATTCAGTACGCGATAGTGCGTAATGCGCGCCTGCGTTGGCCGGTCTCCAAGCAGATCCTAATGCTGAGCAACCAGCCGGTACACAGCGTGCAGCGCCGTGCTAAATATCTGTTAATTGAGCTGGAACACGGCTGGATTATTGTCCATCAGGGCATGTCCGGTAGCTTGCGCATGCTGCGTAAAGAAAACCAATATGCAGCCGACAAGCACGATCACATTGACCTGGTGATCAGCAACGGCATGATCCTACGCTACACCGACCCACGCCGCTTCGGCGCTTGGCTATGGTGCGAGGATCTGGCAGCCAGCAATGTGTTAGTGCATCTGGGGCCAGAGCCGCTGAGCGAGGCGTTTAACGGTACCTATCTGCATAAAAAATCACGTAACAAGCGCACGCGGCTCAAACCCTGGCTAATGGATAACAAGCTGGTGGTAGGGGTTGGCAACATCTACGCCAGCGAGTCACTGTTTAGTGCTGGGATCTTGCCCGATCGCCAGGCGGACTCACTGAGCAAGACGGAAGCGGAACTGCTTGCGGTAACTATCAAGAATGTATTGCAGCGTTCTATCGAGCAAGGAGGAACTACGCTACGCGACTTCCTGCAATCAGACGGCAAGCCGGGGTATTTCGCTCAGGAATTACAGGTGTATGGGCGGGCGGGGGAACCTTGCCGCGCCTGTGGCCAGCCGATAGAATCCACCAAGCATGGGCAACGTAGCACTTTTTTCTGCCGCCATTGCCAATGTTAAGACATTATTTGGCGGCAAGCTTTTCCATCAGCGCTTGGGTGGCCACACCTGGCAGGAAAGGCGCGATATCCCCACCATGGCGGGCCACTTCCTTCACCAGTGAGGAAGAGATAAACGAGCACTCTTCGGACGGCATCAGGAATATGCTTTCCAGAGTTGGCATCAGATGGCGGTTCATGTTCGCCAACTGCATTTCGTATTCAAAGTCGGATACCGCACGCAGGCCGCGCACCAGGATATTGGCATTATGATGCGCGGCAAAGTGCGCCATTAACTCGCTGAAGCCCAGTACTTCGACATTATCCAGATGCGAGGTGACTTGGGTCGCCAACTCTACCCTTTTTTCCAGGTTGAATAGTGGCTTTTTGCTCGAGCTAGCGGCAATCGCCAGAACCACATGATCAAACATTAATGACGCACGCGTAACTAAGTCCAGGTGGCCGTTGGTCATGGGATCGAACGTCCCGGGATAGATGGCTTTGCGGAACATGATTCACTTCTCTGAGTAGTTGCGGCCCAATGCCCATAATGCGGCATATTTATTGAAGGTATATTGCGCGTTGACCACCGCTAACAGCAACCCCTGTTTACCATCCAGAAAGCCAGCATGCAGCAGCCAGGTCTTGCAGAAAGCGCCGAACGTGTGGGTCAGGATTGACAGGTAACCGCAGCGTTTGCCAGCCTGGTTACGCTGATTGGCCCACTCTTCGGCGTAACGCAGTTGTTTGCGTTGGAAGGCGAAAAAATCACGGCAGGTTAGATGCAGCAGATCGCCACTAAGCTCAACCACATTGGCACCATCAATAATATTGAGCGATTCATGCACCAGATCGTCGTTATAGCAGTAATGGTAGTTGGCGTACAAACGGTTGACCCGATCCGGGTACCAGCCGCTGTGGCGCATAAAGCGGCCGAGAAACAAATTACGGCGCGCGCAAGTGTAAACGGTGCCGCTGCCTGGTGCGGTTAAGACCTGCTCTATGGATTGGCGCAATTCAAGCGTCACACGCTCGTCGGCATCGATCATCAGAATATAGTCATGGCTGGCATG
The DNA here is from genome assembly GCF_964019515.1 of Serratia symbiotica (Periphyllus acericola). Lineage (NCBI taxonomy): Bacteria > Pseudomonadati > Pseudomonadota > Gammaproteobacteria > Enterobacterales > Yersiniaceae > Serratia > Serratia symbiotica. Next base: position 1,585,996 of record NZ_OZ026452.1, read on the forward strand.
CTTTTGCGCCAACTGACGCTGTTTACCGAAGCCTTGCCAATCCGTATGAGTGAACACTTTCGCCCCCATACTTTCGGCAATGGCGATGCTGTCATCCTGGCTGCCGGAATCTAACATGATGATTTCGTCAGCCCAGGCCACTGAACGCAGGCAATCCGGTAACAGCTCAGCTTCATTTTTGGCGATCATCACCACCGATAGGCTTTTACGGTTGCTCATTCAATCAATGGCCCCGAGGCGGCAGATGCGGTTCCAACAGTTGCAGCAGGCGCTGCAACGCTCCCTGATTCTGATACAGCACTTCCACCGCATGGCGACCATAGTAACGGCGATAGTCTTCGTCGGTTAGTAGGGTTTCTATTTCCTTTACCAATGACTCTGTGTCATCTACGGTGATCAACCCTTCAGCTTGTGACAGTTTGGCACAGATATCATTGAAGTTGAAGGTATGTGGCCCCATCAGCACCGGGATAGCGTGAGCGGCGGCCTCCAGCGGGTTGTGTCCACCACGTTCAACCAAACTACCACCGACAAAGGCCAGGTCGGCAATGCCATAAAGAAGCATGAGTTCGCCCATGGTGTCACCGATCACTATTTGCGTGCTGCCGGAAGGGATTTCACCACGGCTACGCAGGATATAGCTGAATCCGGCTTTCTGTACCAAATCTTTAGCAGTCGCGAAGCGTTCTGGGTGGCGCGGCACCAGGATCAGCAATAAATCGGGGTGTTTTTCCAGAAGTTTGCGCTGTGCTGCCAGCAAAATGCGTTCTTCGCCATCATGGGTGCTGGTGGCGATCCACACCAGGCGGTGCGGTGCCCATTGGCGTCGCAGGGTAACGGCCCGAGCAGCCAGTTCCGGCGTGACAGAGATGTCGAATTTCAGGCTACCGGTCACGGTAAGATGCGAGCGTTTCAGGCCAAGTTCGACTAAGCGATCACCATCTTCCTGATTCTGTGCGGCGATCAACGTAATGCGGTGCAACATATTGCGGACAAAACCGCCGATTTTTTTATAACCTGCGGCAGAGCGGGCTGAGAGACGCGCGTTGGCGATCACCAGAGGAATATGCCGCTGATGCAGAGCGTTAATCAGGTTTGGCCACAGCTCGGTTTCCATGATGATCACCAGTTTGGGATCCGCCTGGTCGAGGAAACGCTTTATAGAGCCAGGTAGGTCGTAAGGCAGATAGACATGGTGTACATCTTTACCAAAGGCGGATTGTACGCGCTCTGAACCCGTTGGGGTCATCGTGGTCACAGTTATCGGTAAATAGGGGTAGTGGTGGCGCAGCGCTCGCACCAGGGGAATAGCGGCCAGCGTTTCGCCGACAGAGACGGAATGCAGCATGATACCGCCTGGTAGCACTTTCCCTGTGCAGTAGCCATAACGCTCTGCCCAGCGGTTACGGTAAGCTGGAGCTTTGCGGCTACGCAGCAGTAGGCGGAGCCAAATCAGGGGTTGGATAAGGTAGAGTAGTACCTGATAAAAACACAGCAACATTCTATCAATTTCATTTATATGGACTATCAAGAATAGTACCATAATTGAGAGGGAAAGGCGCTAATTTGGTAACCTGCGGGGCGTTGTTGAATAAATCGAACTTTTGGCCGGGATGAGGATCAGATCACTCTCCTTCTGTCAAAATAGCGATATTCCGAGGCCCAGCAAAAGTTCAACATCACCAACTGGAAGGCTTACAACAACGCCCTTATCACTCGGGGCTCACTCACTTGCTGGGGGGATGAAACGGCACTTCACGCCTGGTACTGCGAGGCAAAACTTTCTCTGCGTGGTCGCCCACCACATTATTCCGATATGGCAATCACCAGCGTATTGATGCTGAAACGGATTTTCGGCCTGACACTTCGCGCCATCCAGGGCTTTGTCGACTCCATTGTCACACTGATCAAAGTGCCGTTGAACTGCCCGGACGACACCTGCATCAGTAAGCGGGCGAAGTCCGGCCATGTCCCGTTTAAAACCGTAACGCCGGGTGAAATTGCGCACCTCGTTATCGACTCTAGCGGGCTCAACGTGTTGGGTGAAGGGGAGTGGAAGGTAAAAAAAACACGGTCAGGAAAAACGGCGGATCTGGCGAAAACTGCATTTGGCCGTAGATACAGAAACACATGAGGTCATCTGTGCTGACCTTTCCTTGAGCAATGTCACCGATACCGAAGCCTTCCCAGGTCTTATCCGCCAGAGGTACCGTAACATCAAAGTCGCCTCGGCGGATCGGGCTTAGGATACGCGAGTGTGTGATGATGAGTTAAGGGGCAAGAAGCTCAAGGCGTTAATACCGCCCAGCAGCGGAGCCCGTTATTGGTCGGCAGACTATGCAGAGCAAAATCAAGCGGTGGCGAACCAGCGCGTTACCGGAGACAACACACGGTGGAAAAGTATCACAGGCTACCACCGACGTTCGATAGCGGCAACAGCGAGGTACAGAGTAAAATAGCTATTTGGTCACCTGTCGCTGCGAGATTATGATGGGCAAGTTGCAGAGGCGCTGGCCATGATATGTTCACTAAACAAGATGACGCTATCCGGTATGCCAGAAAGTGTACTCCTTGCCTAAAAGCTGCCCATTCAGCGGACTCTTTATTATAAATCTGATTTATTCAATAACGCCCTAAAGATCCCGCATCAGGGCAATCCGCAAGGAATTGTCACCATAAGCATCGGCATCTATGCCAAAGTGCCACATAGGTATAACGATACGCCAATTAGCTTTATCGACCTGGCAGATCACGCACTATATCAAGCAAAGAGACAAGGTAAGAACGGCATCTACAGCAGTTAATATCATCACCTGCCTGTTTTCAACCAAATAATTAATGCATCTATATTATTGAAAGTTAAATTATGATACGTGAGTAAAATAAGCGCCTGTAGGGATACTCGTTGAGTGCTACTTCGCTTAGCGTATGCAGCAAACTGGTTGCTTATCCTCCCATAGCTTATGGAAAGTTTGTCAGGAATGGGCATCTTTCAGGTGACTCTTTATTCCAAATACGATTTATTTAACAAAGCCACCAATAATTAGTAATCTATATTTTTTATACTATTTTTGTGAAATTATTTTTTTTATTCTGAATTATTTTTTGATGCTTTTTTCTGTATTTTAAATGGGTCATTTTGGGCTAAGTTATCTCTAACTTAAGATTTTTCTGTCATCGGGATTTAGAATATAAAAAAATCAAAAAAAATGAGTTATGAAAGTATGTGGTTAAAATTTTTTATGGTTTTTCTCATGTTAAGTTAAAAACTTTTTTCTTAATTATATTGTGTGTGCTAGTGGATCGGGTTAGAATCATCTTATGTTAGGATTAATCCTATGCGAGTTTGATAAAATTTAAAAAAATGCTATGCATACGTACACATACTACGCACGTCGGTTTACGCACGAATTTAATACTGAATAACAGTCGAATTTAACTTATGACTGTACTGTTCAAGGGGTTCTGCGAACATCGGTAACAAACCCAGAGCATGGGTGATAAAAATTATCACCCAACTTATTGTTATTAAACATATTTTATCAGGGTGGGGAATATAGGTACGTCTGAATTACTTAAACATATTTATGACATAAATTTATCATATTTACTTTTAGCACAGCGGCTAATTAATGATGAAAAAGCCTCGGCGATGTTTCGCTTAAGGATTAACGGAGCCATAGCTGACGTGCTTTCACTGCTTACGCTACCACAAATGGTTAAACTGGCAGAGACCAACCAACTGATCTGCCACTTCCGCTTTAACGATCACCAGAGTATCGAACGCCTGACCAAAGAGTCTCGCGTGGACGATCTACAGCAAATCCATACGGGTATTTTGTTATCAAGCCATTTACTGCAAGCACTATCGTCTGAAAAAGACGGTAGTGCGACGAAGAAAATAGCCTGATGATGGTAGAGAAAAGTATTGTGCAGGAAGCCAGAGATATTCAGCTCGCCATGGAGCTAATATCGCTGGGGGCGCGTTTGCAGATGTTGGAAAGCGAGACGCAGATCAGCCGTGGCCGTTTGATTACGTTGTATAAAGAATTACGTGGTAGCCCGCCGCCTAAAGGGATGCTGCCATTCTCCACCGATTGGTTTATAACCTGGGAACAGAATATCCATTCTTCGATGTTCTACAACGCCTATCAATTTCTGGTAAAAAGTGGGCAGTGCAGCGGCGTAGAGGCGGTGATCAAAGCCTACACCTTTACTTGGAGCAGTGTCCTTATCAGCCAGAAGAAGCGCCGTTGCTGGGGCTGACCCGCGCCTGGACATTAGTGCACTTCGTCGATAGCGGTATGCTGCAACTGACCGCCTGTAACTGCTGCGGTTGCGCATTTATCACTCACGCCCATAAGACGCTCAACGGTTTTATTTGCAGTTTATGCCAGCCCCCATCCCGCGCAGTAAAAAGGCGTAAACTTTCGCCGCAACTGGCCGATATTATCTCTCAACTGCTGGACGAGCAGGTTAAGCGCGCCATTTGAACCCGCAACATTGTCGACTGACGGCAGTGAAAATAGACGTGTGATACGGAAGGGCGTGGTGATGCCGCCCTGGTAGCGCAGGTTAACCTTCCAAAAGGCGCGTTTACCCACCTTCCATCTACATTGCCAATTTGAGGAATGCGTGTGCTAGTTATTTTGGGTTATCTCGTGGTATGAGGTACGGTTTTTGGCGGATACATGATGGTGGGTGGCCATCTCGGTGCGCTGTATCAGCCGTCAGAGTTTCTGATTATTGGTGGGGCAGGTATTGGCGCTTTTATCGTCGGCAACAGCGGTAAGGCGATCAAAGCCACGGTGCGCGCATTACCCGGGCTGATGCGCGGTTCGAAATACAGCAAGGCTCTGTATATGGATCTGATGGCGTTGCTGTATCTCCTTCTGGCTAAATCACGCCAGAAAGGCATGTTGTCTCTTGAGTTTGATATTGATAACCCAAGGGAAAGTGAAATTTTCTCTAAGTATCCGCGCCTCCTTTCTGATAATGTCGCGGTGGAATTTATCACCGACTATTTAAGACTGATGGTGAGTGGCAACATGAATGCGTTTGAGGTCGAAGCGCTGATGGATGAAGAAATCGAAACTTTCGAACATGACAGTGAAGTACCCGCTGGCAGCTTGGGGATATGGATGACTCGCTTCCGGCGTTCGGCATTGTGGCCGCGGTTATGGGGGTGGTGCACGCGCTGGCCTCGGCTGATCGCCTAGCCACCGAACTGGGGTTACTGATCGCCAATGCGATGGTCGGTACTTTCCTGGGTATTCTGCTGGCCTACGGTTTTATTTCCCCGCTTTCAGCGGTGTGGAGGCAGAAGAGTGCGGAGACGGTCAATATGATGCAGTGTATCAAAGTGACACTACTGTCCAACATGCACGGCTACGCGCCGCAGATTGCGGTCGAGTTTGGCCGCAAAAGACTGTACACCACCGAGCGTCCTTCATTCCTTAAGTTGGAAGAGCATGTGCGCCAAGTGAAAGCACCAGCACAATAGGCGGCAGAAGAAGGAACATGAAACAAGATCATCCGGTGATTGTGTTCAAAAAAAACACAAGGCGGGCCATGGTGGCCACCACGGTGGTTCCTGTAAGATTGCTTATGCCGATTTTATGACTGCTATGATGGCATTTTTCTTGGTGATGTGGCTCCTGTCGATCGCCAACCCACAACAGTTGACGCAAATCGCCGAGTATTTTCGCACACAGCTAAAGGTGGCGTTAACCGGCGGTGATAAAAACAGCGCTGAAAGTAGCCCTATCCCAGGTGGTGGCGACGGACCTACCCAGCAGAAAGGGGCTGGTGAAGAAACATATTGAGTCACCGGAAAAACGCCCTGAAGAGCTAAAGCTGAATAAGCTGCGTGAGAAGCTGGACGAACTGATTGAATCGGACCCGCACCTGAAGGCACTGCGCCCACATTTGCTGATCAACCTGATGGATGAAGGACTGAGTATCCAGATCATCGATAGCCAGAATCGGCCGATGTTAAAAATTGGTAGCGCACAATTGGTAGACTATATGCGCGATATACTGCGAGCGATTGCGCCGATCCTAAACGACCTGCCGAACAAGCCGAATAAAATTAGCCTGTCGGGTCATACCGATGATATTCCTTATGCTAACGGTGAGCATGGCTACAGCAACTGGGAACTGTCTGCTGATCGTGCCAATGCTTCGCGGCGTGAACTGATCGCGGGCGGCCTCTCGGAGGGTAAGGTGCTGCGGGTCGTTGGCATGGCGTCTGCCATGAGCCTGAAGCAGCGCGATGCTGATGATGCCATTAACCATCGCATTACCGTGCTGGTATTCAATAAGGATACCCAGAAGGAGATTGAACGTGAAAACGCAGAAAGCAACGCGACGGACATCAACCAGCCGGATAGCCTGAAGTAAGTGATACCGCCTGCTACGGCCAGTACCGGCTAACAGCAGCTCACCAGCCAAGGAGGAACCTGTAAGCCAGGATGCTGAGGATCAAAAATCTGCTGTTGAGGCAAAAGCAGTGACCGATTAAGAGAAACCGCAGAACGATGGCCTGAAGGGGGAGGAGAAACGCACTGGTGTGATCGTCACTCAGATGCAGATACGTGAAAGCCACTTTCTCTGATACTTTCTGGGAGGGGTGGGATGCCAGCGGTTTTTTTCCTCATTCGGTAAATAACCTACCTTTTTCCCCGTTGTTCTACCAATGGTATCGGCTTTTTTTTGGCATGCTGGTTGCGATTTTATTCTCTCCCAGCACAGGAACCGACCGTCCGTGGCTGAAGACAGCGATCTGGAAAAAAGCGAAGCTCCCACACAACACAGGGTAGAAAAAGCGCGTGAAGATCGCCAGATCCCTCGTTCACGCGAACTGACCTCCTTACTGATGCTCGTTGCTGGGCCGACGATCATCTGTATGTCCGGCAACAATATGGCGCAACAACTGGCGATGATGCTGACTCAGGGGCTGAATTTCGACCACAGCATGGTCAGTAACGACAAACAGATGTTGCGCCAATTGGGTATGCTTCTGCGCCAGGCCGCCTGGACGTTATTACCGATCATGGCAGGGTTGGTACTGGTGGTGATAGCTGCGCCGACGCTGCTCGGCGGTATCTTGTTCAGTGGTAAATCGATCAAGTTTGATTTAAAACGTATGAAACCTTTGGCTGGGCTGAAGCGTATTTTTTCCAGCCAGGTGGTGGCGGAACTGCTGAAAGGAATATTGAAAGCGTCATTAGTGGGGTGGGTCACCAGCCTGTATTTGTGGCACAATTGGGCGGCGATGCTGCATTTGGTAACACAGCGGACGTTTGAGGCGCTAGGCAATGCGCTACAAATAATTATTTTCTGTGGTCTGCTGGTGGTACTGGGATTGACACCCATGGTGACGTTCGACGTGTTTTATCAACTGTGGAGTCATTTCAAAAAACTGAAGATGACCAAACAGGATATCCGCGACGAATTCAAAGAGCAGGAAGGTGACCCGTATATCAAGGGACGCCTACGCCAACAGCAGCGGACAATCGCCCGGCGTCGCATGATGGCCGATGTGCCCAAGGCGGATGTCATCGTCACCAACCCAACGCACTATGCTGTCGCACTACAGTACAACGACAAAAAAATGAGTGCGCCGAAAGTACTGGCTAAAGGAGCTGGTGAAATTGCACTGCGCATTCGCCAACTGGGTTCAGAACATCGTATCCCCCTGTTTGATGCCCCGCCATTGGCGCGCGCGCTGTATCGACACAGCGAGATTGGGCAACATATCCCAGCCATCCTGTATGCCGCAGTTGCCGAGGTACTGGCCTGGGTTTATCAATTGCGCCGCTGGCGGCGAGAAGGCGGTATAATACCGAAAAAACCTGAAAATCTACCGGTGCCAGAAGCACTGGATTTTGCTGGAGAGAACAACTCTGATGGCTAATCTGGCCTCCTTGCTTCGTTTGCCGGGTAATATTAAAGATACGCAGTGGAAGGTACTGGCTGGCCCGATATTGATCTTGATGATCTTATCAATGATGGTGTTGCCACTGCCTGCGCTTATCCTTGATCTGCTGTTCACCTTCAATATCGCGTTGTCGATTATGGTGCTTCTGGTTGCGATGTTTACCCAGCGCACGCTGGAGTTCGCCGACTTCCCAGCCATCCTGTTGTTCTCGACCCTTTTGCGGCTATGACTTAATGTGGCGTCGACGCGCATCATACTGATGGAAGGGCATACTGGTTCGGTTGCCGCAGGCCGTGTGGTAGAGGCTTTCGGCCATTTCCTGGTCGGCGGCAATTTCGCCATCGGCATCATAGTTTTTGTCATCTTGGTATTGATCAACTTTATGGTGATCACTAAAGGTGCCGGGCGTATCGCCGAAGTAGGGGCGCGCTTTGTACTTGACGGCATGCTGGGCAAACAGATGGCGATCGACGCTGATCTTAACGCGGGCCTAATCGGTGAAGAAGAAGCGAAAAAGCGCAGTGCTGATGTCACACAGGAAGCCGATTTCTACGGATTAATGGACGGTGCCAGTAAGTTCGTACGGGGTGATGCGGTCGCCGGCCTGATGATCATGGTATTGAACGTGGTGGGAGGGCTGTTGTTCGGCGTGATCCAGCACGGTATGGCGATGTGTACGGCGGCGTAAAGTTATACGTTGTTGACCATTGGCGATGGGTTGGTGGCGCAAATCCCCGCGATAGTGATCTCTACCGCAGCCGGTGTGATCGTCACTCGCGTGACGACCGATCAGGACGTGGGAGAGCAGATGGTTGGCCAACTATTCAATAACCCACTGGTCATGCTGCTCAGTGCCGGAGTGCTAGGGTTGTTGGGCCTGGTACCAGGTATGCCGAACCTGGTGTTCCTGCTGTTTACTGCTGTCTTGCTTAGACTGGCCTGGTGGCTGCGTGGGCGTGAGCAACAGGCACCCAAGATGGTGGAAGCGCCAGTAGCGCAGGAAAATCCGCAGGCCTCCGAAGCTAGCTGGTCTGACGTACAAATGGAGGATCTGCTGGGCTTGGAAGTCGGTTACCGATTGATCCCGATGGTCGATTTTCAACAGAACGGCGCGCTGCTTGGGCACGTATCCGTGGCATCCGTAAAAAATTCGCCCAGGATATGGGCTTACCTGCCGCCGGTGGTGCACATCCGCGACAACCTAGAGCTACCGCCCGCCAGCTACCGCATCCTGATGAAAGGAGTAGAGAATTGGCAGTGGAGAGGCGCATCCGGGTCGCTGGCTGGCGATTAACCCCTGCAACGCCGCGTGCGAGCTGGCAGGAGACAAGACTATCGATCCGGCCTTTGGGCTAGAGGCAGTATGGATCGACAGTGCATTGCGTGAACAAGCACAGATCCAGGGGTTTACCGTAGTGGAAGCCAGCACGGTGGTGGCTACGCATCTCAACCTCCTGATTGGCCAGTTCGCCAGTGAGTTGTTTGGTCGGCAGGAAACCCAGCAGCTACTAGATCGTGTCTCGCAGGAGATGCCAAAACTGACTGAAGACTTCGTGCCGGGTGTGGTGTCACTGACCACACTACATAAAGTGTTGCAAAACCTGCTGGCAGAACGGGTATTGATCCGTTATATGCGCACCATCATTGAAATGCTGGCGGAGCATGCGCCAATGCAAAGCGATCCTTATGAACTGACTGCAGTGGTACGTGTGGCGCTAGGGCATGCGATCACTCAACAGTGGTTCCCAGGCAGCGTCTAGATCTTGGGTAGCTAAAGGGCCGGGGGTGATGCTGGATCAGGGCGGAATGCGTGGTGAATCCGCTGAGTTAAGGGCACCGAATGCCTTGCCCGCTGGTAATGCGCGCATTACCAGCGTCAGGTGGCGCTACCGCCTGCTATCCGTCGAGCCGGTCGGCCTGCAAGTGCAGTTATGCACCCTGAACTGCTGTATTCTGCTGGGGAGCGGCAGTGGCAGCAGCACCGGTTTGCAGGGTGAACCCGCCAATTCATCGTTTCGCTTTATCTACTACGTGCAGTCGCGTGGCGGGCTAAATCCGCCGTTACGGGTGATTGCCAACTACGAGTAAAGTAAATGTGCATGTCCTGGTAATATTTGCCATCCCGCCACTTGATACTGCCTGCATGCTTTGCGCACCCTGAGTTCACTTGGTCAATAAGTGAGAAATCAGTATGCAGATCTCGGGGGACCAGGCTGTGTTCGGCAATTGCACCTGAGCACCGCTGGGGCCATTTACAGATGCAGCAAGGTGCGGACGGGTTGGTGGGCCAAATAAGTGGCTAGTCATATCTAGAGGGACTAGCTCTTCGGGGTGTTCCCCAAAAGCTTGTCGGGTTTGAGTATAGGCTCTACCCCCTCCGCCTTGAAGAAGGCTTAGCTGGACTATCATCAGCAAGACCTGTTTGTTAAAGCTGCCATGCTCTCGCAGGGATCTCACCTTTGGCAAAGATTTTTATGCCCGCTTGGGACCCGCTTGGGAAAAGTGTATCGCGAAATTCCGGAAAATCAGCAACCTAAAAGTTCTGATGCTAAAGTTCAGCGCTTCATTTTAGAAACCAGCCGCCTGTCAGGTTATGACCTCACGTTGTTTTATGAAAAGTGGGGATTACCACTAACCCAGGATACGATAGATAAAATCAAATAGCTATCCTTGCCCTGGATGACCGATGCTATCTGGGAAAACCGGAACAGCCGTATCAAATTTGATTACTCTAAATCACAAGAAGTCGCTGAGCCGAAGGTTACTCTGAGCCGTACCACCATTGATGCTATCGCCACAGAAGGCTCCGGTTACCTCTATAGTGTCAGTGCGAGTGCGAACCAAGAGAATGTGGCCTACCAGTGTGAAAGGGTTTCGGGTAACGATAAAATTACCGCCAAAACGCCTAATGTTGCCAAAATGGACATCGTGATACCGGTAGGCTTGACAAACACCGAAGCCAACTTCCGCTTAACGGCAACCAATGAGGCGGGTAAAACCGGCGAGGCATTCGTTAAGATAACAGTTAGCGCACCCCAGGTCGTCATCACTGGCAACGATCAAATGCAAATCGGCAAACCTATTACCTTAGCGGCCAAAGCCAACTTTGACTCTAACCAGGGCAATGTTCAATACCTGTGGTCACTGACCCACAATGGCACCACTATCCCAGAAGGTATTAGCTACAACGGCCTAATCAGCGATAAGCTCAATGCGGGGAATTATGTTGCTCATGTGACGGCTCAACAGGATTCAGGCCATCGTCGTGCGCAATCAAGTCATCGCTTCTAAATTATCGGTAGTGGCAATATTCCTTCCGACAAGTATCCCAGCTATAAAGAAGGGACAAAGTATGAAGCTGGCACTATTGTGAAAAGTACCAACGGCGGCTTTTATCAGTGTAAACCCTGGCCTTACACCGGCTGTTGCTCTGGTGCCGCATGGGCTTACGCGCCAGGTACCGGTTTATACTGGCAGGAAGCCTGGACTGCGGTTAAGCAGTAATGATTGAGTAATGCGTCAAAAAAAGAATGCTTAAGCCACCTTTTTCAAAACTCGATCTGCGCGCCCAGCTCAATGACCCGGCTGGGCGTTGCAGTATCTCCAATAATAATATGTGGTTAGAAAAAGACAGGCATAGCATTATGTGGTTTATTTATTTTTCGTAATGTCACTAGCGGGTAAGCGTAAACCCAGTGTCGTATGTAGTCATTAAGCCCATGCTTGTATTAGACACCCACCTGTTACAGACGAACGTCTAAGTATGGAATCTCAATCCTGGTAAAAATAACTCTTAAAAATTAGGCTCTTCCACCCAGGTTGCGGAAGACCCATTCTACCTGACCTTCATCGCAGCAGTAGCATAGCGCTTCCCACTGCTTCAGTGCATAAGCGAAAGCCTCACCCAGATGGGATTTCTTCGATAACGCTGCGCTTTTTTCTAACAGCCAGTCATGCAGGGATGTCAGCAACGGTTTGCTACGGTTTTGACTGATGGCGAGACATTCTACTGCAGGGCGACCACGTATTTCCTCCTAGATGGCGTGTAGCTTACCGATACGTTTCAGCGCTTCCTCTGCGGTTGCCGTTCGGGTACTGATTTAGACATCGTGGATTTTACGGCGAGCATTAGCCCCAGCACGCCGCTTTGCGCAGCGGGTCGCCTTCATGCTCTGCCTGGGGCCAGTACCGGAACTGGCGTATGATCCTTGTGAAGTTTGCAGCTGTCGATCACATAGAGGTACAACGCTTCGTCCAATGGAGCCATTAACCGGCAGCAGGAGTCCACCCAGTTGGATAGCAGTGCACTGCTCAGCTCTGCACCCTGGCGGGCAAAGATTTCAGTCTGCCGGTAAAGCGGCATATGTTCACAGTATTTGCTCGTTAACACCCTGGCCAGAAGACCAGGCCCGGCGATACGCCGGTCGATGGGACGCGATGGCGCAGGCGCTTCAACGATACAGTCACATCTGATACACGCCTTTTTTACCCTGACGGTGCGGATCATCTTCAGCGCGCTGGAGACCCGTTCCAGTTGCTCCGCGCTGACTTCGCCGAGGTATTTGATATCGTTACCGTATTCCAGGCAACCGGTTTCAGCTGGCTCCAGCCGATGTATCTCACGGGGAAGATGTTCAGGAAGGGGACGACGGTGCCGGGACTGGCGAAGCTGGCGGGGAACCTGTGGATCGTCCTCCCGGCCTTTGTAACGATCGCTTTGCTGCTCCTGTTGTTTCAGTAGAGCTTCGGCTTCTTCAACCTGCCTGCGGAGTTTTTCACAGCGGGTGCCGAACAGCATCCGGCGCAGTTTTTCTATCTGCGCCTGCAGGTTCTCTATTTCGCGTTCTTCGTTCTCTTGATTTTCTCTTCGGCTCGCGTCAGCGCCGAACGCAGGAACGCCTCAGTCTCTGAAACGAGGCTGAGCTGACTGTCTTTCTGGAGAAGCGCATCTTCCAGCGCGGCGATACGGGTGAGAGAGTCCTGACACATGGCATCATTGATAATGCGGCTATGCTCTTTTTATAACATTATCAGTGAGTTAAGCAGTGATGTTTTAGGTTGCCGCCAGTCCAGTTTATCGAGAAACATGGCGAGTTGTGAGCGGGTAATGGCGATTTTGCCGTCGCGGACGGCTGGCCAGGCTAGCCTTCTTCCAGACGTGTGGTAAACAGGCATAGGCCATCAGTATCAGCCCAAAGGATCTTTACGGTATCGCCACGTTGTTCCCGAAAGATGAACATATGGCCGGATAACGGATTTTCATCAAGAACGTGCTGTATCTGTTCGCCCAGGCTGTTGAAGGATTTACGCCTATCCTTGACGCCAGCAACCAGCCAGATACGGGTGCCTGACGGGAGGGATATCATCGTATCCTCTCGGTCAGCTCACGGAGCAGCACGGTCAGCATCTCAGGTGACGGGTTTTCCAGCGTCATTTTACCGTGGCGGAACCCTAGGCAGAAGGAGGCCGCATTTAGCGTTGGTAACTGACCCGGGTCTGGGCTTTGTTGAATAAATCGGATTTGGAATAAAAGAGTCCCCTGAATGGGCAGCTTTCAGGCAAGGCGTACACTTTCTGGCATACCGGCGAGCGGCATCTTGTTTAATGCACAGATCATGGCCAGCGCCTCTGCAACTTGCCCATGATAATCTCGCAGCGACAGGTGACCACCAAATAGCTGTTTTACTCTGTACCTCGCTGTTGCCGCTATCGAACGTCGGTGGTAGCCTGTGATACTTTTCCACCGTGTGTTATCTCCGGTAACGCGCCGGTTCGCCACCGCTTGATTTCGCTCTGCATAGTCTGCCGACCAATAACGGGCTCCGCTGCTGGGCGCTATTAACGCCTTGAGCTTCTTGCCCCTTAACTCATCATCACACACTCGCGTATCCTAAGCCCGATCCGCCGAGGCGACTTTGATGTTACGGTACCTCTGGCGGATAAGACCTGGGAAGGCTTCGGTATCGGTGACATTGCTCAAGGAAAGGTCAGCACAGATGACCTCATGTGTTTCTGTATCTACGGCCAAATGCAGTTTTCGCCAGATCCGCCATTTTTCGTGACCGTGTTTTTTTACCTTCCACTCGCCTTCACCCAATACGTTGAGCCCGCTAGAGTCGATAACGAGGTGCGCAATTTCACCCGGCATTGCGGTTTTAAACGGGACATGGCCGGACTTTGCCCGCTTACTGATGCAGGTGTCGTCCGGGCAGTTCAACGGCACTTTGATCAGTGTGACAATGGAGTCGAAGAAGCCCTGGAGGGCGCGAAGTGTCAGGCCGAAAATCCGTTTCAGCATCAATACACTGGTGATTGCCATTACGATGTTCATTGCCATATCGGAATAATGTTGTCGGCGACCACGCAGAGAAGGTTTTGCCTCGCAGTACCAGGCGTGAAGTGCCGTTTCATCCACCGAGAAAGTGAGTAAACCCCGAGTGATAAGGGCGTTGTTGTAAGCCTTCCAGTTGGTGATGTTAAACTTTTGCTGGGCCACGGAATGTCGCTATTTTGACAGAAGGAGAGTGATCTGATCCTCGTGCCGGCAAAAAGTTCGATTTATTCAACAACGCCCCGGGTCTGTATTCATCCCGTCTGATGATGCCGGATCAGGTATCACCTCAACAGGCAGCAATGTCGATGATGATGAAAGCGTCTAGTGTTGCCTTAAGGCGGCGTGATACGCGGCCTTCATGGCCGGTACAAAGTGCATGCCTGGGCGGCATTCTGTTTCGCAGATTTCCAGCGCATCGTTTGCATCGTTCTTCTTGCTTCTGACAAACGCTTTCATATGCTGGGCAGGGATAAGTCTTACGCTATATCCCATAGAACTGAGTATTCGCCCCCAGAAATGAAAGGTTAAACAGGCCTCCATCGCAATTAATGCAGTTAGTAAAAGTATGGCACCGGCTACGTTAGTCAGGGGCGTCCATCACATAACTACACACACAAAATTTTCAGGAGAAATTTTTAATGTCGCTTGCCACTGCCCGTTAGGGCAGGTTGCAGAAAGGCACACCATAAAAAATGGTCTACGAAATTTCTCTTTCCAGCGCGTAGGCCATTTCGCGCCGGATACCCCGCTATGCTGAGGATATTATAGAGACGAAAAAAGCCGTATCTCTTTGAGAGCGGTACGGCTTTTTTCGTCCAGAGGTATAAGAATACCCCAGAATAAATAAGTGGCGGAACGGACGGGGCTCGAACCCGCGACCCCCTGCGTGACAGGCAGGTATTCTAGCCAGCTGAACTACCGCTCCACGCCATTCCCTCTTACGTGGGAAAGAGGAAAATAATACGGATGCACTTCAGTTCCGTCAATGCCTTTTTTTCAACACATGAACCGTTTGCACAGTTTTTCAGCGAAGCCCACGTAAATGCCGTTTTATTCCACCTCTGGTGAGCGCCATAAGCAACTGCCGCCCTTCTGCGCCACCAGATCCAAACGCGCCTCATGAGCCGCCAGCTCTTTATCGCTGGCGTAGATCACTTTCATCGCCATCGCCGGGCGAACGATACGTTGAATATCCTGGGCGGAATTAGTCTGCTGTTTGTCGCCTTCCATCTGAAACGTCATTGACGTCTGACCGCCGGTCATCGCCAGATAAACCTCTGCCAATATCTCTGCATCAAGCAATGCGCCGTGCAGCGTGCGCTTGCTATTATCTATCTCATAGCGGCTGCACAGGGCATCAAGATTATTGCGCTTGCCAGGGAAAAAACGGCGCGCCATCAGCAGGCTGTCGGTAATAGTACAGAAGGTCTCGGTCTTCGGGATGCCCTGTTTTAACAGGTGGAATTCGTGATCTATAAAGCCGATGTCGAACGCCGCGTTATGGATAACTAACTCAAAGCCACGGATGAAATCGAAAAACTCATCGGCGATCTGATCGAAGGTCGGCTTATCGGCCAGGAACTCATCGCTTATACCGTGTACGCCATAAGCTTCTGGATCTACTAGCCGATCCGGCTTAACGTAGACATGGTAGTGACGACCCGTCAGACGGCGGTTAATCACTTCCACCGCACCGATTTCAATGATGCGGTGACCTTCGTAGTGCACCCCAAGTTTGTTCATACCGGTGGTTTCGGTATCAAGGACGATCTGTCTGGTGGTGGTTGAGATCATATTACAGTGCTCACAGCGCTCGTTTATGTCAGACTTGGTTTTTAGAACTGATAGGAAGAGTCTACCAGAGATGCTCAAACAGGTAGAAATTTTCACCGACGGCTCTTGCCTTGGCAATCCCGGACCCGGGGGGTACGGCGCAATATTGCTTTACAAGCAGGTCGAGAAGAACTGTAGCGTAGGTTATCACCTGACCACAAATAATCGTATGGAGTTGATGGCAGCGATCGTGGCATTGGAAGCGTTGACTGCACCCTGTAAGGTGCTCCTTAGCACCGACAGCCAATACGTGCGCCAAGGCATTACCCAGTGGATCCTTAACTGGAAGAAGCGCGGCTGGAAAACCGCCAATAAGAAACCCGTCAAAAATGTTGACTTGTGGCAACGCTTGGATCTGGCTATCCAGCGTCACACCATCACATGGGAATGGGTCAAGGGCCACGCTGGTCATGTGGATAACGAACGCTGCGACGTATTAGCGCGTGATGCGGCTGGCAATCCAACCCAGGAGGATGTTGGCTATCAGCCGGAAGCTTAAGGAATCTTACGGTAGCTCTTTATCGCGCCTACTGCGCGACTGAGAGACGTCTTTCTCACCCCTATTTTCATCGGCGTTGGCGTCAACGGTAATGTACGCTTGCGCGCCACAATCACACTCATGCACCCCAGAGCTGGCAAGTGGGTGCATAGAAACTTGTTGCCCTTGTGCTGCCAAGGTAGTACGTGAAAACGCGCTTGATGCAACACTTCGTAATTCAGCAAGCTAAGCCAATCCAGCACACGAATCTGGCTTAACATTCGGCTGGCATAAGGCTGGCGATGGCGCAGCCAGGGAACCAACTTGCCTATCCCAAGCAGGCTAAACGGATTGAAGCTGCTGATCACCAACCAGCCGTCGTCGATCAACACCCGATCAACCTCACGCAATAAGCGATGATAATCGCCTGCATAACACAGCGTATGCGCCAACAAACAGGCATCGACTGACTTGGTGACAAAGGGGAGTGGGCAGTTTTTAGCAATCACCTGTAGCCCGGCCCCTGCCAGCCCCACATTGACCTGATGTGAGATAGCGCATTTATCTGTCACCAAGTCGGCGCTGAGGTCACCGAGCTTCAATAGATGGAAACCAAACAGCTTTGGCCACCAGGGTTGCAACTGCTGTTCAAGCGCCCCACGATAGTACTCTCCCCATGGCAGCTCAGACCATGACGGCGGGTCAGTGAGCTTTTGTAGATTGCGGGCTGGTTTCATGATTTATTATCTTCTTTATTATTTCAAGCTGCTGCTAACGAGAAGGACAATATGAATCTTATCAGTATTCCTGCTTTACAAGATAATTACATTTGGTTGCTTGATGATCAACATGGACACTGCGTCATCATCGATCCGGGTGAGGCACCGCCAGCGCTTGTGGCATTACGCCGCCTGAAGCTAATACCCGATGCGATTTTGCTAACCCACCACCATCAGGATCACGTCGGCGGCTTGGCGCAGATTGTGGCGCACTATCCTAACTTGCCGGTGTACGGGCCGCAGGAAACGGCAGACAAAGGGGTGAATCATGTGGTACACGATGGTGAAAAATTCGAAATCAATGGCCGCCAATACGTAACGATAGCGCTGCCCGGACATACGTTAGGCCACGTGGCATTCTATAGTGTCCCTTATCTGTTCTGCGGCGACACCATGTTCTCAGCCGGTTGCGGAATGCTGTTTGAAGGTACCGCAGCACAAATGTACGACTCATTTAAACAACTCGCACAACTTCCCGATAGCACCTTAATTTGTTGTGCGCATGAATATACGCTTTCAAACCTCAAGTTTGCGCTGGCTGTTTTGCCGGAAGATCGAGAGATTGAAGTATATCAACAACATGTTGAAGCATTAAGGGCAAAAAACCAACCCAGCGTGCCGACCAACTTGCAATTAGAGCGAAAAATTAATCTATTTTTACGCTGTCATGATTATGATTTGCAAAATAAATTAGGCTTTAATTCGCCACCAAAGCAGCTTCATTCGGTTTTCTCCGAGTTACGCCTGCGGAAAGATAACTTCTAAGCTTTTAGTTGTGGTATTTGGCTCAGCCAAGTATGATTGCTCGTCTTTTAAGCAACTATATTGATACACACATGAAGGCTAAAGCAATATTTCTCGCCTCAGTCTTGCAAGTAGGATGCTAGTCGTCCAAGCAGGACGCACCGGCTCCAGAACAGCATGCACAGAGTTTGTCTTCTGCAGGGCGTTGTTGAATAAATCGAACATTTGGCCGGCACGAGGATCAGATCACTCTCCTTCTGTCAAAATAGCGACACTCCGTGGCCCAGCAAAAGTTCAACATCACCAACTGGAAGGCTTACAACAACGCCCTCATCACTCGGGGTTTACTCACTTTCTCGGTGGATGAAACGGCACTTCACGCCTGGTACTGCGAGGCAAAACCTTCTCTGCGTGGTCGCACACCACATTATTCCGATATGGCAATGAACATCGTAATGGCAATCACCAGCGTATTGATGCTGAAACGGATTTTCGGCCTGACACTTTGCGCCCTCCAGGGCTTCGTCGACTCCATTGTCACACTGATCAAAGTGCCGTTGAACTGCCCGGACGATACCTGCATCAGTAAGCGGGCGAAGTCCGGCCATGTCCCGTTTAAAACCGCAACGCCGGGTGAAATTGCGCACCTCTTGGTGGTCACCTGTCGCTGCGAGATTATGATGGGCAAGTTGCAGAGGCGCTGGCCATGATCTGTGCATTAAACAAGATACCGCTCGCCGGTATGCCAGAAAGTGTACGCCTTGCCTGAAAGCTGCCCATTCACGTGACTTTTTATTCCAAATCCGATTTATTCAACAACGCCCCTATTCTTTTAAAATATTGATTTTTCCGTAGGCAAGCGTTAACAGCGCACATATAATTTGCACCACTTGAGAAGTCTGGTTTTATTGATTGCAGACTGGCTATTTTTGAAATATAGAGGCCATCATGACCCTAGAACGTACCTTTTCCATCATTAAACCCAATGCTGTAGCCAACAACGATATCGGTGCAATCTATGCCCGTTTCGAGCGTGCTGGTTTTAAAATTATTGCATCCAAAATGCTGCGTCTGACTAGCGAACAGGCGGAAGGCTTCTACGCTGAGCACAAAGGTCGCCCATTCTTCGACGGTTTGGTTGAGTTCATGACTTCCGGCCCGATCATCGTACAGGTTCTTGAAGCAGAAAACGCCGTACAGCGTAACCGTGACATCATGGGGGCAACCAACCCGGATAACGCACTGGCTGGCACACTGCGCGCTGACTATGCGGGCAGCTTCACTGCTAATGCCGTTCACGGTTCCGATGCCATAGAATCTGCACAGCGTGAAATTGCTTATTTCTTCACGGAAAGCGAACTCTGCCCACGCTAGTCCCCGTCGTCTTTCAAGCCGCAGCGTTGTTGGCTGCACTCGTTTATCCCAGTCACTTAACTGAGTAAGCTCCCGGGATGAACGAGTTGGTCAACTAGCTGCAACTTGAAATCCATGAGGTATTCTGTATTGAGGTTTGCATGGTATAAACAAGCATATTTACCAGCTAAATCCGGCGTTGTTGAATAAATCAAACTTTTGGCCGGCACGAGGATCAGATCACTCTCCTTCTGTCAAAATAGCGATATTCCGTGGCCCAGCAAAAGTTCAACATCACTAACTGGAAGGCTTACAACAACGCCCTTATCATTCGTGGTTCACTCACTTTCTGGGTGGATGAAGCGGCACTTCACGCTTGGTACTGCGAGGCAAAACCTTGTCTGCGTGGTCTCCCACCACATTATTCCGATATGGCAATCACCAGCGTATTGATGCTGAAACGGATTTTCGGCCTGACACTTCGCGCCCTCCAGGGCTTCGGCGACTCCATTGTCACACTGATCAAAGTGCCGTTGAACTGCCCGGACGACACCTGCATCAGTAAGCGGGCAAAGTCCGGCCATGTCCCGTTTAAAACCGCAACGCCGGGTGAAATTGCGCACCTCGTTATCGACTCTAGCGGGCTCAACGTGTTGGGTGAAGGGGAGTGGAAAGTAAAAAAATACGGTCAGGAAAAACGGCGGATCTGGCGAAAATTGCATTTGGCCGTAGATACAGAAACACATGAGGTCATCTGTGCTGACCTTTCCTTGAGCAATGTCACCGATACCGAAGCCTTCCCAGGTCTCATCCGCCAGAGGTACCGTAAAATCAAAGTCGCCTCGGCGGATCGGGCTTAGGATACGCGAGTGTGTGATGATGAGTTAAGGCGTAAGAAGCTTAAGGCGTTAAGACCGCCCAGCAGCGGAGCCCGTTATTGGTCGGCAGACTATGCAGAGCGAAATCAAGCGGTGGCGAACCAGCGCGTTACCGGAGACAACACACGGTGGAAAAGTATCACAGGCTACCACCGACGTTCGATAGCGGCAACAGCGAGGTACAGAGTAAAACAGCTATTTGGTGGTCACCTGTCGCTGCGAGATTATGATGGGCAAGTTGCAGAGGCGCTGGCCATGATCTGTGCATTAAACAAGATGCCGCTAGCCGGTATGCCAGAAATATGCCAATGCAGGGGACTCTTTATTCCAAATCCGATTTATTCAACAAGCCCGTCAGGGAAGCCTTTCAGACATGGAAACCCGCTATTAAAATTTGTACAATAACGCGCCCCTGATAAGATTACTTATCAGGGGCGCGTTATTTCCACTGCGTCTTTCGAGCCGCAGCTCAACACCCATTGGCAAAAGTGCTATCGCCCGACATGTCTTGGGCTGAATGCACAACTTACTTTCCATTCTTTAGCGCAATAACGTGTAACAACGAGGCCAGAGAGCATTATGTTAGGATCCATCACGTCTGAGCGCACCTTGTCTGAAAATCATTCGCTGACGACGACTCAATCCGTTAACGCGGAACAATCGGCTGTAGCCAAAATTAACCTGCTGGATTTGAATCGCCAGCAAATGCGCGAGTTCTTCAGCCAAATGGGCGAGAAACCCTTCCGTGCTAATCAAGTGATGAAGTGGATGTACCAATATTGCTGCGATGATTTTGAGCAAATGACCCACATCAATAAGGTCTTGCGTAATAAATTACAACGTGTTGCTGAGATCCGCGCACCGAAAGTGGCCGAAGAACAACGCTCAGCTGATGGCACGATCAAATGGGCGATCCAAGTGGGCGACCAGCAGGTTGAAACTGTCTATATACCGGATGGCGATCGCGCTACCCTGTGCGTCTCATCCCAGGTGGGTTGTGCTCTGGAGTGCAAATTCTGTTCAACGGCTCAACAGGGCTTTAACCGCAACCTGCGCGTATCGGAAATCATTGGTCAAGTGTGGCGTGCAGCGAAAATTATCGGTGCGCTTAAAGTCACGGGTGAGCGCCCCATCACCAACGTGGTGATGATGGGGATGGGGGAGCCGCTGCTTAACCTGAACAACGTGGTGCCAGCAATGGAAATCATGCTCGACGACTTCGGCTTTGGCCTATCCAAGCGCCGTGTCACCCTATCAACCTCCGGCGTAGTGCCGGCGTTGGACAAGCTGGGCGATATGATCGATGTGGCACTGGCGATCTCGCTGCACGCGCCTAACGACAAAATCCGTAATGAGATCGTGCCGATCAACCATAAGTACAACATTGAGAGTTTCTTAGCCGCAGTGCGCCGCTATCTGGAAAAATCTAACGCCAACCAGGGCCGGGTTACCGTTGAATACGTGATGCTGGATCATATCAATGACAGCACCGACGATGCGCATCAGTTGGCGGAAGTACTTAAGAATACACCGTGCAAGATCAACCTGATCCCATGGAACCCATTCCCGGCGGCTCCTTACGGCCGCAGTTCCAACAGCCGGGTGGATCGTTTTGCCAAAGTATTGATAGAATACGGTTTTACGACTATTGTTCGTAGAACCCGTGGCGACGATATTGATGCCGCTTGTGGGCAACTGGCGGGTGAGGTGATCGACCGTACCAAACGAACCCTGAAAAAGAAAAGGGCCGGGGAAGCTATTAATCTACGGGCGGTCTGAATCCTATAGCACTGTTTTTGCCTTCTAACCGTCTGTTAGGCGCACCGATGGCATCGATAAGGAAATAAATGTGGGCATGAAAATGCCGAGAGGCGTGCTGGTAGCCGGTTTCCTGGCTGGCTGCTCCAGTTCACTAGCCGGAAAAGGACGTACTATCTTATGATGCGAGCCAGACGCGGTTGCAGTTAGGTCTGGAGTATCTGCAAGAGGGTGATATAAACGCCGCGCGGCAGAATCTCGAGAAGGCGCTGTCCGCAGTGCCACAGGATTAACGTACCCAGTTGGGTATGGCGCTTTATGAGCAGCAAATTGGCGAAAATGCCCTAGTTTAAAAGCGTTATCAGCACATACGCAAACTTGCGCCGGGCAATGGTACTCTGCTGAATAATTACGGTGCATTTCTTTGCAGTTTGGGGCAGTATGTAGCAGCACAACAGCGATTTAGCGCAGCGGTGCAGGCACCCGATTATGTTCGGATCGCCGATAGCCTGGAAAACGCCGGTTACTGTTTTCTCAAAGCCGGAAAAAATAACCAAGCGCGCACCACGTTGACCCGTGCGCTGAAGGTCAATCCGGACAAAGGTGCTCCACTGTTAGTGGAGGCAAAAAAGCGATCGGGAGAAGGGAAGCGCGCACAGTCGCAACGTTTATTAGATACTTATCGACATGTGTTATCGGCTAGTGCCAGCAGCTTATGGTTACAGATTCGTTGCACCGCATTAGCAGGGCGTCATGATAGCGTTCAACGCTATGGCAAACAGCTAGCGCGAAGTTTTCCACAATCCAAATAGTACCAGCAATTCTTAGCCAATGAATACTGAAGCCTCCCATGATAAAAGCGAATCCATGACGGCTGGCCAACGCCTGCGTCAAGCCCGTGAACAACTCGGGCTGAGCCACCAGGAGGTAGCAGAGCGCCTGTGCCTAAAAAAGTCCACCGTGCGCGATATCGAGGAAGACAGCATTTCCGCTGATCTCACCTCGACGTTCGTGCGGGGCTATATCCGTTCTTACGCCAAGCTGGTGCATATTCTAGAGGATGAAGTGCTGACGACTTTGGCCGAGCAGGCACCGCAGAAAATGGTGAAAGTTGCACCGATACAGAGCTTTTCATTGGACAAGCATCGTAAAAAGCGCGATGGCTGGTTGATGAGCTGCACTTGGTTGATGGTATTGGTGGTGTTCAGCCTGACCTGTGCCTGGTGGTGGCAAAACCACCAGGCACAGCAGGAAGAGATCGTGACCATGGCCGATCAGTCAGATGCGCAGCTAGAAACGAAGGCAAACGGGTACCGTTGACCGATAATGCTACTACGCCGTACGCCGCAGGCAGCAGTTAACCCACAGCAGCCTACCGTGGTGTTGCCCAGCCAGACAATGCTGCCCGGAAACTGCGCTGGGGGCACCGTCCGCTCAGTCATTGTTACCTACCGTTGATGCGGATATGGCAGCGGCTAGCGATACGAACGCACTGGTAATGAGCCTTTCAGCTGATTGCAGGTTTGCAGGTAACCGATGCTAACGGAAAAACTTTGTTCAGCGGCATGCAAAAGAACGGCGATAAGTTGAATCTGGCCGGTAACGAGCCATACAAACTGACAATCGGCGCGCCTGCCGCCGTGAAGATCCAGTATCAAGATAAGCCGGTTGATTTAAGCCGGCTCGTTAAGTCAAAACGTGTTGCTCGCCTGACTATTGCTGCGCAGTGATTGCGTAGCAGTGGCCATAATGTCAGAGCAGCAATGGAGAGTCAGTCATGCATAACCAAGCGCCTATCAATCGCCGAAAATCAACACGTATTTACGTTGGTAAGGTGCCTATCGGTGATGGCGAGCCGATTACCGTGCAGTCGATGACCAACACCCGTACCACTGATGTCGCCGCTACGGTTAATCAGATTAAAGCGTTGGAGCGCGTCGGTGTCGATATCGTCCGTGTTTCTGTTCCCACTATGGACGCCGCCGAGGCGCTCAAGTTGATCAAACAGCGGGTCAACGTGCCGCTGGTCGCTGATATCCATTTCGATTATCGCCTCGCGTTGCAGGTGGCTGAATACGGTGTGGATTGCTTACGCATCAATCCTGGCAATATTGGTAACGAATCGCGTATCCGCTCGGTAGTGGATTGTGCGCGTGACAAGAATATCCCGATCCGCATCGGCGTTAATGGTGGTTCGCTGGAGAAAGACCTACAGGAAAAGTACGGTGAACCAACGCCGGAAGCGCTGCTGGAATCCGCCATGCGTCATGTAGACATCCTCGATCGCCTCAACTTTGACAAGTTCAAGGTCAGTGTCAAAGCGTCTGATGTATTTTTGGCGGTGCAGTCCTATCGCCTATTGGCGTCGCGTATTGATCAACCGCTGCACCTAGGCATCACCGAAGCTGGTGGTGCACGTAGCGGTTCGGTCAAGTCAGCTATAGGCCTGGGGTTGTTGTTGTCGGAAGGTATTGGTGACACCCTGCGCATCTCGCTGGCGTCTGATCCGGTGGAAGAAGTGAAGGTCGGTTTCGATATCCTAAAATCGTTGCGCATCCGCGCACGCGGCATCAACTTCATCGCCTGCCCGACTTGTTCACGTCAAGAATTTGACGTGATTGGTACGGTGAATGCGTTAGAACAGCATCTGGAAGACATTATCACGCCAATGGATGTGTCGATTATCGGTTGCGTGGTCAACGGGCCAGGCGAAGCGCTGGTATCAACCCTGGGTGTCACTGGTGGTCATAACAAGAGCGGCTTCTACGAAGACGGCACGCGTCAGAAAGAGCGTTTCGACAACGAGCAGATAATTGACCAATTGGAGGCGAAGATCCGCGCTAAGGCATCGATGATGGATGAAACCAACCGCATCTCGGTCAGTCTGCTTTAAAAATAAGCTTTTTATCGACGATACAGCGGGCTTTTTTTCCCGCTTTTTTATGAGCCAGGGGTTAGAGAATGGCATCCACGTTGAACATGGGATGGAAAAGTTCCTATAATCGTGTTCATTTTTACAGACAACCGACAGAGAACTCACGTGGCAAAGAACATTCAAGCTATTCGCGGCATGAACGACTACCTGCCGAAAGACACGGCATTATTGCAGCGCATTGAAGGCACACTCAAGAAGGTGCTTGAAGGCTATGGCTACAGCGAAATACGTTTGCCGATTGTAGAGCAGACTCCGTTATTCAAACGTGCGATCGGCGAGGTGACCGATATTGTAGAAAAAGAGATGTACACCTTTGATGATCGCAATGGTGATAGCCTGACCCTGCGCCCGGAAGGCACAGCTGGCTGCGTTCGCGCAGGTATCGAACATGGTTTGCTTTACCATCAGGAACAGCGTCTGTGGTACATCGGCCCGATGTTCCGCTATGAGCGCCCGCAAAAAGGCCGCTATCGCCAGTTCCATCAATTGGGGGCGGAAGTGTTTGGCCTGCATGGCCCGGATGTTGATGCCGAACTGATCCTACTGACCGCTCGCTGGTGGAAAGCGCTGGGTATCGCCGAACACGTCAAATTAGAGCTGAACTCCATTGGTTCGCTGGAGGCGCGCGCCAACTACCGCAACGCGTTGGTAGGTTTTATCGAACAGCACGTCGACGTGCTAGATGAAGACTGCAGGTGCCGCATGTACCGCAACCCGTTGCGTTTGCTGGACTCCAAAAATCCTGATGTGCAGGCAATGCTGAACGATGCCCCGCGCCTGTCCGAGTATCTTGATGAAGCGTCTCGCGCTCACTTCACCGGTCTATGTGAACTTTTAGCACAGGCGGGTATCCCATACACCATCAATGAACGCCTGGTACGCGGTCTGGACTACTACAACCATACGGTATTTGAATGGGTGACCACCAATCTGGGTGCACAGTGTACTGTGTGTGCAGGGGGACGTTACGATAGTCTGGTCGAGCAGTTAGGCGGGCGTGCGGTGCCAGCCGTGGGCTTTGCTATGGGGTTGGAACGTCTGGTGCTGCTGGTACAAGCGCTTAACCCGGATTTTACTGCGCCACCCACCATTGATGTGTACTTGATTTCTTCCGGCGCGGGTGCGCAGGTTGCAGCGATGCAACTGGCAGAACGAGTGCGCGATGCGTTGCCGCAGCTAAAACTGATGACCAACTACGGTGGCGGTAACTTCAAAAAGCAGATCACCCGTGCGGACAAATGGGGCGCGCGCGTCGCATTGATCTTGGGCGAGAACGAAGTGGCGGCACTACAGGTGGTGGTGAAAGACCTGCGCAGTGGTGAACAAGAAACGCTGGCGCAAAGCGAAACTGCTACGCGTCTGGCTCAAATGTTAAGTTGAGGAGAAAGACACCGTGGAAGTCTATAGCACTGAAAAAGAACAAGTTGACGCTTTGTGTCGGTTCTTTGCTGAAAACGTCAAAGCGCTGGCGGTGGGAGTGGTACTCAGCATTGCTGCCTTGGCTGGTTGGCGTTACTGGCAAAACCATCAAAGTGTCGACCTGATAGCAGCATCCCAATCTTATCAGGAAGCCGGTGATCGTCTGGCGGCCGGTAAGCCGGGAAATGTGGCCGTAGCGGAGAAATTTGTCCAGGCTAACAGCAATAGCTACGGCGTATTAGCCGCGTTGCAGTTGGCCAAGCATTTTGTTGAGCAGTATGATTTTGCTAAAGCGGAACAGCAACTTGTGCAGGCGCAAAGCCAGACCAAAGACGATAATCTGCTTTCGCAGATCAACCTGCGTCTGGCGCGAGTCCAGCTACAGGAAAAAAAGTGGGATCACGCGCTTAAAACGCTGAATGAGGTGAAAGATGCATGCTGGGCAGCGCTGGTGCAGGATACGCGCGGCGATGTGTTGTTGGCCCAGGGCGATGCCCAAGGTGCACGCGAAGCCTACAGTAAAGGCCTTGAGTCCAACGTTTCTCAGGCGCTCGAGGTGTTGTTGCGTATAAAATTGAATAACTTGTCCAACTAAGGGGAACCCCATGCAATTGTTTAAAACACTCTTGGTCGGGCTAGTTTTTGCTGCATTGCTAAGTGGTTGTTCGCTGTTTAACAGTGAAGAAGACGTGGTGACTATGTCGCCATTGCCGAAAGTTGAAAATCAATTTAAGCCGAACAAGATGTGGAGCACCTCGGTTGGTGATGGCATCGGCGAGTTTTACTCCCACCTGCGTCTGGACTTCCAGAACAGCACCCTTTTCGCTGCTGATCGTCACGGCATAGTGAAAGCGCTCGACGCCACCAGCGGCAACGAAAAGTGGAAGGTGGATCTCTCCGAGCACACTGGCTTCTTTTCCAGCCGCTTGTCCGCGCTGCTGTCAGGCGGCTTAGCGGTATCAGGCGACAGGATCTATATTGGCAGTGAGAAAGCGGTAGTTTACGCATTGAATACTGCTGATGGCAGCGTAGCCTGGCAGGCCAGGGTTGCTGGCGAAGCGATGTCCCGCCCGGTGATCAGCGATGGCATGGTGCTGATCCACACCTCTAATGGTCAGTTGCAGGCGCTGAACGAATCTGATGGCGTGGTGAAGTGGACGGTTAACCTGGATATGCCATCGCTGTCGTTGCGCGGTGAATCCGCACCAGCTGTGGCTTTCGGCGCAGCCATCGTCGGCGGCGATAATGGCCGCGTCAGCGCCGTATTGATGCAGCAAGGCCAACTGATTTGGCAGCAGCGTATTTCCCAGCCGAGTGGTGCGACCGAAATCGAGCGCCTAAATGATGTAGACACTACGCCGGTGATCGTTGAAGGCATCGTTTATGCATTGGGCTACAATGGCAACCTGACAGCGCTGGATCTACGTTCCGGCCAGATCATGTGGAAACGTGAGTTGGGTTCAGTGAACGACTTCATAGTCGATGCAGGCCGTATTTACCTGGTCGATCAAAATGATCGCCTGGTAGCGCTGAGCACTAAAGGCGGCGTGATGGTGTGGACACAGGGCGATCTGCTGCACCGAAAATTGACACCACCGGTGATGTTTAATGGTTATCTGGTGACTGGTGATGCCAAAGGTTATCTGCACTGGATTAACACCACCGATGGTCGTTTTGTCGCCCAACAGCCAGTGGATAGCTCTGGCTTCATGTCTGCGCCGTTGGTGGCAGGCGATAAGCTGGTCATTCAGGCAAGAGGCGGAAAAGTTCACGCTTTCACCGGCTAGCGCTGATGGCCGTAACCTTTTCAGCACCCGAAAGATTTCGGGGTGCAGCCAGGCGATAAGCACACGGTTCCTCAAAAGCCTGAACTCAGTGAATGAGGTCAAGGCGCGCAGTCAACGTTGCTGCGGCGCGAAAGATGAAGGGGAAAACGGCTCCTGAGGTGATGGGTTCAGGAGCCGTTTCTTATTTTATAAGCTACAGTGTCGGAATCTGTCCGAAGTGTAGTAAGACATTAATTATAAAGTAATAATGAGGGTTCAACAATGACACCTGTCGTCGCGCTTGTTGGGCGCCCGAATGTGGGTAAATCTACCTTGTTTAACCGTTTGACACAGACGCGCGATGCGCTGGTGGCAGATTTTCCAGGGCTAACGCGAGACCGCAAGTATGGGCGTGCTGAAGTTGAGGGCAATGAATTTATCATTGTCGATACTAGCGGTATTGACGGCCACGAAGATGGCGTCGAAACGCGCATGGCGGGTCAGTCGCTGTTGGCGATTGAAGAAGCCGATATTGTGCTGTTTATGGTTGATGCCCGCTCTGGCATGATGCCAGCCGATCAGGGTATCGCCCAGCATCTGCGTAGCCGCCAGAAGGCGACCTTTTTGGTGGTCAACAAGACTGATGGCCTAGATCCGGACGTGGTCACCGCTGACTTCTACTCGCTGGGCCTGGGTGATGTGTATGCCATAGACGCCTCACACGGCCGTGGTGTCAGACAACTGATCGAGCACGTACTGGTGCCGTTCCTTCCTGAAAAAGAGGAAGAAGTAGAACTGACCCAAGAAGAGGTCAACGCCGCTTATTGGGCCGAACAGAATGCTGAGAACCTCGAAGGGCAAGAGGATGAACTGGAAGATGACTTCAACCCTCAGGATCTGCCTATCAAGCTGGCGATTATCGGGCGCCCCAACGTAGGTAAATCTACGCTGACTAACCGTATCCTTGGCGAGGAACGCGTGGTGGTGTACAACATGCCGGGTACCACCCGCGACAGTATTTATATCCCAATGGTACGTGATGAGCGCGAATATGTGCTCATCGACACCGCCGGCGTGCGCAAACGCGGGAAAGTAACCGAAACGGTAGAGAAATTCTCGATAATCAAAACATTACAGGCGATTGAAGACGCCAACGTGGTACTGCTGGTAATCGACGCACGCGAAGGGATTTCTGATCAGGATCTGTCGTTGCTTGGCTTTATCCTCAATAGTGGCCGCTCACTGGTGATTGTGGTCAATAAGTGGGATGGCATAAGCGAGGAAGAGCGCACACATGTGAAGGAAATGCTCGATCTGCGTCTGGGCTTTGTCGATTTCGCCCGTGTGCACTTTATCTCCGCACTGCATGGCAGCGGTGTCGGCAACCTGTTCGAATCGGTGCTAGAAGCATATGCTTATGCGACCCACCGTGTGAACACCTCAATGCTGACCAAGATCATGCACATGGCCGTTGATGATCACCAACCGCCGCTGGTGCGTGGCCGACGTGTGAAGCTGAAATATGCACACGCTGGTGGGTATAACCCACCGATTGTGGTAATCCACGGCAATCAGGTGAGTGATTTGTCCGATGCGTACAAACGTTATCTGATGAACTATTTCCGCCGCTCGCTGAAAGTGATGGGAACGCCGATCCGCATCAAATTCAAAGAGGGCGACAACCCGTTCGCTGGCAAACGCAATCTACTTACGCCAAACCAACTACGCAAGCGCAAGCGCCTGATGAGTCACCTGAAGAAAAACAAATGATGATTTACTAATAATCATCAGCTTTCGAAAAGTCCAGAAGCCCGCATTGTGTCGGGCTTTTTTGTTATCAAGGACTATTACAACGACGCATCACCGCTCATCATTCAGTTGTACCCATGTGTGTACTCAGTAGGTTTTGCTTTGTTTTGGGTACAAAGATGAGTACTCATTTATGATCAAGCCCGCATTGGGTACAACTGGAGGCCGATTATGCCGAAGCTAACTTAAAGCATGGATTAAAGCGAATGAACGATTTGAAGGGCGCTCGGATGGTGGAGGGTTTTACCTTCGCTATCTCTGCCCTGCCATAGCACAGAGAACGGAGAGACTCCTTTCTGACTGGGCGTAGTGGCTTTTGGCAAACAGGCCAAAGCGCTGGCACGTTACGGTAAAGGTGAGTTGAACAGTGTTTCCGGCACCATGCAGATCAATCAGTGGACGGCGAAGGATGGCAGCACGTCAAGCGGTTATCAGGTGGTGGCGGATTCGATTATCAGTGCGCTAACGGTACGACCAGCAGGCCGTAATGGCCGGTTGGGTAAGCCAGTGATGCGCCACAGCGAGCCAGAGAGCAGCCCCTGCCCGCGCCCCGTGACTGGGATGTTTACCAAAAAACCCGACGACGTGGACCGAACACCGCCGTATGACGAGCCTTTTTGAGAAGGGATGTCATGTAGGGTGCAGGTGATAGAGCGTGATGTTTGGCAAGCGGGCTTAGATGCCAAAAGCTCTGTTTATGCGTCCAGTCATGGGACTTTATGCGGCGGTTTATTTGATTTATCCAAATGGTGTTTTTTGAGATTTTGAGATATAATTTATATATTATTGTTTTAATATTCTATGATTTAATGGTTTTTTTGAGATACTGATAAGCCACTAGTTAAGATAGGTTAACTTTAATGCCACGATTTACACACTTTGATCTTAGCTTGCTCAATCCGAGCTTTGATTCTCCCTTGTTTGATGTCTTGACTGAGCTTGATTTGCTACGACACTTACGGCTTTAGACCGATGTTCATCCGTTATTATTCGTACAGCTCAAGGCCATTTTTCACATGCTGGAAAGCCTGGTGTCTGCTCGTATTGAAGGAAATCACACTACGCTGGCAGATTATGTTAAAAGCAAAGTCGAAGGTAACTGAGTCATCCAGCGACCAACTAAAAGAGATTGGCAACATTGAGAATGCTATGAGATTCATTGATGAGCATCTGAATTCTGTGGGAAGGCGTTGTTGAATAAATCGAACATTTGGCCGGCACGAGGATCAGATCACTCTCCTTCTGTCAAAATAGCGACATTCCGTGGCCCAGCAAAAGTTCAACATCACCAACTGGAAGGCTTACAACAACGCCATTATCACTCGGGGTTCACTCACTTTCTCGGTGTATGAAACGGCACTTCACGCCTGGTACTGCGAGGCAAAACCTTCTCTGCGTGGTCGCCGACAACATTATTCCGATATGGCAATGACCAGCGTAATGGCAATCACCAGCGTATTGATGCTGAAACGGATTTTCGGCCTGACACTTCGCGCCCTCCAGGGCTTCGGCGACTCCATTGTCACACTGATCAAAGTGCCGTTGAACTGCCCGGACGACACCTGCATCAGTAAGCGGGCAAAGTCCGGCCATGTCCCGTTTAAAACCGCAACGCCGGGTGAAATTGCGCACCTCGTTATCGACTCTAGCGGGCTCAACGTGTTGGGTGAAGGGGAGTGGAAAGTAAAAAAATACGGTCAGGAAAAACGGCGGATCTGGCGAAAATTGCATTTGGCCGTAGATACAGAAACACATGAGGTCATCTGTGCTGACCTTTCCTTGAGCAATGTCACCGATACCGAAGCCTTCCCAGGTCTCATCCGCCAGAGGTACCGTAAAATCAAAGTCGCCTCGGCGGATCGGGCTTAGGATACGCGAGTGTGTGATGATGAGTTAAGGGGCAAGAAGCTCAAGGCGTTAATACCGCACAGCAGCGGAGCCCGTTATTGGTCGGCAGACTATGCAGAGCGAAATCAAGCGGTGGCGAACCAGCGCGTTACCAGAGACAACACATTGTGGAAAAGTATCACAGGCTACCACCGACGTTCGATAGCGGCAACAGCGAAGTACAGAGTAAAACAGCTATTTGGTGGTCACCTGTCGCTGCGAGATTATGATGGGCAAGTTGCAGAGGCGCTGGCCATGATCTGTTCACTAAACAAGATGACGCTCGCCGGTATGCCAGAAAGTGTACGCCTTACCTGAAAGCTGCCCATTCAGGGGACTCTTTATTCCAAATCCGATTTCCGATTTATTCAACAACGCCGATACTCACCTGAAGAAAAAAATAATCAGTGCAAGGTGGGCGGTAGTAATACTGCCCCCATATTCTATCGAAAGGGCTGAGAGGTTATAGATTTGACGAATAAATACTGCGCTCAAACAGTCTCATTGGATCGCGAATTTTAGCGGTGGTGATGCTCTTCACTTAACTCTCTATCTAGCCATCAAGTAAAAGGGTTTCTAGCCGTTTGCCGAGTTGAGCCTTTTTAGTGCTTTTCAGCAGCTCGCAGCATGGGCTTTGTGTCACGCTGTAGCCGCGCGCCAGCGGGCTTACCGCTTCAAGCTGGCTACAGGCCATACCGAAGCGCTGGCAGCAAGCATTAAGCTGGCGATCCAGCGCCTGCTGTAAGCGGTACTCCTGCTGCTGCACATGCTGTTGATAGCTGTGAATGTGGTTCTGCGGCTGTATCTGCGCCAACCGTTTCTGGGCGCGTTCGTTGCGCTGCGAGGCCAGGCGCAACTGATTTTGCGTGCCCTCTTCTAGACGGCGTTGTAATTTGAACAGCAGTGTATTCTGGTGCGACAGCCGCAGGTGCGGATGTTGCTGCTGCAAAAGGTGGTGAATGCGCGTGAACTGCTGTTGACGCCGGACCAGATAGTAATCCAGCGCCATTTCCAACCGTTGTTGCTGCGACTTCAACTGACGCACTAGCTCAAGCTGATTGCGGCTGACTAGTTCAGCGGCAATCGGCGACAGAGTCAGCGATGGTCACATCGGTTTCATGGCCGACTTTGTCGCCGATCGGGATCTGGCTGGCGAATATCGCGCGTGCTACGCGTTCATTATTGAAACTCCACAGATCTTCCATCTAACCTCCACCCCGGCGACCGATCAGCACATCACATTCATCACGGCGGTTGGCGGTTTCGATGGCGCGCACGATAAACAAGCACTCAATTGTCCAATACTACATGGCTAAAAAAGGTAATCAAGGGTTTTTGCAAGAAAGTGCTAGAGGCAAACGATTACGCTCTGTATAATGCTACGGCAATATTTTATCCCTTTCACAGCCCACCCTGGTGAGATATTGCCCATGCTACGTATTGTTAAAGAAGCGTTGACGTTTGACGATGTACTCCTGATACCTGCCCATTCGACGGTTCTACCTAATACCGCAGAACTCGGCACGCAGCTGACTAAAAATATCCGCCTGAATATCCCTATGTTGTCCGCCGCCATGGATACCGTAACCGAATCTAGCCTGGCTATCGCGCTGGCGCAGGAAGGTGGCCTAGGTTTTGTTCACAAAAACATGTCTATCGAACGCCAGGCTGAAGAAGTCAGCCGGGTGAAGAAACATGAAAGCGGTGTAGTGACCGACCCACAGACCGTCATCCCAGCAACCACCTTACAAGAAATTAAAACGCTCACTGCTCGCAACGGCTTCGCTGGCTACCCGGTTGTTACCGAAGACAATGAGTTAGTGGGGATCATTACCGGGCGCGACGTGCGCTTCGTTACCGATATGAACCAGCCTGTCACCGCAGTGATGACGCCGAAAGCACGGCTGGTCACGGTGAAAGAAAATGAAGCGCGCGAAATCGTGCTACAAAAAATGCACGAAAAACGCGTTGAAAAAGCGCTGGTGGTGAATGACAGCTTCCACCTGCTGGGCATGATCACCGTTAAAGACTTCCAGAAAGCAGAACGCAAGCCCAACGCTTGTAAAGACGAGCATGGTCGGTTACGTGTAGGTGCGGCGGTTGGTGCGGGTGCCGGTAATGACCAGCGCGTTGATGCGCTGGTCGCCTCAGGTGTTGACGTGCTTCTGATCGACTCCTCACACGGCCACTCCGTAGGTGTGCTGAAACGTATTCGAGAAACCCGTGCCAAATACCCCGACTTGCCGATCGTCGGTGGCAACGTTGGCACCGACGTCGGTGCCAAAGCCTTAGCTGAGGCGGGGGTGAGCGCGGTGAAAGTGGGCATTGGCCCTGGTTCTATCTGCACCACCCGTATCGTCACTGGTGTAGGCGTACCACAGATCACGGCCATTGCTGATGCGGTTGACGCGCTGAAAGGGACTGGTATCCCGGTTATCGCCGATGGTGGCATCCGTTTCTCTGGCGACATCGCCAAGGCGATCGCGGCGGGTGCCTCCTGCGTCATGGTTGGCTCCATGCTGGCAGGTACCGAAGAATCACCGGGTGAAATCGAGCTGTACCAGGGACGTTCGTTCAAGTCCTATCGTGGCATGGGATCGCTGGGTGCGATGTCCAAAGGTTCTTCTGACCGTTACTTCCAAACCGATAACGCCGCTGACAAACTAGTGCCAGAAGGTATCGAAGGCCGTGTAGCCTATAAAGGCATGCTGAAAGCCATCGTGCATCAGCAGATGGGGGGGCTGCGCTCCTGCATGGGTCTGACTGGCTGTGCGACCATCGACGAACTGCGCACCAAGGCAGAATTTGTGCGCATCAGTGGCGCTGGTATTCAGGAAAGCCATGTACACGATGTGACTATCACCAAAGAGTCGCCGAACTACCGCATGGGTTGATTTCAAGGGGGCATGGCTCATTGGACTTAATGTCAACGGCGTATAGGGTACGGCTGGTGACAACTTACTGGGTGGGGCCTTGCCCCAGACGATTTTATTTTTCCTTTATTTTTGTTGCTGGAATTCGTTTTATTATGAAAAAAAATATCCATAAGCATCGCATTCTTATTCTGGATTTCGGTTCGCAATATAGCCAATTAATTGCCCGTCGCGTGCGCGAAATCGGCGTTTACTGTGAGCTATGGGCATGGGATGTGAACGAAGAACAGATCCGTGAATTCAATTCCAGCGGCATCATCCTTTCCGGTGGCCCGGAAAGCACTACCGCAGACGACAGCCCGCGCGCCCCTGAGTACGTGTTTACTGCTGATGTGCCGGTGTTGGGTGTGTGCTACGGCATGCAGACTATGGCGATACAGTTAGGTGGTTGTGTGCAGGGGGCTAACGAGCGTGAGTTCGGCTACGCTCAGGTGGAAGTCGTCAATGAGTGCGCGCTGTTGCGTGGCATCGAGGACATCACCAGCCCGCTGGGCAAACCGCTATTGGACGTGTGGATGAGCCACGGCGATAAAATTACTGCCATCCCATCTGACTTTGTGACCATCGCAAGCACCGATAGCTGCCCGTTCGCCATTATGGCTAATGAAGAAAAACGTTTCTACGGCGTGCAGTTCCACCCGGAAGTGACTCACACCCACAAGGGCAAGCACATGCTAGAACGTTTTGTTCTGGACATTTGCCAATGTGAAGCCCTGTGGACTCCGGCCACCATCATTGAAGATGTGGTTGAACGTATTCGCCAGCAAGTAGGGGAAGACCATGTGATCCTCGGCCTGTCCGGCGGTGTTGACTCTTCCGTAACCGCGATGCTGCTGCACCGTGCCATTGGCACACGACTGACCTGCGTGTTTGTCGACAACGGCTTGCTGCGCCTGAATGAATCTGATCAGGTCCTTGAAATGTTCGGCGACCGTTTCGGCTTGAATATCGTGCATGTGGCGGCGGAGAATCGCTTCCTGAGCGAGTTGGCTGGCGTTGACGAACCAGAAACCAAGCGCAAGATCATTGGCCGCGTGTTCGTGGAAGTGTTCGACGAAGAAGCATGCAAGCAATCCGACGTTAAATGGTTGGCGCAGGGCACCATTTACCCTGACATGATCGAATCCGCCGCTTCCGCCACTGGCAAATCACATGTGATCAAATCGCATCACAACGTGGGTGGCCTGCCACAAGAGATGAAGCTGGGGCTGGTCGAACCGTTGAAAGAACTGTTCAAAGATGAAGTGCGCAAGATCGGTCTGGAACTGGGCCTACCGTACGATATGCTGTACCGGCACCCATTCCCTGGGCCTGGTCTGGGCGTGCGCGTGCTTGGTGAAGTCAAGAAAGAGTATTGCGACCTACTGCGTCGTGCAGATGCCATCTTCATTGAAGAGTTGCACAACGCTGACCTGTATAACAAGGTGAGCCAGGCGTTCACCGTATTCCTGCCGGTACGTTCGGTGGGCGTAATGGGCGATGGCCGTAAATACGACTGGGTTGTTTCACTGCGCGCAGTGGAAACTATCGACTTTATGACCGCGCATTGGGCGCATTTGCCCTATGACTTTCTCGGCCGCGTCTCCAGCCGCATTATCAACGAAGTAAACGGCATTTCCCGCGTGTTATACGACATCAGTGGCAAACCTCCAGCGACCATTGAGTGGGAATGATCCACGAGCGTTTTTCTACGATTAATATCCATTCAAAATAATACGAACCATCTTATTTGTAGTCGTTTTTTTTATTTTTAGCCATTAGTATCTATCAGGTACTATCGGTTATTTTTAACGGTAAGTCCGACTGTATAAGAATCTTTTTGTTAGTATTACAGGCTTTGTTGAATAAATCGAACATTTGGCCAGCACGAGGATCAGATCACTCTCCTTCTGTCAAAATAGCGACATTCCGTGGCCCAGCAAAAGTTCAACATCACCAACTGGAAGGCTTACAACAACGCCCTTATCACTCGGGGCTCACTCACTTGCTGGGGGGATGAAACGGCACTTCACGCCTGGTACTGCGAGGCAAAACCTTCTCTGCGTGGTCGCCCACCACATTATTCTGATATGGCAATCACCAGCGTATTGATGCTGAAACGGATTTTCGGCCTGACACTTCGCGCCCTCCAGGGCTTCGTCGATTCCATTATCACACTGATCAAAGTGCCGTTGAACTGCCCGGACGACACCTGCATCAGTAAGCGGGCGAAGTCCGGCCATGTCCCGTTTAAAACCCCAACGCCGGGTGAAATTGCGCACCTCGTTATCGACTCTACCGGGATCAACGTGTTGGGTGAAGGGGAGTGGATGGTAAAAAAACACGGTCAGGAAAAACGGCGGATCTGGCGAAAACTGCATTTGGCCGTAGATACAGAAACACATGAGGTCATCTGTGCTGACCTTTCCTTGAGCAATGTCACCGATACCGAAGCCTTCCCAGGTCTTATCCGCCAGAGGTACCGTAACATCAAAGTCACCTCGGCGGATCGGGCTTAGGATACGCGAGTGTGTGATGATGAGTTAAGGGGCAAGAAGCTCAAGGCGTTAATACCGCCTAAAAGCGGAGCCCGTTATTGGTCGGCAGACTATGCAGAGCGAAATCAAGCGGTGGTGCACCAGCGCGTTACCGGAGACAACACACGGTGGAAAAGTATCACAGGCTACCACCGACGTTCGATAGCGGCAACAGCGAGGTACAGAGTAAAACAGCTATTTGGTGGTCACCTGTCGCTGCGAGATTATGATGGGCAAAAGGCTGCCCATTCATGGGACTCTTTATTCCAAATCTGATTTATGCAACAAAGCCCCTATTTAGGCGTATGCTGCTATCAAGCGTTTCAAATATGTGCGATATGTCGATCAGTGATTAAAAATGGCTTGCCATCTAATACAGAGTATGTAATAACGCTTCTCGGTAAAACGAGGTACAGTTCTGTATATGTGTGGCATTTTCAGTAAAGAAGTTCTGAGTAAAAACGTTAGCGTTGAATACCACTTCTTCTGTCGATCCTTATCTTAGTGCCTCAAGCAGTAACGACTCTAGTTTGTCTATGTAACGCCTACGGGCGATTTAAACAATCCAAAGGAAATACTCAAGATGGCAAAGATTAAAGGTCAAGTTAAGTGGTTTAACGAGTCTAAAGGTTTTGGTTTCATCACCCCGGCTGACGGCAGCAAAGATGTGTTTGTGCACTTCTCTGCAATCCAAGGGAATGGCTTCAAGACTCTGGCTGAAGGCCAGAATGTAGAGTTCGAAATCCAAGATGGTCAGAAAGGCCCGTCAGCAGTAAACGTTATTGCTGTGTAATCAGCGTAAGCGATATAAAAAGCCCGTGCCTTAATGGTGCGGGCGTTTTTGTTGTGCGCCATTTGGTGATGGCAACGCCGAGCGCTTCGAGCTGATATTGTATCGACCTGATGCCTCCCCTAGACTATTCCCGCCCTTTTTTCTGGAACCCAAGTTATATCTTATCAGTGTCCCCCGTGTCATCAGCCGCGCCATTGCTCTCAACTGCAATGGCGTTGCCACAGTAACCACCAGTTTGACTGTGCCAAAGAAGGGTACGTCAATCTGTTGCCAGTGCAGCACAAGCGTTCAAAGTTGCCTGGAGACAGCGTGGAGATGATGCAGGGGCGTCGCGTGCTTCTTGATGCTGGTTAACCGGCGCCATTACAGTAACGGGTTGTGGAACGTCTGGAACCGTTGCTGAGAGCCGATTCAATGGCATAGCTGGATATTGGTTGTGGGGAAGGCTATTACACCGCTGAATTAGCTGCACGACTGGAGCAGCGGTACAATGTAGCAGTATATGAATTAGATGTCGCCTGATACCGCTAAGCCGCCTGACAGCAGCGCGGACAAGCGGCTGCAAAAGAAGCCAGTGTGCATTGCTAAGGTGGCGATCCGATACGCGGCAGTTTCTTTTTGCGTTGCCTCCAGCCACCGCCTGCCGTTTGCTGAACGCTCAATGGATGCGGTATTACGCATCTATGCGCCATGCAAGGCGGGTAAACTGGCGCGGGCGGTGAAGCCTGGTGGTATTCTGATGACCGTTTCCCCAGGGACTCGCCATATGTATCATTTGAAGGCACAGGTGTATCAGCAGATGCAACTGCATGATGAGCAGGAGGAGCGGCTTGAGGGTTTTGACTGTGAGAGCCGCGAAGCACTGGCTTATACCATGGCGCTGTCGGGGGGGGCAGGCCGCCAATCTGCTACAGATGACGCCTTTTGCCTGGCGCGCCTCGCCAGAGGCAAAGGACTCGCTGGCAGCGAGTCCTTTGCCTCTGAAACGGATTTTGTCATCGCAGTGGCTTTGTTGAATAAATCGGATTTGGAATAAATAGTCCCGTGAATGGGCATCTTTTAGGCAAGGCGTACACTTTCTGGCATACCGGCGAGCGGCATCTTGTTTAATGCATAGATCATGGCCAGCGCCTCTGCAACTTGCCCATCATAATCTCGCAGCGACAGGTGACCACCAAATAGCTGTTTTACTCTGTACCTCGCTGTTGCCGCTATCCAACGTCGGTGGTAGCCTGTGATACTTTTCCACCGTGTGTTGTCTCCGGTAACGCGCCGGTTCGCCACCGCTTGATTTCGCTCTACATAGTCTGCCGACCAATAACGGGCTCCGCTTTTGGGCGGTATTAACGCCTTGAGCTTCTTGCCCCTTAACTCATCATCACACACTCGCGTATCCTAAGCCCGATCCGCCGAGGCGACTTTGATTTTACGGTACCTCTGGCGGATAAGACCTGGGAAGGCTTCGGTATCGGTGACATTGCTCAAGGAAAGGTCAGCACAGATGACCTCATGTGTTTCTGTATCTACGGCCAAATGCAGTTTTCGCCAGATCCGCCGTTTTTCCTGACCGTATTTTTTTACCTTCCACTCCCCTTTACCCAACACGTTGAGCGTTGAGCCCGCTAGAGTCGATAACGAGGTGCGCAATTTCACCCGGCGTTGGGGTTTTAAACGGGACATGGCCGGACTTTGCCCGCTTACTGATGCAGGTGTCGTCCGGGCAGTGCAACGGCACTTTGATCAGTGTGACAATGGAGTCGACGAAGCCCTGGAGGACTTGAAGTGTCAGGCCGAAAATCCGTTTCAGCATCAATACGCTGGTGATTGCCATATTGGAATAATGTGGTGGGCGACCACGCAGAGAAGGTTTTGCCTCGCAGTACCAGGCGTAAAGTGCCGTTTCATCCACCGAGAAAGTGAGTGAACCCCGAGTGATAAGGGCGTTGTTGTAAGCCTTACAGTTGGTGATATTGAACTTTTGCTGGGCCACGGAATGTCGCTATTTTGACATAAGGAGAGTGATCTCATCCTCGTCCCGGCCAAATGTTCGATTTATTTAAAAACGCCGATCTTTACCTGCCATACAAACCGAAACGCCGCACCCGTGGGCAGATAGCTATCGAATCTGGTCTGGAACTGTTGGCAGATAGCTTGTGGCAACAGCAGCCGGAACAGCTAGCCGAGCGCTACGTCAACGCCGACAAAGGTATGACGGACGTAAAAGCTGCCCTTGATGGCGCACGCTACATCCTGATGGAGCGTTTTGCCGAAGACGCCACCCTGCTTTCCAAGGTACGCAGCTACCTGTGGAAAAACGCCCATCTGGCGTCCAGGGTGGTGGAAGGAAAGGAAGAAGAAGATGCTAAATTCCGCGACTATTTCGACCACCGTGAACCTATTGCTCAGGTGCCTTCGCACCGTGCGCTAGCGATGTTCCGTGGCCGCAATGCAGGCGTGCTGCAATTGGCGCTGAATGCCGATCCACAGTTTGAAGAAACGCCACGCGAAAGTCAGGCGGAGCTGATTATCATTAACCACCTTGACCTACACCTGAACAACGCCCCAGCCGATGCCTGGCGCAAAGAGGTAGTCAACGGGACTTGGCGGATCAAGGTGCTGCTGCAATTGGAAAGCGAACTGATGAACACGCTGCGCGAGCGTGCATAAGATGAAGCAATCAACGTTTTTGCCCGCAACATGCAGGATCTGCTAATGGCTGCCCCAGCGGGCATGCGCACCACCATGGGACTCGACCCTGGCATGCGCACCGGGGTGAAGGTGGGAGTAGTGGACGCAACCGGTAAGCTGATCGCCACCGACACCGTTTACCCACATACGGGCCAAGCGGCAAAAGCCGCCGCTAGCGTGGCGGCGCTGTGCAGCAAGCATAAGGTAGAACTGGTGGCCATCGGCAACGGCACCGCCTCACGCGAGACCGAGCGTTTTTATCTCGATCTGCAAAAGCAGTTTAGCGAGGTAAAGGCACAGAAGGTGATCGTCAGCGAAGCGGGTGCCTCAGTTGTATTCTGCCTCCGAGCTGGCAGCGCTGGAATTCCCCCACCTCGACGTGTCGCTGCGCGGCGCGGTGTCCATCGCCCGCTGTCTAAAAGATCCGCTGGCGGAGTTGGTGAAGATCGACCCGAAATCCATCGGCATTGGCCATTACCAACACGATTTCAGCCAAAACCAACTGGCCAGGAAACTGGACTCGGTAGTTGAAGACTTCGTGAACGCCATTGGCGTCGATTTGAATACTGCCTCAGTACCGCTGCTGACCCCCGTAGCCGGCCTGCCGCGCATGATGGCGCAAAATATCGTCAACTGGCGGGATTAGAATGGCCGTTTCAGCAATCGCGAGCAGCTACTGAAAGTCAGCCGCATAGGGCCGAAAGCCTTCGAACAATGCGCTGGCTTTCTTCGCATTAACCATGGCGACAACCCGCTGGATGCCTCCACCGTTCACCCAGAAACCTACCCGGTAGTGGAGCTCATTCTGGCCGCCACCCACCAGAACAGGACTTGATGGGCAATGCGTCGGCGATGCACAACCTGAAAGCCAGCGATTTCACCGACGAGAAGTTTGGCGTGCCAACGATAACCGACATTCTGAAAAAGCTGGAGAAACCGGGCCGTGACCCACGGCCGGAGTTCAAAACTGCAACCTTTGCCGAGGGCGTTGACACCCTCAATGATTTGAGACCAGGGATGATCCTGGAAGGTTTAGTCACCAACTTCACCAATTTCGGTGCCTTTGTGGATATCGGCGTACATCAGGACGGCCTGGTGCATATCTCCTCGCTGGCAGACAAGTTTGTCGAAGATCCGCACACCATGGTGAAAGCCGGTGATATCGTCAAAGTAAAAGTGATGGAAGTCGATTTACAGCGCAAACGCATCTCGCTAAGCATGCGTTTAGAGGAACAAGCCGGTAAAGGTTCAGCGCGCCGTGGCGGCAACCCAGCGGCATTAGCTCAGAATAACCTTAGCTGCACAGCGGCGAAAACGGCCAAACCACGCAGCAGTCCCCCGGCTAGCAAAAGTGCCATGGGCGATGTCCTATCGGCGGCATTCGGCAAAAAACGTTAAATAGGACTATTAGGGCGCCGCGAGTTGCGCCCTTGCCTATAAACTATCTCGCGCTTTTTTTCGACACGCCATCCATAATGCCAATCGGCAAATATATCCCGCTCGCCATTTATACCGGCGTTGTTGAATCAATCGAACTTTTGGCCTGGACGAGGATGAGATCACTCTCCTTCTGTCAAAATAGCGACATTCCGTGGCCCAGAAAAAGTTCAACATCAGCAACTGGAAGGCTTACAACAACGCCCTTATCACTCGGGGTTCACTCACTTGCTGGGGGGATGAAACGGCACTTCACGCCTGGTACTGCGAGGCAAAACCTTCTCTGCGTGGTCGCCCACCACATTATTCCGATATGGCAATCACCAGCGTATTGATGCTGAAACGGATTTTCGGCCTGACACTTCGCGCCCTCCAGGGCTTCGTCGACTCCATTGTCACACTGATCAAAGTGCCGTTGCACTGCCCGGACGACACCTGCATCAGTAAGCGGGCAAAGTCCGGCCATGTCCCGTTTAAAACCCCAACGCCGGGTGAAATTGCGCACCTCGTTATCGACTCTAGCGGGCTCAACGCTCAACGTGTTGGGTAAAGGGGAGTGGAAGGTAAAAAAATACGGTCAGGAAAAACGGCGGATCTGGCGAAAACTGCATTTGGCCGTAGATACAGAAACACATGAGGTCATCTGTGCTGACCTTTCCTTGAGCAATGTCACCGATACCGAAGCCTTCCCAGGTCTTATCCGCCAGAGGTACCGTAAAATCAAAGTCGCCTCGGCGGATCGGGCTTAGGATACGCGAGTGTGTGATGATGAGTTAAGGCGCAAGAGGCTCAGGGCGTTAATACCGCCCAGCAGCGGAGCCCGGTATTGGTCGGCAGACTATGCAGAGCGAAATCAAGCGGTGGCGAACCGGCGCGTTACCGGAGACAACACACGGTAGAAAAGTATCACAGGCTACCACCGACGTTCGATAGCGGCAACAGCGAGGTACAGAGTAAAACAGCTATTTGGTGGTCACCTGTAGCTGCGAGATTATGATGGGCAAGTTGCAGAGGCGCTGGCCATGATCTGTGCATTAAACAAAATGCCGCTCACCGGTATGCCAGAAAGTGTACGCCTTGCCTGAAAGATGCCTATTCACGGGACTCGGACTCTTTATTCTAAATCCGATTTATTCAACAATGCCGAGATGATGACAAAAAGAGAGAGTATTACATTGCTTGGATCATAATACTGATGTGAAAGGGAATTAGTTGAAGGTATGAGAGGTCGGCAGGAGCGATCCCGCCTCCTATTCGAGAGTTGATGATAATTAAATTATTGATTTATATTGCTATGTCTAGGTGGTTAAGTTACCTCTACCAGATCTGGCAGCACTTTGTCAGTAGCCTGAGGCGCAGCCATGCGCCCTTTTTACTGGCGGAGGATCAGGTATATTTCACCGTCAAGGTGGTGCTTCCGAGGTGGTGGAAATGCAAATTAAAGCCCACCAGCGCCCCACTACTACCTTCATCTACGTCTAACGCATGTATGGTGAACTGATAAAGGTGGCTCTCGCCCTGCGGAGGTGTTGCGCCGCTGTAACCGGTTGAGCCGAAGTCAGTACGGGTTTGAATGGCACCGGCTGGCAGCGAAGCCTTACCGGAACCTGTGCCCTGCGGAATATTTGCTACCACCCAGTGCCACCAACCGGAATAGGTTGGGGCATCGGGATCATAAAGGGTGATCACGAAGCTTGTGCTGCGTTAAGGTACGCCATCCCAGGCCAAGTGTGGCGATAGGTTGCTGCTCTGGTAGCCCATGCCATTGAATATCTGTTGTGCGGGCATTTTTGCGCCGTCTTGCAAATCGTTGCTGTAAAAGCGAAAAGCCATAATGCCCTACAGTAGTCGGTAAGAATGGAGCTTTTAAGTTAGGTCGTTTGGCTAGAACAATGCAAGTCCATCGTCGGCAATAGGCTATAGACGAGGGTTATCGGCAGCCGAATCTGTTGCTTCAGCGCACTGCGGCCGCTACCGCCGCAGTCAGACGGCTGAGCGGCTCAGGCTCGATAATGTAGGGAGGCATCAGATAAATCAGCGTGCCGAACGGCCGTAGCCACACTCCGCGCTTGACGAACTCGCGCTGTAACTGCGCTACATCTACCGGTTCGCGCATTTCCACCACTCCAATGGCCCCTAATACCCGTACATCCGCCACTTTTGGCTGTGCAGCCAAGGGCAACAACTGCTGTTTAAGCTGCGTTTCGATAGCGTTTACCTGTGCCTGCCAGCGATTTTCTGCCAG
Organism: Serratia symbiotica (Periphyllus acericola); assembly: GCF_964019515.1. NCBI lineage: Bacteria > Pseudomonadati > Pseudomonadota > Gammaproteobacteria > Enterobacterales > Yersiniaceae > Serratia > Serratia symbiotica. The sequence continues at coordinate 1,630,523 of NZ_OZ026452.1, forward strand.
TAGCGTCAAGCTGGCTTCAGCCACCGCACAGGCCAGCGGGTTGCCCATAAAGGTTGGCCCGTGCATAAAGCAGCCAGCGGCACCTTTGCTTATGGTGTTCGCGACCTGGCGGCTGGTCAGGGTGGCGGAAAGTGTCATGTAGCCGCCAGTCAGCGCTTTGCCCAAGCAGAGAATGTCCGGCACCACCCCGGCATGCTCACAGGCAAATAGCTTGCCGGTACGGCCAAAGCCAGTTGCTATCTCATCGGCTATCAGCAGTACCTGATAATGGTCGCACAGTTCGCGTACCCGCTTAAGGTAGGTTGGGTGATAGATGCGCATACCGCCAGCGCCTTGTACTATGGGTTCGAGGATCACTGCGGCCACCTCGTCAGCGTGCTGTTGCAGCAACGCGGCGAACGGCGCAATGTCTTGTTCATTCCACTCTTCATCGAAGCGGCACTGCGGCGCAGGGGCGAACAAATGCTGGGTGAGGAAGCCCTGATACAAGCTGTGCATCGAGTTGTCGGGATCGCACACCGACATCGCGCCAAAGGTATCGCCATGATAACCGTGGCGCAGGGTCAGCATATACTGCCGCCGTTCTCCGCGTGCCTGACAGTATTGCAGCGCCATCTTCAACGCCACTTCTACTGCCACTGAACCTGAGTCCGCCAAAAATACGCATTGCAACGCCTGCGGCGTCATCGCCACCAGCCTAAGGCATAGCGCGATGGCGGCGGGGTGGGTAATACCGCCGAACATCACATGCGACATTTTCTCCAACTGCTGCGTGGCAGCCAGGTTCAACTGTGGGTGGTTGTAACCGTGGATCGCTGCCCACCAGGAGGACATGCCATCTACCAGACGCCGCCCATCAGCCAGATGCAACTCAACGCCAGCGGCTGCTTCAACCGGATAGCAAGGCAATGGATGGCTCATAGAGGTGTAGGGGTGCCAGATATGGTGCTGGTCGAAAGCCAAGTCGGACTGGGTGACAGACATGATTGTAAACCAATTTTAATTCATAATGGTTGACAGTATATCCACAATATTTACACTGACGACACTTTTGACGACACTTTTTCGTTTTGGAGACGCCATAATGACTGATCGCATTCACTGGACAGTGGATCTTGCCCAGGCCCTGTTTGATAAACCGTTGCTTGAGCTGTTATTTGAGGCGCAGACAGTACACCGCCAGCACTTTGATCAGCGCCAGGTTCAGGTCAGCACGTTGCTGTCGATCAAGACGGGGGCCTGCCCGGAAGATTGCAAATATTGCCCGCAAAGCTCGCGCTATAAAACCGGCCTGGAGTCAGAACGTTTGATGCAGGTGGCACAGGTATTGGAGGCCGCCCGCAAGGCCAAGGCGGCCGGTTCTACCCGCTTCTGTATGGGGGCTGCGTGGAAAAACCCCCATGAGCGCGATATGCCGTATTTGCAGCAGATGGTACAGGGGGTGAAAGCGCTGGGGATGGAAACCTGTATGACGCTGGGCATGCTGGAGGGTAGCCAAGCCGAACGGCTGGCGCAGGCCGGGCTGGATTATTACAACCATAACCTCGACACCTCCCCGGAGTTTTACGGCAGTATCGTCACTACCCGCAGCTATCAAGAACGCTTGGATACGCTGGACAAGGTGCGTGATGCGGGCATTAAAGTGTGCTCCGGTGGTATTGTCGGATTGGGCGAGACAGTACGCGATCGCGCCGGGCTGCTGGTGCAACTGGCTAACCTGCCAAAGCCACCGGAGAGCGTACCGATCAACATGCTGGTGAAAGTGAAAGGTACTCCACTGGCGGACAATGAGGACATCGATCCGTTCGATTTTATCCGTACCATTGCTGTGGTGCGCATCATGATGCCAGCCTCCTACGTGCGCCTCTCTGCGGGGCGCGAACAGATGAACGAACAGACTCAGGCAATGTGCTTTATGGCTGGAGCCAACTCGATCTTCTACGGTTGTAAGCTGTTGACCACGCCTAACCCGGAAGAAGATAAGGATCTGCGGTTGTTCCGCAAGCTGGGGCTGAATCCGCAACAGACTGCCACTGAGTACGGCGACAATCAGCAACAGCAAGTATTGACTGAGCAACTGATGCATGCCGATAGCGCTCAATTTTACAACGCGGCGTTGCGATGAGCTGGCAACAACGCATCACGCAGGCACTGGATGAGCGACGGCAAAGCGCGACTTACCGCCAGCGGCAGGTGAATAGAGGCGGTAATGGTCGCCAAATTCAGCTTGGCGGTGAACATTATTTGAATTTTTCCGGCAACGACTATTTGGGCATGAGCCAGGATGCACATGTGATCGCCGCCTGGCAGCAGGGAGCGCGGCAGTATGGTGTGGGCAGCGGTGGCTCCGGCCACGTCACCGGTTTTTGCAACGCGCATCAGGTGTTGGAACAGCAGTTGGCGGAGTGGCTCAGCTATCCGCGTGCGTTGCTGTTTATTTCCGGCTATGCCGCTAATCAGGCACTGCTGGCGGCATTGATGCAGGCGGGCGATCGCATTCTGGCCGATCGTCTTAGCCACGCTTCGCTGCTGGAAGCGGCCAGCCAGTCGCCAGCTCCGTTGCGCCGTTTTCGTCATAACCACCCGCAGTCGCTGGCTAATCTGTTGGCAAAACCCTGTGCAGGGCAGCGGTTGGCGGTGACTGAAGGGGTGTTCAGCATGGACGGCGATCGCGCACCGCTGGCGGCGCTACATAGTCTGACCCGTGCGGCAGGGGCCTGGCTAATGGTGGATGATGCGCACGGCATTGGCGTGTGCGGCGAGCAGGGACGCGGCAGTTGCTGGCAGCAGGGGGTGCGGCCAGAACTATTAGTGGTGACCTTTGGCAAGGCGTTTGGTATCAGTGGGGCGGCCGTGTTGTGCGACGAACCCACCGCAGAATACCTGCTACAATTCGCCCGCCACCTGATTTACAGCACCGCGATGCCGCCAGCGCAGGCCTGCGCCCTGCGGGCGGCGCTACGGCGTATTCAGCAGGGCGACGCATTGCGCGCCTGGTTGCAGGACAATATCCTGCGCTTTCGACAAGGGGCGGCTCAGTTGTCGTTGGCGCTGACAGCGTCCGATACCGCCATCCAGCCGCTGTGGGTGGGTGATAATCAGCGCACCCTCGATCTGGCGCAGCATTTGCGTGAGCATGGCCTGTGGGTGAACGCCATCCGCCCGCCCACGGTGCCACCGGGTGACGCACGTTTGCGCATCACCCTGACAGCCGCCCACCAGCCACAGGATATTGATCGCCTACTGGAGGTCTTGCATGGGGTCAACGTTTAAGAGGGTGAACAAGCAGGCAGTGGCATCAGCCTTCAGTCGGGCGGCTGGCAGCTATGATGCGCTGGCGACGGTGCAGCGTGAAGTCGGTGAGCGTTTGCTGGGGATGGGGAAAGATCTACCGGGCGTGCAACTGCTGGATGCAGGTTGCGGCACCGGCTATTTCAGCCGCCGTTGGCGTGCGCTGGGGAAGCAGGTCACAGCGCTCGATCTGGCACCGGGCATGCTGGCGTTTGCCCGCCAGCAGCAGGCAGCGGATCACTATTTGTTGGCGGATATTGAGCAAGTGCCTTTACCTTCTGCAGTGATGGACATTTGCTTCAGTAGCCTGGTGGTGCAGTGGTGCAGCGATCTGTCGGTGGTACTGACAGAACTTTATCGGGTAACGCGTCCTGGTGGCGTGATCCTGTTTTCCACGCTGGCGCAGGGTTCGCTTCGTGAATTGGGCGATGCTTGGCAGCAGGTAGATGGCGAGCGTCATGTGAACGATTTTCTGCCACTGGCGGCTATTGATGCTACCTGTGCAGGCTACCGTCACTGTCTTGAGGCGCAATGGCGAACCCTGAACTACCCGGATGTGATGGCGCTGATGCGCTCACTGAAGGGCATCGGTGCGACGCACTTGCATCAAGGGCGCGAAAGCGGGCTGGTGTCGCGCCGACAGTTTGCCGCGTTACAAGCGGCCTATCCGCGCATTCAGGGACAATTCCCGCTTAGCTATCATCTCATATATGGTGTGATTTACCGTGATTAAACGTTACTTCGTCACCGGTACTGACACCGAAGTGGGCAAAACCGTGGCCAGTCGTGCGCTGCTACAAGCAGCTAACCAGGCGGGTTACCGCAGTGCTGGCTACAAGCCGGTGGCCTCTGGCAATGCCATGACCGCCGAGGGATGGTGCAATGGTGATGCGCTGGCGCTACAGGCCAACAGCAGCGTGGTACTAAGCTACGACGAAGTGAATCCTTACGTTTTTACCGAACCAACCTCGCCACATATCATCAGCGCCGCTGAAGGTCGGCCAATCGAACTGGCGCGGCTTTCCTCTGGTTTACGCCATCTGGAACAGCGAGCCAACTGGCTGCTGGTTGAAGGCGCGGGTGGATGGTTCACGCCGTTGTCGCTGCAATACACTTTTGCTGACTGGGTACGTAGGGAACAACTGCCCGTGATTTTGGTGGTGGGTGTCAAGTTGGGTTGCATCAACCACGCGTTGCTGAGTGCGCAGGCGATTTGGCAAGCGGGTTTGCAGTTGGTTGGCTGGATCGCTAACGATGTCATTGTGCCCGGCAAACGGCATGAGGAATACCTGGCAACGTTGTGCCGTATGCTGTCAGCGTCGCTGCTGGGCGAGATCCCCCATTTGCCTGATGTTCAGCGCCATACTCTGGGGCCGTATTTAGATATCAGCCAGTTGTAATCCTGCTGGGCAGCCTGGGTTTCCTCATTGAACTGCCAGAGCAGCATTGCTTAATGGGGTTCCCAGTGGGGATATATCCTATCGCGCTGCTGATGTTCGCTGGATGTTGGGGGCAGTAAGGCGGGAAAAGTTAACGCGGACACGGCCTACATACTTCCCAAGTTGTACGCATCGTTATTAGGCAAACGATTTGGCTGCTTGCAACCTGCCGGACAGGGCTTGAAAATGACTTCACAATTAGGAGTACTAGTATTAATTGGCATAAAAAAAAGGATATTTTTATAAAAAATAACTAAAAAGATCGTTTAGCTGTTCGGAAAAGTAAAAAATGATATTTCTGCAACTCCCGTCATGGGCGGGGTGGTAAGAGTTATCCACTATTCCTGTGGACAACCATGTGTATTAGGTTTAGAAAAGCAGCTTAAAGCGAGAGGGGACGCGGGTTTTATACGCTTTTGCCGCCATTCTCGGCTCTTTAATGAAGTTTTTATATATCAACTGGTTATTTAAAATAAAGCCACTGACTATTGATCGGATTTTTATGTACGAGTTATATCCCAGAACTATCAATAGGGTAATTTGAGATAAATTCTGTGGATAAATCTATCACTGATACCAAAAATGTTATCGCAGGATCACGCTAAGGGGGTAGCCACTCCTGGCTGATGCACGCTAAAGTGGCAACTTCCGCTCGAGTCTGGTTTTATACCCATAATCATAAGCACTAGCGTAAATTACCGCCGCTTTCCATAATCAACAGGGTGGGTTACTCGAGACCTCCACCGACGATCACTTGTACGTGCACATCTTCACAAGGCAGCTGAACCAATGAGTAAAATTTTCAAACTTCATTCGGATTTTAAACCGGCTGGCGATCAGCCGGAAGCAATCCGTAAACTGGAAGCAGGGCTGGAAGATGGCCTGGCTCACCAGACGCTGCTGGGGGTCACCGGTTCAGGCAAAACCTTTACTATCGCTAATGTGATCGCCGATCTAAATCGACCCACCATGGTGCTAGCACCCAACAAAACGCTGGCAGCGCAGTTGTATGGTGAGATGAAAGGGTTCTTTCCTGAAAATGCGGTGGAGTATTTTGTTTCTTACTACGACTACTACCAGCCAGAAGCTTACGTACCCAGTTCAGATACCTTTATTGAAAAAGATGCCTCGGTGAACGAACATATCGAGTAAATGCGGCTTTCCGCCACTAAGGCGTTACTTGAACGCCGTGACGTGGTGGTGGTGGCTTCCGTCTCGGCGATCTACGGCCTGGGCGATCCAGATCTGTACCTTAAGATGATGTTACACCTGAACCAAGGTATGATCATCGATCAGCACGCCATCTTACGCCGGCTGGCGGAATTGCAGTACAGCTGCAACGATCAGGCTTTCCAACGCGCCACCTTCCGCGTGCTCGGCGAGGTGATTGACATCTTTCCAGCAGAGTCGGAAGATCTGGCGCTGCGCGTTGAGTTATTCGACGATGAGGTGGAACGGTTATCGCTGTTTGATCCGCTCACAGGGCAGATCGAACAGGTGGTGCCGCGTTTTACTATTTACCCAAAGTCACACTATGTAACGCCGCGCACGCGGATACTCCAGGCGATGGAAGAAATCAAAACCGAGTTGGCCAAGCGTCGCAAAATGCTGTTGGCTAACAACAAGCTGCTGGAAGAACAGCGCTTGAGCCAACGTACTCAGTTTGATCTGGAAATGATGAATGAACTGGGTTACTGCTCAGGCATTGAAAACTATTCGCGCTACCTGTCCGGGCGCAGCGCAGGTGCGCCGCCGCCTACGCTGTTTGACTACCTGCCAGCACACGGCCTGTTGGTAGTGGATGAATCTCACGTCACTATCCCGCAGATTGGCGGCATGTTCAAAGGCGATCGTTCGCGCAAGGAAACCCTGGTGGAGTACGGTTTCCGATTGCCGTCGGTGCTGGATAACCGCCCGCTGCGCTTTGAAGAGTTTGAGGCGCTGGCACCGCAGACCCTCTATGTATCCGCCACACCGGGTAAATATGAGCTGGAGAAATCCGGTGGTGATCTTATCGATCAGGTGGTGCGCCCCACCGGGCTGCTGGATCCGGAAGTGGAAGTGCGCCCAGTTACCACCCAAGTGGATGATTTGCTCTCGGAGATCCGTAAACGGGTAGCGCTCAACGAGCGTATGCTGGTAAACACGTTGACCAAGCGCATGGCAGAAGAACTGACCTACTACCTAGAGGAACACGGTGAGCGCGTGCGCTACCTGCACTCAGATATCGATACCGTGGAACGCGTTGAAATCATTCGTGACCTGCGCCTGGGTGAATTTGACGTGCTGGTGGGCATCAACCTGTTGCGTGAGGGGCTGGACATGCCTGAAGTGTCTCTAGTGGCAATTTTGGACGCAGACAAAGAAGGCTTCCTGCGCTCTGAACGCTCATTGATCCAGACTATCGGCCGGGCGGCGCGTCACATCAATGGTAAAGCGATCCTGTATGGTGACCGCATCGCTGACTCGATGGCCAAAGCGATAGGTGAAACCGAGCGGCGGCGCATTAAGCAGCAGGCGTACAACGCAGAAAATGGCATCGTGCCACAGGGGCTGAACAAGAAGATTGGCGATATCCTGCAACTGGGCCAGAAGCCGGGCAAGCGTCACAAGGGTAAAGGTAAAAGCCAGGCCAGCGAAAATGCCGCTCAGTACCAAAGCCTTACGCCAGCAGCGCTAGAGCACAAAATCCGTGAGCTGGAAGCGCAGATGTACAGCCATGCGCAAAACCTGGAGTTCGAGCAAGCCGGCGTACTGCGCGACGAAATCCACCACCTGCACGAGCAATTTATCGCCCGTTCGTGACAGCGATGCGGCAGCGTTTGCCTTTGTACGGGTAACGAAATTTCTTATCGCACCCAGCAAAATTGATGTTGTAAGGTGTGCGGCTTATTTGACGACGAGCATCGACCATGACCCCACATCTGCCCAAAGATCCGTTGCATGGCGTTACGCTGGAACAACTATTGAATAAACTGGTGTAAAGCTATGGCTGGCCAGGGCTGGCTGAGCGCATTCGTATCAATTGCTTCAGAAGCGATCCGAGCATCAAATCCAGCCCGAAGTTTCTGCGCCGTACCCCCTGGCTGCGTGGGCGCGACGGCACATCAGACGCGGGCGGCTAGCCCTACCAATGCTTGATCCAACGCCTGGCGCAACAGTTGGCGATCATGACGATGTGGGATGTTGCTGGCCTCCAACGGTTGCTGAATCAACAGCCGCTCTCGTATCTGACGAGTGTCAACGCAGGGGCCGACGATCAGCGCATCGATCATTTGGCGGCCAATTTTTTCCTCCATCAGCACCAGTTTGTCTTTCAGCGGTAGCGACGCGGCGGCAACGCTCAACTCGCGGCCCAAGTTGTCGATATAAATCATATTGGCGCTGCTGCGGCGCAGGGCTCGGGTGAGGTCATCCAACAATAACAACGGCATCAGGCTGGTCAAGAAACTGCCTGGCCCAATCAGGATCACATCGGCTTGGGCAATGACCTCCGGCGCTTCACGCGTGGCCGTGACCTGCGCTGACAGCATCAATTCCCGTGGCATGTTGATCAACTGATCGATATTCACCTCGCCGTAGACGTGGTTGCCTTCGTGGTCATATGCCACCAGATCAACCGGCTGCTCGGACATTGGGATCAAGGTGGCGTCTACTTTCAGCAGGCTGCGTACCAGATTGATCGCCTTCAGCGGACGTACACTGAGGTGATCCAGCGCTTTCAGCATCAGGTTGCCGAGGTTGTGGCCAGAGAGTTCACCGTTACCGCTGAAGCGGTACTCGAACATCGCCGAGGCCACGCTGGGTTCGGCAATCAACTGGTTTAGGCAGTTGCGGGTATCGCCCCAGGCAATACCGCCTTCTGAGCGGCGTATGCGGCCAGTGGAGCCGCCATTATCAGTGGTGGTAACGATGCCGGTTAGGCGGGAGCCCAAAGACGACAGGGCAGACATCAGGCGACCAAGGCCATGACCACCGCCTAATGCTACTACCCGATCAAGATCAGCCAGGGTTCGATTTCGCATAAATTTCCTTACAAAGGCGCTGACGGCCCGCATAGCCTAGCCTATCTGTGTGGTGAGGGTCAATTCGTCTGTACAATTAGCGTTTACTCAAGCTTGGCAAGATCTAGCACGTGTAAAAACGCTGTATAGACAATTGTATAGTGACATTGGCTATCACCGCTGTTAAGCGCTAGACTTCTGCCGAGAATCTCGGTTTCATTCCGCTCGCATAGACAGCGACGATTGCAATCAAAACTCCTGGCCTTTGATCCTACGCTATTCTTTCAAGAAAATATGGCGCTTGATGGCGCTTGGGCTGTGGCGAAGGGAGCCACAAGGGTGCAGAGTGGAAACGCTCGTATCTCCCGACTTAGGAAAGGTGTGATAGTGCCGCAACTCACAGATGCTTATGAGCGTAAGTTTTACTATTTGCGCTTATCGATCACTGGCGTGTGCAATTTCCGTTGTACCTACTGTTTGCCCGGCTGTTACACACCTACCGCCAGCCCTAAATCTTTTTTAATCGCCGAATGAAAACCGACGCGTCAGCCGCGCGTTTGCAGAACTCGGCACCGAAAAGGTGCGTTTGACCGGTGGTGAACCGTCACTACGCCGCGATTTTACCCAGATTATTGCTGCAGTGTGTGAAAACCCGGCGATCCGCACACTGTCAGTCACCACCAATGGCCACCGAATGGCGCGCGATGCTGCCAGTTGGCGCGATGCCGACCTGACGGCGATCAATGTCAGTATCAACAGCCTTGATGCCCGCCAGTTTCACCTCATTACCGGTTAAGACAAGCTCCGCCAGGTGATGGATGGCATTGATGCTGCTTTCAGCGCCGGGTTCAATCAAGGTTAAAGTCAAGACAGTGTTAGTGTTGATGCGTGATGTTAACCATCAGCAGCTTGGTGCCTTTTTGCATTGGATTAAGCCCCGTCCAATCCAACTGCATTTTATCGAACTGATGGAAACGGGCCAAGGAGGCGCTCTGTTCCACCAATGCCATATATCCGGTGAAGTGATTCGCCTGCAACTGGAGCGGCTGGGTTGGCGGCGTCAGCCGCGTGGCCGAAGCGATGGCCCGGCGCAGGTTTTCAGCCATGCGGACTATCAGGGGGAAGTTGGGTTGATCATGCCCTATGAAAAATACTTTTGTGCCAGTTGCAATCGGTTACGGGTCTCCGCTGTTGGCAATTTGCACCTATGCCTGTTCGGCGAGCAGGGCATCCGCTTGCGCGATCTGCTGGCGGATGATGACCAACTTGCTGCATTGAAGGATCGTATCGTGCGCAGTCTACTGAGCAAAAAGCAGAGCCATTTCCTGCATCAAGGCAAAAGCGGTATAACCCAGAACCTGTCATTTCATTTATCGCGGGTTAGGATATGTCTCGTCATTGACCGTAGCACCACCGCAAACCCGAGAGAGTAGGGCCACTTGAACCATCGCCGATGCACCACATCTAGCCACATTTGAAGAAGCAATAAAAGATGACACAACTAACCCACATTAACGCTGCCGGCGAAGCCCATATGGTTGATTTTACACCAAGGCGGAAACGGTACGTGAGGCGCGCGCCGAAGCCTTTATCGAGATGTTGCACGCCACGTTGGCCATGATTATCGACGGCAGCCATTACAAGGGCGATGTGTTCGCTAAGGCGCGCATCGCTGGTATTCAGGAGGCCAAACGCACCTGGGAGTTGATCCCGCTGTGCCATCCACTGCTGCTCAGCAAGGTTGAGGTACACCTGGAGGCGCAACCGCAACACCATCGGGTGCGCATTGAAACCTGCTGCCGACTGAGCGGCAATCAGCGGTTGTTCACACACGGTGACCATTGGGTGTTGGCGCTGGAGCTAGGCAAGCTGTTGATGGCGGCAGATCATCCACTGCGCGCTGGCGATGAGGTGGCGTTCTTTCCGCCGGTAACAGGGGGATAAGCATGGAGAATACCCGTATCCGCTTTGGTGAAGCCCCGTTCAGCATTGGTGATGAATATCAGTGGTTGGCGCAGCGCGATGATGATGGCGCGGTAGTGACCTTCATCGGCAAAGTGCGCAACCACAATCTGGGCGCGAATGTTAGCGCACTGACGCTAGAGCACTACCCAGACATGAGCGAAAAGACGTTGGCGGAGATCGTGGCACAAGCGCGGGGCCGTTGGGGATTACAACGCGTGACGGTGATCCATCGTATTTGCGTGTTGTTCGCAGGTGATAAAATTGTGTTTGTTGGCGTGACTAGCGCGCACCGCAACATGGCGTTCGCCGCCAACGCATTTTTATTATAGACGACCTAAAAACCCGCGCGCCATTCTGGAAGCGTGAGACCACCAGCCAGGGTGATCGCTGGGTCGATGCGCGAGCCAGCGATCATCGGGCGGCGGGATCTTGGCGGCGCGGTTAAACAGCGGCAACAAAATCACCCTTTCGTGCCATAGTTTCTGTGGTAAGCTTATCACAGGCTAGACCTGTTTTCCCGCTACACTTTTCATTTCATGTCGGCAATGTGAAATTCATTGGGAATATAGGGTATAAAGAAACATTTAAAATCTTATTCCACACGCAAAAGGTGATCGCAATGGATCAATATCCACGCTATAACGGTTCTATCGTTGAACGTGCTAACAGTAGCATTCAAGCTTATATGGTGCAGGTCTATGGCTGGATGACATGCGGCCTGCTGTTGACGGCGTTCGTATCTTGGTACGCGGCTCAAACGCCCGCCATTCTCAACTTTATCTTTTCTAGCCAGATCACTTTCTTCGGCCTGATCATCGCGCAATTGGCACTGGTGTTTGTGATTTCCAGCATGGTCAATCGTCTCAGCGCTGCACTGGCTACCTCTTTGTTTATGCTCTACTCGGTGCTGACCGGGCTGACGTTGTCGAGCATCTTTATCGCCTACACCTACAGCTCGATCGCCAGTACCTTTTTGGTCACCGCTGGCATGTTTGGCGCGATGAGCCTGTACGGATACACCACCAAGCGAGACCTGAGTGGTTTTGGCAGCATGCTGTTTATGGCACTGATCGGCATCGTGCTGGCATCGCTGGTGAATATCTGGTTAAAAAGCAGCGCACTGATGTGGGTGATCACTTATATCGGGGCGGCGGTATTCGTCGGCTTGACCGCTTATGACAACCAAAAATTGAAGGCGATGGGCGAGCAGTTAAATACTGATGATCACGACAGCTTGCGCAAATACGCTATTGTCGGCGCACTGAAACTGTATCTTGATTTCATCAACCTGTTCCTGATGTTGCTGCGCATTTTCGGCAATCGTCGCAATTAGCGCTTTATCGATATTGCTATATGGCCTGCGGTGTGATGCGGTATCAGCATCACACCGCAATTAAAAATAGATTGATGTGCTGTGAGCGTGTAAAATTGCCGCTTGTAGTTCGACTTCTGTTATAATATTTTCCATGTGGTGCACCGCAGTTTGTGCCAATCGCTCGTGGTCATATTTAATGCCCCGTCTGAATTATCCTCCCAAGATACTGCGCCCAACCCTAATAGGTAAGGGAGGATCTGGAGCCTTTCTCTTTATGTCATTTAAAACCCTCGGCTTAAGTGTTGAAATATTGCGCGCTGTTGAAGAACAGGGCTATCGCGAACCTACGCCAATTCAGCGTCAGGCTATTCCTATGGTGCTGGCAGGGCGTGACCTGATGGCCAGCGCCCAGACCGGTACCGGTAAAACCGCTGGCTTTACTCTGCCGTTGTTGCAGTTGCTCAGTCAACATGAGCAGCCGGCCAAAGGCCACCGCCCGGGGCGTGCGCTGATCCTGACGCCCACCCGTGAGTTGGCGGCGCAGATTGGCGAAAACGTCGATGCCTACAGCAAATACCTGCGCCTGCGTTCATTGGTGGTGTTTGGCGGCGTGAGTATCAACCCGCAGATGATGAAACTGAGGGGCGGCGTCGATATCCTGGTGGCAACCCCAGGTCGCCTACTGGATTTGGAACATCAGAACGCCGTCGATCTATCCAAAATTGAAATTCTGGTATTGGACGAAGCTGATCGAATGCTGGATATGGGCTTTATCCATGATATCCGCCGTGTGTTGGCCAAACTACCGGCCAAGCGTCAAAACCTGCTGTTCTCTGCCACCTTCTCCTACGATATCAAGGCGCTGGCTAATAAGCTGCTGCACAATCCGGCATCAGTTGAAGTGGCGAGCCGTAACACTGCCTCTGAGCAGATCGAGCAGAGCGTGCACTTCGTCGATAAGAAGCATAAGCGGGAACTGCTGTCGCAGATGATTGGTGCAGGTGATTGGAAGCAGGTGCTGGTATTCAACCGCACGAAGCACAGTGCTAACCATTTGGCTGAACAGCTTAACAAGGAAGGTATCACCGCGGCGGCGATCCACGGCAATAAAAGCCAGGGCGCGCGTACTCGTGCACTCGCCGATTTTAAAGAGGGAAAAATCCATGTGCTGGTCGCTACCGATATCGCGGCGCGTGGTCTGGACATCGACCAACTGCCACATGTGGTGAACTACGAATTGCCTAACGTGCCGGAAGACTATGTGCACCGCATTGGTCGTACTGGCCGCGCTGAGCGTACCGGTGAAGCGATTTCACTGGTGTGCGTGGATGAGCACAAACTGCTACACGATATTGAACGCCTGCTGAAGCGTGAGATCCCGCGCATTGCCTTGCAGGGCTACGAACCGGATCCAACAATTAAAGCTGAGCCGATCATCAACGGTCGCCAGGGGCGTGGGGCTATGCGTGGCGGTGGCAATAGTGGTCAGCGTGAAAATCGCAGTGGCGGCAACGCTCGGGCACAGGGGGAAGGCCAACGCCGCTCTGGTGCGCCTTCGCGCGATCCTCACAGCCGCAAGCCAACCGAATAAGCTTTAGTGCTCATAGAATAGCCGCCAAAATCTGGCGGCTTTTTAGATTGTGGTGGTGTCTGACAATGGCCCGTGAGCGCATGGCGCGGGCCGGGGGGGTCTGATGGGCCATGTTAAAATGGCCCCAGCCCTTTATGTCGCGTCCCCAGAGCCGGTACTGCGCGTTGTCGGGGTTCTGCATAGGCTTGGGCTTACCCTGCCCCTCCGGCTTAATTACGGGCTTTTAGGTCTGCGAGGCCGGGACGAGGATCAGATCACTCTCCTTCTGTCAAAATAGCGATATTCCGTGGCCCAGCAAAAGTTCAACATCACCAACTGGAAGGATTACAACAACGCCCTTATCACTCGGGGTTCACTCACTTTCTCGGTGGATGAAACGGCACTTCACGCCTGGTACTGCGAGGCAAAACCTTCTCTGCGTGGTCGCACACCACATTATTCCGATATGGCAATCACCAGCGTATTGATGCTGAAACGGATTTTCGGCCTGACACTTCGCGCCCTCCAGGGCTTCGTCGACTCCATTGTCACACTGATCAAAGCGCCGTTGGACTGCCCGGACGACACCTGCATCAGTAAGCGGGCAAAGTCCGGCCATGTCCCGTTTAAAACCCCAACGCCGGGTGAAATTGCGCACCTCGTTATCGAACTCTAGCGGGCTCAACGTGTTGGGTGAAGCGGAGTGGATGGCAAAAAACACGGTCAGGAAAAACGGCGGATCTGGCGAAAACTGCATTTGGCCGTAGATACAGAAACACATGAGGTCATCTGTACTGACCTTTCCTTGAGCAATGTCACCGATACCGCAGCCTTCCCAGGTCTCATCCGCCAGAGGTACCGTAAAATCAAAGTCGCCTCGGCGGATCGGGCTTAGGATACGCGAGTGTGTGATGATGAGTTAAGGGGCAAGAAGCTCAAGGCGTTAATACCGCCCAAAAGCGGAGCCGGTTATTGGTCGGCAGACTATGCAGAGCGAAATCAAGCGGTGGTGAACCAGCGCGTTACCGGAGACAACACACGGTGGAAAAGTATCACAGGCTACCACCGACGTTCGATAGCGGCAACAGCGAGGTATAGAGTAAAACAGCTATTTGGTGGTCACCTGTCGCTGCGAGATTATGATGGGCAAGTTGCAGAGGCGCTGGCCATGATCTGTGCATTAAACAAGATGCCGCTCGCCGGTATGCCAGAAAGTGTACTCCTTGCCTCAAGGATGCCTATTCAGGGGACCCTTTATTCCAAATCAGATTTATTTAACAAAGCCGTTCATAACATGAAAATTCCCCCATTAGGGAGTAACAAACTGCTGTAAAAACGGAAAAAATAAGCATTTGGTTACAGGGTAACTGCTTCCGCTGCTAGGAATTTTTATATATACTAGATAAATTAACAGTTTATCAGCCGGAATAACCACAGCATGACTGCGGAAGGACATCTTATATTCTCTGTCGCTTGCGCGATCTTCGCCAAAAAGGCCGAGGTGACATTAGAACTGACCACTGGCGACTGGTGGCACATTATCCCGGCCGCACTGCTGACTTCGCTGCTGCCCGATATAGACCATCCCAAATCGGTATTGGGCCAGCGCCTGAGTTGGATCGCCATTCCCATCGCACGCGCCTTTGGCCACCGAGGCTTCACCCACAGCCTGCTGGCGATAACCGGTGGTATATTGCTATTCCGGTTGGAGTTTACACGCAGTTGGCCAATCCCTCCTGACGTACTGCATGCCATGATCATCGGCTATTTCAGTCATCTCCTGGCCGACATGCTAACCCCCGCAGGCGTGCCGCTACTGTGGCCCTGCCGCTGGCGTTTTCGCCTACCGCTGCTAAATTCTCATAAAGGTAATCAATTGGAACGCGCCATGTGTCTCTGCCTGGTGGCGTTTGCTCTCTATTGGCAAGGCGGGTGCATCATTCCAATACAGTCGTATTTTGGGCAAATAAAAATATTAGATTTTAATCATACAAAATGACAAATAAATCACCAATGCGCATATTAATAATACAATAATTCGAAAAAGTTATATCCAATTCAATTTGGATATAACTAAGCCATGCAACAAGCTGTTAGGATATTTTCATCGCTACATATGGGCGCTAGTGGTCATTGTTATGGCTTTGTTAAATAAATCGGATTTGGAATAAAAGAGTCCCGTGAATGGTCATCCTTCAGGCAAGGCGTACACTTTCGGCATACCGGTGAGCGGCATCTTGTTTAATGCACAGATCATGGCCAGCGCCTCTGCAACTTACCCATCATAATCTCGCAGCGACAGGCGACCACCTGATGCAGCTGTCGTCCGGGCAATTCAACGGCACTTTGATCAGTGTGACAATGGAGTCGTCGAAGCCCTGGAGGGCGCGAAGTGTCAGGCCGAAAATCCGTTTCAGCATCAATACGCTGGTGATTGCCATATCGGAATAATGTGGTGGGCGACCACGCAGAGAAGGTTTTTCCTCGCAGTACCAGGCGTGAAGTGCCGTTTCATCCTCTCAGAAAGTGAGTAAACCCCGAGTGGTAAGGGCGTTGTTGTAAGCCTTCCAGTTGGTGATGTTGAACTTTTTCTGGGCCTAGGAATGTCGCTATTTTGACAGAAGGAGAGTAATCGGATCCTCGTGCCGGCCAAAAGTTCGATTTATTCAACAACGCCGCATGGAGCGTGAAAAAAATCTTTGGCGGTCTCGCAGCAAAAAATTGCTATTATACGGCGTCATTATTTAGAGCCTATCCTATTAGAGTAGGCGCACATCGTTGCAGCCAGTTTGCACAAGGCAGCGCGCAACAACTGCAGCGTACAGGGAGTCAATGAGGGTGATGAGTACTCCCCAGATCCAACATGGCAAATAAAATCGTAATGGGATAAGTTCTTATCAGCGCTCTTTGAGAGAGCGCTCCAATCAAACTCTTGCGCACTGTGCATTGCAAGAGGCAAAGGAGTGCAATACAACATGGTCTAATAATGCAAGCACTCGCGTGATGAATCAACATCCCTAAAGCTCTACGAGGAAGATCTATGGATCAAGCCGGTATCATTCGCGATTTGCTTAGTTGGCTGGAAAAAATTTGGATTACCCCTTGTCGCTGGACAACGGGGCGACAAGGGGTGATCCAAATGGCATCTACAGCGGATGTTCAAAGACATTACCGGTACGCCCTCGGAGCTTATATCCGAGCCAGAAGGCTGTCTAAAACCGCTGTTTACACCACCGCGCTAATGCCAGCAGGCCAGTGGCGCCTAGCTTGGGCCTGTTTGATTTTATCCTGATGGTCTATGGCTCGTGTCAGCCAATGCTCAAGTTGAGGCGTCACAAGGGGCACGACATAGAGCACTTTTATCCAGAAGGTGATCGACAGCCACCCCCAACACTGACTGATGATCAACTTTGACTATTTAATCCCGACCAGTCGCTCATGCTATGCGGGTATCTCCAGATGAGTAATATAGCCCGCGTTTTCGACGATCCAGCCGGGAGCCAGCCACGGGCTTTGCTGATGATCAAGGCGCGACAGCGAACAATTGCGTAGGTGCAAGCGGCGTTCCGCATAGGCTGTCAGCCCCAGCACCGAACTGATCAGGCATCCCAGGGCAATGCCGTGGCTGACAATCAACGGCTTGCTGCCTGCTGGTAACATCAGGCAACTTTCCAGTGTAGCACGCATCCGTTCGCACAGTTCTTCCATCGATTCACCTTGAGGGATACGTCCAACAGGAGTATTATCAACCATCTATTTGCACCACTGTTCTTCGTTCTTCCTACGGCGTCAGGCGGACGATCAGGCGTCGCTCCAAAACCCCCATATGCAGCTCACGCAAGCGTTGATCGTTAATCACCGTGCAGCCGCAAGCGGTGCCGATAATTTGTGCCGTGCGGCGAGTGCGTCCCAGATCGCTGGTGATCACATGCGTGATACCCACCGTGCTTGACACGTCTGGCGACCAGATGAGCCTGGTGTTCACCCTTGGCAGTTAACGGGCTGTCAGACTGTCCCTGGATGCGGCGAGCCGCATTCCACTGCGTTTCGCCATGGTGGAAAAATATACCTGTAACATTGTTAGTTTCCGTTTTACTCCGTAAAACTTGAATTTATCAGCGCCGGGCGGCCTGTTGTACCACCGCCAACATATCGACTAGAAGGATATCAGATCCGTTACGTACCATGTTGTCGCTGCAACAACCAGCCCGGCAAAGCTCCAGGCTATTCAATTAGCCTTTGACGATACCTTTGGCGCAGGCCACTGCCATACTGAATCCGTCGATATCGCCAGCGAGTGATTGAAGCACGTAAAATGCAGCCAGGAGCCGATTTCTGGATCGGCGTGGAGGCTGGAATGGAGGAGAACATCACGTTTTCCTGGATAATAATAGAAAACCTGCATACCCAGGGTGAGTCACGTTGCACCAGCTTGATGCTGCCCGAAACCATTTTACAGGGTATCCGCGTTGGTAGCGAAGGTGGAGATCAACAGCAGCTCCGAAGTGAAACGTCAGGGCGGTGCGATAGGCATATTTACTAACGTGCAACTGAGTCGCACTAGCGTCTATAGGCTCTACTGCTGGCATTGGTGCCATTCCACAACCCGATTTACCAGCAACACAGGCAGTAGCCCAGGCTATTGCGCCTGATCCAGCAGTTGTTGCTTCAGCCACTATTTCAACTCTGGCGAGGCTGCCTTCAGGCTGTTCGAACCACAGGTGATGGTGGCTATTTCCGCCCCCAGTTCATTTTTTATCTCACGCTAGCTTATTTCGCCGCGCATCAATTCCTGAAGAATCCGTACCCGGGTACCCAGCGCAGTTTGCTCATCCGACGTTAGTAGGAGCTGCATCAGCGGCTGTTGCAATCCTTGTGCAAATGCTTGCTGCAACAGCGCAACGCAGCGTAGCCAATCCTCATTGCCTTGTGGTGAAAGAGCAGGGTCATTTAGCGATCATTGCGACCTAGTAGCCACCATACTACTATTATTTAACTGGTACAGCAGCATACCATAGGGCAGTCAAAATCAATAACGCCGCTGCCACTCGTCGTCGGTCAGCACTTTTGCTGGCTGGTGGCTCAGATAGCGGTAAAACACATCGTAGGCCAGCACGTTCTTAACATAGTCGCGGGTTTCAGAAAATGGGATACTTTCGACAAACGCCACCGCATCAACCCGTACCGCGCTGTTGCCAAGCCAAGTATTCAACCGCGATGGCCCAGCGTTGTAGGCCGCCGTCGATAAAATACGGTTGCGGCCAAACTGCTGATACAGGTACTCCAGGTAATGCGTGCCGATGGTGATATTGGTCTGAGGATCAAACAGTTGGCTCGCACTAACATACCCCGGAATAGTGAACATCTGCACTGTGTGCTGTGCTGTGCGCGGCATCACCTGCATCAGCCCGGCGGCACCCACGGGAGATTGTGCTTTCGGATTCCAGGCGCTCTCCTGCCGGGCGATGGCCATCGCATAACTCGGTGTTATCCCCTTGTCATCGGTGGCGCGGCGAAACTCCTGCGGCCAAGCCAGCGGAAAGCGCTCTTGCAGATGGCTCCACAATTTACCAACGATGGTCGCCTGCACGCTGAGATCAGCCCATTTTTGATCAAAAGCATAGCGAGCCAGTGCTTCCTGCTCAACATGGCTGCGGCTAGCAACAAATGCACTCCACTCGCTGCGCGCCAGATTATCCATATTCCAATATATCAGCTCGCGCACCCGGGCGATTTCTGGCGCGTCCATCAACGTTGCGTGCGGCTTGGCCGCAACCGCTACCATCACCGGATAAGCAATATTCAGTCTTTGCGCCGCCACCATAGGGTAGAAGCCACGTTCGGTCATGAGGTTACGCAGCATCCCTTCGCCTTCACTGCGTTTGCCTGCATCCAGCAGCATGTTGGCGCGCCAGTAGCGCCATTCATCCTTATTGCGCAACTCCACTGGCAGACGCGCAAGCCAGGTAGCCACACCCTGGTGATCACCATAGCCCAACGCCATACGTACCCGGCGCTCTAACAATGCAGGCGACTGGCTGCGCAAAATAACCTGATCGCGCCACCGAGCCTCTTCATCGGTGGCATCACCGCCCATCAAGCGCCACGCCACTGCTTCTTCCAACGCCATACGTCTGCTGTCGCTCATTTTTTGCAAACGCGCGAGGAGCGGGAGTATCGTACGGGCGTTTTGTGCATCTTGCTGCGCCAGGTGTTCAAAAGCGATAGCGATGGCATCGCGGGTGAAATCGGTTGGCACTACATTGCGGGAGAAAGCCTCAAGCGTGGTAGGATCATTCTGCAAACGCACCAGGGCATTGCCCATGGCCTGATAATCTGACGGTAATTGGCGATATAGGCTGTTGACAAGCATGCTGTTACCCTCTTTCAACGCCAGTTTCATGCGTTCCAAGGTATTTAACGGCGTTTGCTTACCCGCACCGCGCCACACGCTGAACAGTTTGTCACACGCCCCCGGCTGTGTTTTACCACTCAGCCACAGCTCATCGGCACCGCGCCATGCCGCAGACTGATCGCCGGTCGCCCATTTGGCGTAGTAATAGTTGCAGCGTGCCACCACCGGTTTAGATGCCTGTGGGCTGAACGTTAACAGAGTGCGCCAGTCCTCACGGCGTGCCAGCTCATTGACAAAGCGCGGTACCAACGATTTCACCAGCGGCAGCGTCGGGTTTTGCTTGATAAAAGTGTTTAATTCAGAAAACCCAACCTGGCTGAGATCCTGCGTCAATGCCCAGTATTCCAGATAGGGATAAAGCGGATAATTTTGCAGAGTTGGCATCAGTTGTGCCACCACGGCTCTCTGATTGCTGTCCCATGCCTGTTTGATTTGCTGGTAGCGTTGACGTTGGGCATTCAAAGAATCTGCCAGCGTCACGCCGGAAAACGCTGTCAAGCATAGCCCTACCGCCAAAAACCACCGTTTGTCCACCTTGATCATATTTGTTTTTTCCTCGCTGGTTATGCTGCCAAGGGTGAGCTTAGCACTGCGACAGCGACCAACAGATTGCTGAACCCATCCCCCCGAAAAATGGGCTGCCCTGCCGCATTTGGGCGCTCAGTGAAAATAATACCGGGCTTGGCCCCCCGCAAGCAGAGACTTTCCATAGACAGCGCAGACGCTTATCCATTCAATACTACTGTAGTAGAAGAGATGTGCCGTCAGGCGTTGTTGAATAAATCTGATTTGGAATAAAGAGTCCCCTGAATGGGCAGCTTTCAGGCAAGGAGTACACTTTCTGGCATACCGGCGAGCGTCATCTTGTTTAGTGAACAGATCATGGCCAGCGCCTCTGCAACTTGCCCATCATAATCTCGCAGCGACAGGTGACCACCAAATAGCTGTTTTACTCTGTACCTCGCTGTTGCCGCTATCGAACTTCGGTAGTAGCCTGTGATACTTTTCCACCGTGTGTTGTCTCCGGTAAGGCGCTGGTTCGCCACCGCTTGATTTTGCTCTGCATAGTCTGCCGACCAATAACGGGCTCCGCTGCTGGGCGGTATTAACGCCTTGAGCTTCTTGCCCCTTAACTTATCATCACACACTCGCGTATCCTAAGCCCGATCCGCCGAGGCGAATTTGATTTTACGGTACCTCTGACGGATGAGACCTGGGAAGGCTTCGGTATCGGTGACATTGCTCAAAGAAAGGTCAGCACAGATGACCTCATGTGTTTCTGTATCTACGGAGTCGACAAAGCCCTGGAGGGCGCGAAGTGTCAGGCCGAAAATCCGTTTCAGCATCAATACGCTGGTGATTGCCATATCGGAATAATGTGGTTGGCTACCACGCAGAGAAGGTTTTGCCTCTTAGTACCAGGCGTGAAGTGCCGTTTCATCCCCCCAGCAAGTGAGTGAACCCCGAGTGATAAGGGCGTTGTTGTAAGCCTTCCAGTTGGTGATGTTGAACTTTTGCTGGGCACGGCATGTCGCTATTTTGACAGAAGGAGAGTGATCTGATCCGCATGCCGGCCAAAAGTTCGATTTATTCAACAACGCCATCTGAACCCTAAAATAGGTGCCGACTGGCAGAAAAAGGGTCAACAAAGCCACAGACTGGTGCCAAGAAACTCCGCGATATACTGGCCTTTTAATGTTGGCCTGGTAGTTTGGTTCGTCATAATGTTGTCATCCTGCAAAACGAGGGGTATGTTAGGGTTCGGTATCACGCAGCCTGTGGGTACAATTTTTTCATCTCGTCTAATTATTAGATCAAGGGAGGTGATTAAATTATCGTTAATGAAAATAAATGAGAAATAGCGAAATAAAAATGTGTGTGATTCGTCATAAATATGAGCGAGTTTATATTATTTTGTGTTCTTTCTGAGCGATAAAGCAGTGATTAGGCCAATGGCTATCCGTTAGTAGCTAATCGTATGGCGGTTGGGGAGAGGGTATTTTCGATTTTTTCTGATGGTGGCGGCAGGAAAATTGCAACAGACTGCGTGATGAGTCGGTATGATACTAGACAGTTGTCGGCAGGCTACTTACAATCGTTTTTATCGAGATGGGCGCATTATGTTTAATAACAGTGTGTATCACTTGGCGCGATGCGTATTTGCAGCCGCTACCCATAGATGTACGCCTTGCTGTCATGAGGGGACTGAAGAATGTCATTTGAAGTATTTGAGAAATTGGAAGCAAAAGTTCAGCAGGCGATTGATACTATAACCTTGTTGCAGATGGAAATTGAAGAGCTGAAAGAAAAAAATATCGCTCTGACGCAGGAAGTTCAAGCAGCCTCCGGTAACCATGAATCTTTGCTGCGAGAGAACAAACAACTGAAAGAAGAGCAGCTTGTATGGCAAGATTGCCTACGCACCCTGCTGGGGAAAATGGAAGAAGTTTGATCCTTGGTGGTCACACAAAAACGAAAAGGGCGCGCACTAAGCGCCTTTTTCGTTGCTGTGGCTTACTCAATATAAAGGGGATCTTCGGAAAGGATAATACCGGTGTTGTCGGCGTACAGATGGTCGCTGGAGAAGAAAGTGACGCTACCGAAGTTAACGCGGATATCGCTTTCACCTACGTCCCCGCTAACTGCGCCTATCGGGATTGCCGCCATTGCCTGAATGCCGATTTCCAGCTCTTCCAAATCATCCACCTGGCGCACTACACCATAAACCACTATGCCTTCCCATTCGTTCAGGGTGGCTAGGCGCGCCAGTTCGGCGTTGATCAGCGCACAACGCACGGAACCACCACCGTCTATCAACAGCACTCGGCCCCGGCCGTTTTCTTCAAGCAGGTCAAACAGCAGGCCGTTATCCTCAAAGCATTTTACCGTGGTGATCTGCCCACAAAATGAAGTACGCCCGCCAAAATTGGAGAAAAGAGGTTCAGCAACATTCGCCTCTTCATGATAGATGTCGCAAAGTTAGGAAGTATCGTATTTCATAGGAATTTTCATCGGTTTGCCGCTGGAATGTTCATTATATTCCTTTATTCGCCCTGTTGGCAAAATCATCAGTTTTTAACTGAGTGCCACGCCGATGGCGAACAGCAAGTGGGTTAGCAGCGCCGCCTTGACCATGTGCTCCAGCATCGGTCTCATGCCGACTGGCGTTGGGTCGCGTAGTACACGCAGGGCATGACAAACCAGCAGCGGGATCGCCAGTAAGAACAGCCAGCCCCACGGACTGTGCAGATTGCACAGGGTGAACAGGGCAAAGCACAGCACTGCTCAGCAGCAGCACGTGGTAGACGCGCGCCCTCTGTGGCCACAACTGCACCGCCAAAGTGTTTTTGCCGTTCGCGCGATCGATGTCGATATCGCGCAGGTTGTTGATGTTGAGCACCTCTGTTGCCAGTAGACCACAGGCGGTGGCCGACAGCATCATCACGTTGTTAAAGCTATGCGTCTGTAGGTAGTAGGTGCCCGCCACGCTCAGCCAGCTGAAGAACACCAGTACCGATACGTCTCCTAGCCCTAGGTAGCCGTAAGGCCTGGTGCCAACGGTATAAGTGATGGCGGCGATGATCGAAAGCACAAGGCCGATAATGTCGCTGGGCTGCTCTTAGGCCACGGCGATCAGTGAACCGCCAGCGATGGCGATCAACATCACTGCTATCACCAGCGCCCGTTTCACCTGCGCATGGGTGATCATACCTTTCTGCATGCCGCGTAACGGCCCGATACGATCATCTTTGTCACTGCCTTTTAACGCATCGCCATAGTCATTAGCCAGGTTGGAGAGAATTTGCAGCAGGCCAGCAGTCAGAACGCCAGCAATGCTAAGCCGGGCTTCAAGCTGTTATGCCAGGCGGCGATCGCAGAACCAACGACAATAGAGGCGAAAGTCAGCGGTAGGGTGCGGGGGCGTAAACTTTCCAACCAAGCGGTGATCGGAGTGGGGATTGATACGTTCATGTTTCGCTTCTATCAGTAAATTGCTGTGTCTGTTAGAAATAGTTGTGGGAGGCATGTCTCCCACATAAATAACTGACAGGACAATGATTGAGCGATTATAGGATAAAACGACTCAAATCTTCATTCGCAACCAGTTCATACAGATGACTACGCACATAATCCGCATCGATTGTAATAGTTTGACCGTTAATTTCACTCGCATCGTAGGAAATATCCTCCATCAGACGTTCCAGCACGGTGTGCAGACGGCGAGCGCCGATATTTTCGGTGTTTTCGTTAACCTGCCATGCAGCTTCAGCGATGTGTCGGATGCCATCGGTAGTGAACTCGATGTTGACGCCTTCGGTACCCAGCAGCGCTTTATACTGCTCGGATAGTGAGGCGCTGGGTTCGGTCAGGATACGCTCAAAATCTTCAGTGGTCAGCGCCTGCAACTCAACGCAGATGGGCAGGCGACCTTGCAATTCTGGGATCAGATCTGACGGGTTGGCGGTCTGGAATGCGCCGGAGGCGATGAACAGGATGTGATCGGTTTTCACCATACCGTGCTTGGTGGAAACGGTACAGCCTTCCACCAACGGCAACAGGTCACGCTGCACGCCTTCACGCGATACGTCCGGCCCGGAACTTTTGTTACCACGCTTGCAGATTTTATCGATCTCATCAATAAACACGATACCGTGTTGCTCGACTGCCTCGATCGCCTGCTCTTTCAGCTCTTTTGGATTAACCAGCTTGCCGGCTTCTTCTTCCACCAGCAGCTTGAAAGCTTCTTTGATCTTCAGTTTGCGCGGCTTCTGCTTTTGGCTACCCAGGTTCTGGAATATCGACTGCAACTGGTTGGTCATTTCTTCCATGCCCGGAGGTGCCATGATTTCCACGTTCATCGGGGTGGCGGCCAGATCGAGTTCGATCTCTTTGTCATCCAGTTGACCTTCGCGCAGTTTCTTACGAAATGCCTGGCGGGCGGCTGACGGCTCCTTATGCTCTTCCAACTGGCCCCAGTTGTTCTTGGCTTGTGGGATCAGCACATCGAGAATGCCTTCTTCGGCCAGCTCTTCGGCATGGGCATGGTTCTTCTCGATCGACTGTATGCGTACCATTTTGATTGCAGCGTCGGTCAGATCGCGGATGATAGAGTCCACTTCTTTACCCACGTAGCCCACTTCGGTGAATTTGGTCGCTTCAACCTTGATGAACGGTGCGTTGGCCAGCTTCGCCAGACGGCGGGCGATTTCGGTTTTACCGACACCCGTCGGGCCGATCATCAAAATATTTTTTGGTGTCACTTCATGACGCAGCATATCATTGAGCTGCATCCGACGCCAGCGGTTGCGCAGGGCAATGGCGACAGCGCGTTTGGCCTTGTGTTGGCCAATGATGTGGCTGTCCAACTCGCTGACGATCTCGCGCGGGGTCATTTCAGACATGGTATTTGATCCTTACGCTTTGGAAGGCAATTCTTCAATAGTGTGGAGATGGTTGGTGTAAATACAGATGTCGCCAGCAATGCCGAGCGATTTATCAACGATTTCGCGGGCGTTCAATTCAGTATTTTCCAACAGCGCTCGCGCCGCAGCTTGGGCATATGGGCCACCGGAGCCGATGGCTATCAAATCGTTCTCAGGCTGAATTACATCACCGTTGCCCGTGATAATCAGCGAGGCGTGTTCATCGGCAACGGCTAGCAGTGCCTCAAGTTTGCGCAACATGCGATCAGTGCGCCAATCTTTCGCCAGTTCAACGGCGGCTTTCACCAGGTGGCCCTGATGCATTTCCAATTTTTGTTCAAACAACTCAAAGAGTGTGAAAGCGTCAGCGGTGCCGCCAGCGAAACCAGCAATCACTTTGTCATTGTACAGGCGACGTACTTTTTTGACGTTGCCCTTCATCACTGTATTACCCAAGGTAGCCTGGCCATCACCGCCGATCACTACCTGGCCGTGGCGACGAACGCTTACTATTGTTGTCACGAGCAGATCCTGGTTGAAGACAGAAAGAAAGCCCTCATAGTCTCTGCATCAGCAGAGACTATGAGGCATGTTGAGAGCATAAATGGGGGAGAATTGGCGCTTTTCAACCCCCCACTGCGCCGGTAATACAACTTGACATGCTAACACAGTGCAGGCGAGCGAGAGTCTTGTCTACCGTTTCGCGGCTGCTGTAGGGGCCAAGCATAACACGATTCCAGCCATCACCCGTGGTGATGTGGCTTTCGATACCTTCAAGCGCCAAGCGTGCGCGGAAGGATTCAGCCTGATCGGTAGCGCGGAAGGAGCAGCACTGCACCATCCATTTTTGTTTGGATCCCATCTTGGCTTCCTGCTTAAGTCTGTCCTATTTCACTGCCAGCTTCGGTTCAATCGGATGCTGAGCCGGTGCGCTGGTCACTCCATTGTTAAATAGATTGCGTGGTGGGGCGACCTGCTGTTGCTGATGGCTATTGCTACGCGCAGTAGCTTGTGAAGGGGCGTTGTACGGCACTTCATTGAGTTGTGTTGGACGCTGTTGCATATCAGCCTGCATTTGTTCCAGCAGTTTGCTCTGCTCAGCGGTATGCGGGGTTTTGGCGTTCACTTCACCGCTGGCTGTAGGTTCGGTTGGGGTTTGCACGCCAATCTGGCGGTCTTCCAACTCCTTGATGTATCGCCAACGCTCTTCAGGTTTTGGTGGTAGGCTATTGCCTGGACGGTTGTTGGGCGTTGGCAGCAATGGCATGCTGTTCGGCTTGTTGTGCGTGATGAAATAGAGGCCACCAATAAAGATCACAAGCAGGGCAGCGGCTAGTGCCAGCACGTTTTTGGAGACCTTGGTAGAGCCACGTTTTTTACGGCTAGACGGTTTGTGCCTAGCTCCTGCCACGTGTCCACGGCTTACATAGTATTTTTGTGCCACTATTATTCCGCTGTGTCATGATTAGGGGATAAGTCTAACATGTTACTGAATCCTAATATATTTGACTAGTGTTTAGGGGCAGCGTTGCTGCCACGGATAATCAACTCGCTGTCCAATAGCCGAGAGCCACTCGCTACCTTTTGCCCATGGAGTTGCTCCAACAGTAGTAACATCGCCTGTCTGCCGATCTGGTAGCGTAGCTGTACCACTGTGGTTAACGGCGGATCGCAATATTGTGCCAGTTCGATGTCGTCAAAGCCGACGATTGATAGATCTTGCAGCACCCGCAAGCTCATTTTTTTCGCTTGTGACAGTACGCCTATCGTGATCATATCACTATGGCAGAAGACCGCCGTAGGCGGTTTAGGCTGAACCATCAACGCCGCCAGCGCCTGAGCGCCTGCTTCGTAGGTAAAGTCACTTCGGGTAATATAGCTGCTTTCGACGCTAATGCCATTGCGACGTAGCGCTTGAATGTAACCTTGTAGCCGATAGTGGCTTAGCGAAATCTGTTCCGGCACGGCGATACAGGCGATCTGCCGATGGCCTAACTGGTATAAATAATGAACGGCCTCGAAGGCGGCGGTCAGGTTATCTATATGTACTGTTGGTAATTCCAACGCGGGGGAAAATTCGTTGGCCATCACCATCGGTGGTAGATCGCGCTGCTCTTCCTTGCTAACGTCAAAAGGCAGGTTGGAGCCTAGTAACAGCATGCCGCCTATCTGTTTGATGATGAGGTTTAAGAAGGTGTATTCCTGTTGATGTTGGTGTGCGCAGTCGCCGATCAGCACCAAATAGCCCTGTTGCGTAGCAGTGTGCTCGATCCCCTGGATCACATCGGCGAAAAATGGATTGCAGATGTCGGGAGTAATCACTAAAATAGTGCGGGATTCCTGGCGTTTTATAGTGCGTGACAGGCAACGAAAGGAATAGCGCAAGGCCAGCACGACCTATTCCACTTTCTGACACGTCGATGTTGACAATTTTTCCGGATTTATTGTCAACATCGGTAATTTTTTCTTATTTTTCAAATATTATCTCCTTGCGTCAGCCCCACGTCTAAGCGAATACTGAGTTGCTGTCGGGCGGTAGAGTTATTGTCCAGCATCATTTGCGCTTTAATATTCTGTACGCCGCGTCAGCCATACTGCTAAGGGCGAAGGTGAGCAGGATGCAGACTCCGTTACCTATTCCCCCCGTTGTTAGAATCCCACCATGGTCAGCCGCTATTTTTAACTTTGCAGCGCGTGCATTGGGTATTTAAGGGTAAACATAAAGCATCGGTATGGGGCATTAACGGCATGTATCTCGGGCCGACGGTGCGGGTTCACAACGGTGAAGACATCAAACTTATTTACAGTAACCGCCTGCCAGAACCGGTGACAATGACCATCAGTAGTCTTCAACTACCGGGTTCCCTGATAGGCGTTGCACAGCGCATGATGTCGCCCAATGTCAACTGGTCGCCAGTGCTGCCGATACGCCAGGGTGCGGCTACCTGCTGGTATCACGTAAGCACGCCGAACCGTATGGCACCGCATATTTACAACGGCCTGGCTGGCCTATGGGTGGTGGAGGATAAAGTCAGCAAGGCGGCTACCGTTGCCGCAATACTGCCGCGTTAACGATTTCCCGCTGATCATTCAGGATAGGCGCTTCGACCGGTTTTCTAGGCCGGAATATAACCCACCATCGCAAGGGGATTCGTCGGCGATACACTGTTGGTTAACGGCGTGCAAACCCCCTATGTCTAGGTATCGCGCGGCTGGGTACACCTGCGCCTGCTCAACGCCTCCAACTCACGACGCTACATCATGCAACTCAGCAATGGTCAGCCGCTTAATGTGATCACCAGTGATCAGGGCTTCCTACCAGCACCGGTGGCGGTAAAAAACATGTCTCTGGCACCGGGATAACGCCGTGAAGTGCTGATCGACATGTCGAAAGGCGAGGAAGTGACCCTCACCACCAGTGAGGTTGCGGGTATTATCGATCACCTGTGCGCCTTGTTTGAACCCTCGAACCTGTTGGTGTCCAATCAGGTGCTGACGCTGCGGCCAACCGGGCTGCTACCGTTGGTGACTGATAACCTACCCATGCGACTGTTGGCAGATCACCTGCTGGACGGCAGTGCCAGTTGCACCCGTGATTTCCGCTTGGGCGGCAATGTGGCCGGCATTAACGGCACTGTCTGAGAGATGAAACGTATCGACGGGCAAACCTAGCAGGGCGCTTGGGAACGCTGGAATATCCATGCAGATACGCCGCAGGCGTTCCATATTCAGGGCATGAAATTCCTGATTAAACGCGTTAATAGTATGCCGCCGATGGCGGAAGATCGTGGCTGGAAGGATAACGTCTGGGTCGATGGTGATGTCAAACTGCTGGTTTACTTCAACCAGTCAACCTCGTAACATTTCCCGTTCATCTATTATAGCCAGACGCTAGAGCTGGCGGATCGTGGTAGCCGCCGGACAGTTGATGGTGCAGCCGACGCAGTAATATTTCTTTACCGCGCCTCTTAGCGAATCAGGACGAGGCGGCGCGTTTTCTACTACGCCAAATTATCAGTAGGGTGCCTAATAGACCGAACATTAGCAACGCCAGCTGCAGGATCATTAACCCGGTCATCACCACGCTTTCGTAACGTTTCACCCATGGAAGCTGACTGAAAACGTAACCGAGGCCAACCAGAACGCTAACCCAAATGGCAGCACTCAGCCAGTTGAACAGTTGAAAACGCGTGCTGCTTAAGATGGAAATACCGGCCATGGTCAGCAGCAGGGTACGGACAAAGCCAAGGAAGCGGCTGATCAACAGCGCCACTAACCCGTGGCGGTTGAACAGGCTATGCGCACGCTGGTGATTTGGCAGGCAGATGCAGTAGCCAGCCTTTCACCAGGTCAGTATAGCACAGCCAGCGCCCTTGCAGATAGCTCAGCCAACAGCCGAGACCCGCAGCGACGCTCAGAATGAATAATGTGGACGTAAAGCCCATTACGCCTTTGGCGATCAGCGCACTAGACAGCAGCAGCAGGCTGTCACCGGGCAGAAAAGCGGCTGGCAGTAATTCATTTTACAAAAATAGGGTGGTGAAAAGCACCGCGTAAACCACCCAAGTCACGCTGGGATCGGCAAGGGCGGTAAAGTCCTGATGCTAAAGTGCTTGAATAATCGTTCGTAATACATACATTTTATGTCCCGTTGTATGCTGGTTACGCTGATAACCGCGTTCCCCAGTATCTATCTGTCTAGTGTACTGCTAATAACTCACGCAGACCTTAAAAAAGATGAATAAAGTTGGCTTTGAGTAATCGGCCAGCCAGTCAGCGCGCATTGGCGATGCGTTCGAAACCCGCCGCCAGATCGGCGATTAGGTCGTCAACGTTTTCAAGGCCGATATGTACGCGCACCAAAGTACCAGAAAAATCGACACCGCCCGCCGGACGGACTGCCGCCAACTTCTCTGGCTAATTGATCAAGATCAACGACTCATACCTCCCTCCACCCAGGAGTAAGCCATACTAAAGTGGCTGAAGTTATCGAGATAGGCGGCTAATTGTCTCTCATTCAGGCGATCTTTAAGCACTAAGGAAAACAAGCCATTGCAGCCTCTGAAGTCGCAGAGGTAGAACTCATGGCCTTTCAGCTAAGCAGTGCCGGATCATTGATCACAGCGACCTCAGGCCGACCAGTCAGCCAATTGGCGACTTCAATACTGCTCTACTACTCTGCCCATGCTGCTTGAGCTGCACCCACCATTTGCCCCATCAGATAGGAATATTCACTCAGTGGATTCCAACAACGCGCGTTGGCAACGGCGGTGCCGAGCATGTAATAAGCGTAGCCGATAATGTATTTGGTGCTTGACTGGATGGAAATATCAAGATCGAAATCTAATGCTTTGAACAGCGCACCCGTCGCCCAGGTATTGTCGATCATGATCACCACCTCCGGTGCCATGGCATGAATGGCCTGTACCATAGCAGGAATATCCTGTACTTCCATAGTGATAGAACCGGGAGATTCAAGAAACACTACGCGCGTGTTGGGCTGGATCAGTTCGGTGATACCAACGCCGATCAGCGGATCGAAATAGGTCGTGGCCACCTTCATGCAGCCAAGAATATGGGTGCAAAAGTCTTGCGTGGGTTCGTAGGCAGAGCCGATCATCAGCAAGTGATCACCGGCACCAACGAAAGACAAGATGGCGTTGGAAACCGCCGCAGCTCTGCAAGGATAGAGCACACAACAACTGCCGCCCTCCAGTTCCACCATCGCATCCTGTAAGGCAAAGTGCGTCAGGGTGCCACGGCGGCCATAGAATAACTCGCCGTGGGCGCGGTTGGCAGTGGCGTGCTTCTTAGCTGCCACGGTTCTAAAAACCAATGAGGAGGCGCGTTGGGTAATGGGATTCACGGCCCCCTGGGTGTAGCGTTTGCTGCGGCCAGCGCCGATAAGCGTAGTTTCGATATGTTTTGACGTCATGATACTTGACCCACTGGTGGTTGCTGCACGCTGCCC
Organism: Serratia symbiotica (Periphyllus acericola); assembly: GCF_964019515.1. Taxonomy (NCBI): domain Bacteria; kingdom Pseudomonadati; phylum Pseudomonadota; class Gammaproteobacteria; order Enterobacterales; family Yersiniaceae; genus Serratia; species Serratia symbiotica. Next base: position 1,661,916 of record NZ_OZ026452.1, read on the forward strand.
TTTTGTACTCACTCTTAACGTTAGCACGTCACACAATAGCCATCCAGACGTTTTAACATCTAGTAATGTGCTAGCTATAATCCGCTGTTCAACGTTGCTGAAATTTTCCAGATTATTTAGTAAATAATAATGAGAACTACTATCAATCCCTGATTGGTTTGATATGATCAGCACGCTGATAATTCTTTCATTTCGATCGGTAACAAGTTTGGAAGCACAGCGTGAAAACGGCTGGCAAGAGTTTAAATCAAGGTTCGCCCAGCATGGGTCGAGGACAACGGGGTAAGGCTTTCGGCCACGCTCTGATCGCTTCAACGGTATTGGTGATTGTGCTAGTAGGTAGCGTACAGGCTGCACCAGTAACACCTCCCACCGTTACCGAAAGCATTGTTCCGGGTTCCGTGCCAGAGAACATCACTCCGCTACTCCTCTGGATCCAGCGCCAACTATTCAGCCACCAGCAACCGCTAACATGGATCTTTCTGTCTGGGGCATGTACCAACACGCCGATATCGTTGTGAAAGTGGTGATGATTGGCCTGGTGCTGGCGTCTATCGTTACCTGGGCTATTTTGTTCACCAAAGGCAGCGAGCTGTTCCGTGCCAAGCGCCGCCTGCTCCGCGAGCAGTGGGTATTGGCTGAGGTGCGTTTGTTGGATAAAGCATCCGAGCTGGCGCAGAGTTTCTCGGAACAAAGTATTAGTGCAATGTTGCTAAACGATGCGCAGAACGAGCTAGCGCTGTCAGCAAAATCCAACGACAACAGCGGCATTAAGGAACGCGCTTGTTTCCGTCTTGAGCGCTGCCTAGCAGCCTACAGCCGTGACATGTGCGCTTAAATGAAGGTCTGGACGACAATGGCGAACTGCATGAAATCAACGTGACGCCGTTTATCTACGGGATGTTGGTGCTGTTGATCATCTTTATCGTGGCCGCGCCGCTAGCAACGGTGGATATTCGCGTCGACTTGCCAGCATCTTCCGCCAAACCACTGCTACGGCTAGAGAAACCAGTGTTTCTATCGGTGAAAGCGGATAAACAGCTCTATGTCGGCGATCAGCCGGTCAATGTTGATCAATTGTTGTTGGTACTGGATCAACGCACTCAGGCGAACAAAGAAACCACCATTTTCTTCCAGGCAGACAAGAGCGTGGACTATGAAACGCTGATGAGCGTGATGGACACCTTGCGTAAAAGCAGGTTACCTGAAAGTCGGGCTAGTGGGCATGGAAAGTACCTAGGCTATAAGGCGGTTCAGGTGTCGCTTCAATGAGCTGTATACAGCGTCAGAGCGGCACAATCTTCACCCAAAAACATCAAACATTAAAGATAAGTCTGCTTTGGATGGCATTCACACACTGATGACATCTATGAGCAAGCAAGGCTATCGCCTGATTTATTCAACAAAGCCACTCGAGACTGCAAAACGGGTTCTCGACCAGAATTACACTGTAGTGGATCACAAAATCAGGACACCGGGATAGCTTGTTTCCACCGTTCTTCATATACGCAAGGTGGGTACGCCACCATTTTTTGTGTTAGGACGAAAAACATTTTAATAACGGTTTATCCAGTCGTTGATATCACGTACCGCATGACAAAAATCAACATAACCTCTTTTGGGTAGCCATTCGCTTTTGAGACTGTGAAAGACTCTTTCCATTGGCGAATTGTCCAGACAGTTCCCTATGCGACTCATACTTTGCATCACACCCTATCGCCAGAGTAACTTTCTATATTTGTAGCTTTTATACTGACTACCCTGCTCCGAATGAAACAACAGCCGCCATTACGTTGTCGCGTTTCCAGAGCATTACGCAAAGCCCTGCACACCAAATCAGCATCGGCGGTTACTGCCAAGGCTCTCCAGATGGCTTGGGGACTACGTGGTCGCCCTGAGGGTGTGATGTTCCATAGTGATCAGGGTAGCCACTATACCCGCCGTAAGTATCGCCAGATGTTGTGGCGCTAGCGGATAATACAGAGTGCGAGCCGCAGGGGTGACTGCTGGGATAACAGCCCGATGGCGCGGTTCTTCCGCAGTCTGAAGAGTGAATGGGTACCGACGACGGGCTACGGGAGTCTGGCAAAAGCACAATCATCCATAATCCACTATATCACGGGGTACTACAGCGTTTTTCGCCCCCACGGGTATATAGGCGGCTTAACGCCAAATGAATCTGAGCGACTGTTCTACGAACAGTCAGGTCGCGTAGTCAAAATTAGTTGACCATTACATCCTTGCGGCAGCATGGACGGAACGATTTATTGCCTGACCAAGCGACCGAGAACCGGCACTGCTTCGAAGTCGCTACGGAAGGGGTTGATGTCCAAACCGCCACGGCGGGTATAGCGGGCGAAAACGCTGAGTTTCTCCGGCTGGCAGTATTGCTTGATGTCGTTGAAGATACGCTCGACGCACTGCTCGTGGAATTCGTTATGTTGGCGAAATGAGATCAGGTAGCGCAGCAGGCGCTCGCGATCGATTTCCCGGCCTTGGTAGTGAATGACCACGCTACCCCAATCCGGTTGATGAGTTACCGGGCAGTTGGACTTTAACAGATTGGAGGATAGCGTCTCTGTTACCCATTCTGCCTGTGCGCTGGCCGCACCGTGCAGATATTCCGGTTTGAAAGCATAGTCATCAATGGCGATATCCAGATCATCAATATTGACACCCGGTAGATGATCGATCTGCGTTGAATAGCTATCCATCCCCGGATAGAGTTTAACCCCGACCAAGCCGTTGACCGCCTGCGACAGATCTTTTTGCATCACGGTGTTCACCGTTTCCACACTGTCGAAACGCGTTTGATTAAAACTGTTAAGGTACAACTTGAAAGATTTAGATTCGATCAAGTTGGTGGAGTAGTGTGGTAAGGTAAATTCCCCTACCCCCACCACCGGTTTGCCTTTGGCGTTGAGCCAGGAAAGTTCGAAAGCAGTCCACAGATCGAAGCCACTGGACGGCAGGTTATGTTCATTCACACCGATCAGATCCCTACCATGAGCGCGGGGCAGGGCTTCGAGTAACGCTGGAGCATAGTGATCTGGATAGTCCGAGTGACTGCCAAGATGAGTGATTTTATCTTGTTTTTTGATATGCATATTCATTGTGCCTTGTGTGATCGGTACTGGATGTAACCGTTAAACGGGTTTCGAGCGGCTTGACATCCTCCCCCGCCCTATTCTATGTAGCTTATCTTGATCATGATCTCTAAAGAAATAAGCCAAAGAGCGCGCTGACCGATCGGCTACTACGATACCTTTATGTATCAAGTGATCAAAAAATAAGATTATGATTTTATGTCATTTTTTGCATCTCTGATAAATGGCCCATTGACATCCTCCCCGGCCTAAAGGACGGGGAGGATATCAATATTTTCCTGTCAGCCGACGATACACACAATAATTTTATGCAAGGAAATATTAACTATTTGAAAATAACCATCGACGATGGAAATAAAGCGGACGCAGTTTTTTAATTACTGTCTTCGGGATATTGACCTACCGTCATCTTAAGGGGGATGCGCTGACTATTACGCAGCACTATTACCGGGATTTCGGTACCCGGCCGGATCTCCGCTACTTGATCCATGCTCTCCAGCACCGACACCGCAGGTTTGTTGTCCACGTTGATAATAATGTCATTGAGTTGAAAGCCAGAGTTGCCCGCTGGGCCGTTTGGCGTGATCTCGGTGACAATAATGCCTTGTAGGCGCTCGATGCCGGAATTGGACGAGCGCAACGGGATAATCTCTGTGCCCTGGATACCGAGGTAACCTCAAATGACGCGGCCATCGCGGATCAGCTTACCCATAAATTTTAGTGGCCAGTTTGATCGGAATGGCGAAGCCGAGACCTTCCGGCATTTCGTTATCGGTGATTTTGTCGAAGGTCAAGGTATTGATGCCGATCAGTTCGCCCACTGAGTTCACCAACGCGCCAACGGCATTGCCACGGTTAATCTAGGCATCGGTTTGCAGAAAAGTCTGGCGGCCAGTGGCGCTGAGAATGCCTTGGGTGACCGTTTTCCCAAGGTTGTAGGGGTTACAAATCGCCAACACCACGTCACCAACGTGGGCGATACGGGTGTTGTTGATCGGAATCATCGGTAAATTGCCAGGGTCGATCTTCAACCCCGCCAGATCGGTTAATCTGTCGGAGCCGACCAGCAGAGCTTCATCGTAGCGGCCATCCTGTAGCACCACAGTAATCTGCTGTGCATCCTTGATCACGTGGCGATTGGTGATGATATAGCCGAGTTCGTTCATGATCACGACTGAACCCAACGACAGCATATTGGCGGTACCGCTTAAGTTGCGATTATTAATATTCACCACCGAAGGCGCGGCACGGCGCACCGCCTTATTGTAGCTCAACTGTGTTTCGTCGCTGGTATTCTCAGGCTTTTCTGCAAATAGGCTGTGGGAAGAACGCAGCATAGGCAGCGCGACCAGCAGCAGACCAGCAACGATAAGACCAATAACGACAGAACGCAGCAGCTTAGCAAACATGGCGTTTTAATGGATGAAGTTAATGATGCACGGAGACGGAGGATAACATGAGTTAACCGAGCGCAGAATGCTACCGCACCCGGTTTTTAAACACATTATCGCAGTAGCAAATAAATACGCTCGTTGCCACGTACGACATTGAGCGCCATGATCGGCGGCTTGGCCTCCAGTATCTTGCGCAACGCTATGATGTTGTCAACGCGCTGGCGGTTGGCACCAATGATCATATCGCCTTTTTTTAGGCCGATCCGCGCTGCTATTGAACTTTGATCGATGTTATCTACCTTAACGCCCTGCTCGCCGCTCGGCAGTGTGCCATTGCTGAGGGAAACCCCCAGCAACGCCGGTGACAACGTTTCAGCGTTGGTTGAAGAACTTTCATTATTGTCTAGCGTGACCGAGACCTCCTGGGATTTGCCATCTCGCAGTAGGCCTATTTTGATCGTTTTACCCGGTGTGGTAGTGCCAACTTTAGCGCGTAGCTCGGCGAAACTGCTGACTGGCTTGCCATCAATAGAAACCAGTATGTCGCCAGCCTTGATACCGGCCTTAGCGGCGGCGGATTTTGGCAGCACTTCGCTGACAAAGGCACCACGCTGGGCATCAGTATTGAAGACTGTGGCCATGTCAGGTGTCATTTCGCTGCCTTTGATGCCTAACATACTGCGCTTCACTTGGCCGAATTCGATCAACTGTTGGCTGAGGTTTTGCGCCATGTTGCTTGGAATGGCGAAGCCGATACCGACGTTGCCGCCGCTTGGTGCCAAAATGGCAGTATTTATGCCGATCAGCTCGCCGTTGAGGTTAACCAGCGCGCCGCCAGAGTTACCACGGTTGATTGAGGCATCAGTCTGGATAAAGTTCTCCAGGCCTTCCAAATTCAGACCGCTGCGGCCCAGAGCTGAGATGATGCCGGAGGTGGCGGTCTGACCTAGGCCAAATGGGTTGCCGACGGCCACGGCGAAGTCGCCAACGCGCAGCTGATCGGAATCCGCCATTTTAATGGCGGTCAGGTTTTTTACCTCACTAAGTTGCAGTAGGGCGATATCGGATTGTTCATCGCGGCCAACCAGTTTGGCATCCAGCTCACGGCCATCATTTAGCTGTATGTAGATTTTGTCGGCATTGTTGATAACGTGATTATTGGTCAGTACGTAGCCTTTGGCGGCATTGATGATTACGCCAGAGCCTAACCCTTCAAACGAGCGAGAACTGGGGCGTTGATCAGGAAAATCGTGGCCAAAGAAACGTTTTAATTCTTTAGGCAACTGCGGCTGATATTGCACTTGAGTGCCTTCAACGTGCACGCTGACCACGGCGGGCAACACTTTTTCCAGCATGGGTGCCAAGCTTGGCAGCGGCTGGCCCTGCACAACAACGGGCATTGCTGCGCTGGCTACCGGTAAGGAAGTGAGTATCAGGCCAATGCTTATGGCCAATGCACTAAGAATTAAAGATTTTTTCTTCATTGATAATAACTCTCTCAATACCTGCCGATAAATATGAATGAAGCCACAACAGCACCGATCGCCGATCAACGCGAACGCGAACGCGAACGCGAACGCGAACGCGAGGTATAAGACCAATAATTTGTATAAAAAGTTCAATAAATTATTGCATCATTCTATCATGATGATAAGAAAAGAACGCGGTAGGCAAAGGGCGAAACCCCTAGCCAAGTTACATGGGTAAGAAGCTTAGTCACGACGGGGTACTTGGCCACGCAACAGGCCAGATGCGCCTTCTGAATAGTCACGCGGTATTTCTACCGGTGCTTGATCATTGTCTGCTTCAGCTTCGGTCAACTGATAGCGGAACGGGTTTTCCTGGTTTGGCAAGTCAGGCAGCAAGTTGTTGGAGCTCTTTGCCATATGTTGATACAACTGGCGGTAATCGCGCGCTGTGTTATCGAGCAACTCTGCGCTGTATGCAAAGTGACCGACCATTTCCTGGCGGTATTTTTCCAGCTCGGTTTTGCTCTTATCCAGTTCGTGCTGCAAAACTTGTTGTTGACGTAGTTTACGATTGCCAAAACGCATCGCAACCGCACCGATGACGATGCCGACCACTAAACCAACCAGCGCATACTCCCAGGTCATAATGACTCCTTTTGTGACTTCGTTGTTCCGAAGGGATTTTTCACTTAATAATATCCACTATAACCGTTAACCTTGTCCGAGTGGAATTCTTAAGCGTATTTGCAGGTTCTTTTAGCATTACCCGGATCGGGAATTTGTGGCGATAATAGCGCGAAATAGCCTCAATTCCCTGCCAATTTTGGCTAAATAATTTCTTATGTCCGAATAATTTCAATCCGTGGCAGTTCAAAAAGTGCGGGGGATCACGTTCATAGGGAACATAGAATAGATGCAGGCACAATCACCGCTATCCTGTTACCAGCAGGCGCTGAATACGGGGAAATATCAGGCCGATGAGGTGCAACGCCAGGCTGTTGCTCAATTGGAGCGTATTTACCAGGCGCTGCAACAAGCACCAGCGGTGAGCATGCCAACCGGCTGGCTGGGTAGTAAACTCAGCCGCTGGTTGGGGAAAAGCAGTGAAACGGCCCAACAACGCACGATACAGGGGCTGTATATGTGGGGCGGTGTCGGGCGTGGTAAAACCTGGCTGATGGATATGTTCTTTCACAGCCTGCCGGGGGATCGCAAACTACGACTGCATTTCCACCGCTTTATGCTACGTGTGCACGAACAATTGACCGAGTTACAAGGGCAGGAAAACCCGCTGGAAAGCATTGCCAATGGGTTCAAGTTGCAAACTGATGTGCTGTGCTTTGACGAATTCTTCGTCTCCGACATCACTGATGCCATGCTGCTGGGCACGTTGTTACAGGCATTGTTCGCGCGTGGCATTACGTTGGTAGCCACCTCCAATATTAAGCCAGATTCTCTGTATCGCAATGGTTTACAGCGGGCGCGCTTCTTGCCTGCTATCGATCTGATTAATGAGTACTGCGACGTGATAAACATCGACGCCGGCATCGACTACCGCCTGCGAACCCTAACGCAGGCACAACTGTATTTGATGCCACTTAATGCGCAGACGCGAGAGACTCTGGATAGAATGTTTATCACGCTGGCGGGCAAGGCTGGGGAAGAGGCACGGATGTTGCAGGTCAATCATCGGCCTTTGCAGGCGATCCGCGTAGTGGATGGAGTGCTGGCGGTGGATTTCCATACCCTGTGTGAGGAAGCGCGTAGCCAGTTGGACTATATTGTGTTATCGCGTCGGTACCGTAGTGTGATCCTTTACAATGTGCAAGTGATGGGGCCGAGAAAAGAAAACACCGCCCGTCGCTTCTTGGCGCTGGTGGATGAATTCTATGAGCGCCACGTTAAACTGGTGATCGCTGCTGAGGCTTCAATGTTTGAGATCTACCAAGGGGAACAGTTGAAGTTTGAATATCAACGCTGCCTATCGCGTTTGCAGGAGATGCAGAGTGAGGAGTATCTCAAGCTGCCGCACCTGCGATAAATTTAACTTAACGGGATATCTGTGGGTCATGTTGCTCGCCACCCTTCACGTGCTCGATGTACGCGCCGGTAGCTGTGCGTTGTCCAGGGGATAAAAAAATCCATTCAAAAACTATTCGATCTTTGTGATCGACTTCTCTATAATATTTCTACCCCACGTTACAACAAAGTTTTTTCCCAAAACTTTTATAGTGTCGGCAAATGGCTATTCGAAGGGATAGGTTTGCTGGACTTGTATGGTCGTGTGAGCCTCAACTTTTTTCGAGCGTTTGGGTGTCCACCAACGTGTAACTAATTATTGGGTAAGCTTTCTAATGAAAACTTTTACAGCTAAACCAGAAACCGTAAAACGCGACTGGCATGTTGTTGATGCAGATGGTAAAACTTTAGGCCGTCTCGCTACCGAACTGGCTCGTCGCCTGCGCGGCAAGCATAAAGCGGAATACACCCCGCATGTGGATACCGGTGATTACATCATCGTTCTGAATGCAGATAAAGTTGCTGTAACTGGCAACAAGCGTACAGATAAAGTTTACTACCGTCACACTGGTCATATCGGTGGTATCAAGCAAGCGACCTTTGAAGAGATGATTGCCCGCCGTCCTGAGCGCGTGATTGAAATCGCGGTTAAAGGCATGCTGCCAAAGGGTCCGCTGGGTCGTGCCATGTTCCGTAAACTGAAAGTTTACGCGGGTACTAAGCATCATCACGCGGCACAGCAACCGCAATTTCTGGACATTTAATCGGGATTAATGGCAATGGCTGAAAATCAATACTACGGCACTGGTCGCCGCAAAAGCTCCGCAGCTCGCGTCTTCATCAAGCCGGGAAACGGTAACATCGTTATCAACCAGCGCAGCCTGGAACAGTACTTCGGTCGCGAAACTGCCCGTATGGTCGTTCGTCAGCCGCTGGAACTGGTTGACATGGCAGGTAAATTGGATCTGTACATCACCGTTAAAGGCGGTGGTATCTCCGGTCAAGCCGGTGCTATCCGTCACGGTATCACCCGTGCACTGATGGAGTATGACGAAACTCTGCGTTCTGAACTACGTAAGGCTGGCTTCGTCACTCGTGACGCGCGTCAGGTTGAACGTAAGAAAGTTGGCCTGCGCAAAGCACGTCGTCGTCCTCAGTTCTCCAAGCGTTAATCTTTACTGCTTCAGCAGTGTGGGTTGCGCAAAATCAGGTGCAGTTCGCTGCACCGGGTTTTTATGCGTCAAAATAGGCCTATCCCTACTAAAATTCTTGTAATATCAAAAAATAAAATTGTCGCGTGGCTCCCATAAAACAAGCAGAATCTGGTAAACTTCCCCCCCACTTTTGCACCTGTTTGCCGTCAGTTTACCTCCTAGGTCGGTTTTATGGCCAGGTTGATTGCGGGCTGCCGGTATGTGGTGTGAAAGATGAAGATGAATGTGAGCTAGCTATCCGCAGTATTTTTAAATAACTTGGAGGTTCTCATGGTTGTCGCTGCCAACAAACGTTCGGTAATGACACTGTTCTCTGGCCCGACCGACATTTTTAGCCATCAAGTACGTATCGTACTCGCGGAGAAAGGTATCAGCGTCGAGATTGAGCAGGTCGAGATGGATAACCTGCCGCAGGATTTAATTGACCTCAATCCTTACCAAACATTACCGACACTGGTCGATCGCGAACTGACCCTGTATGAATCCCGCATCATTATGGAATACCTTGATGAGCGTTTCCCACACCCGCCACTGATGCCAGTTTACCCGGTCGCTCGCGGTGAAAGCCGGTTAATGATGCTACGTATTGAGAAAAACTGGTACTCGCTGATGAACAATATTGAGCAGAGCAGCGGCCAGGAAGCGGAATCCGCTCGTCGCCAACTGCGCGAAGAACTGCTGGCGATCGCACCGATCTTTGGCCAAACGTCCTACTTTATGAGTGAAGAGTTCAGCCTGGTGGATTGCTACTTGGCCCCGCTGCTGTGGCGCTTGCCGCAGTTGGGCATTGAACTGAGCGGTGCTAGCTCCAAAGAACTTAAAGGCTACATGACCCGCGTGTTCGAACGTGATGCGTTCCTGGCTTCTCTGACTGAAGCCGAGCGCGAAATGCGTCTATAGACTCGGGGCTAAGTATTATGGACATCTCTCATATGACTCCGCGCCGTCCGTACCTGCTGCGGGCATTATATGATTGGCTGCTTGATAACCAATTGACGCCGCACCTGGTAATAGATGTTACTTGCCCTGGTATTCAGGTGCCGATGGAGTTTGCTCGCGATGGTCAGATTGTATTGAACATCGCGCCGCACGCAGTCGGCAATCTGGAACTAAGCGATGACGAAGTGCGCTTCAACGCGCGATTCGGCGGTATGCCGCGTCAGGTTTCGGTACCGATGGCTGCTGTGCAGGCGATTTATGCGCGTGAGAACGGCGCGGGTAGTCTATTCGAACCGGAGGCTGCCTACGCAGTAGAAGGTACTATTGAAAGTCTGGACAATAAGACTAACCCTGTGGAAAGCCTGATATCGGTGGTTGACATTAACCACCCAGAGACGAGTCATTGCGACGAACCGCCGCCATCGGGTGGCCGCCGCCCGTCACTGCGCGTGGTTAAATAAATATGTCGCCGCAAACGAAAAGGTACTACATGCGGTACCTTTTTTATTTTTATTGCCTGGGAAGTCCTCGCCATTCAGTGCTGTCATGCCCCGACTGGATACTATCGCGCAGTGGCGTCAGCCATGGAGAAACAAAAGGCTCGGCATGCCGAGCCTTTAAGCAAGGGATAGTGGGATTATACGTCCAGATAGTTGATAATGCCCTCGGCCGCTTTGCGTCCTTCGGCAATCGCCGTTACTACCAAATCTGAACCGCGCACCGCGTCGCCACCGGCGAAAATTTTTGCGTTGCTGGTTTGGAAGGCGTGGAGAGTGTTTTCCGCCACCAGAATGCGACCTTGCTTGTCAAACTGCACATCGTGCGCCGACAGCCAATCCATCTGGTGCGGACGGAAACCGAATGCCATCACCACCGCATCGGCGTCGATTATGTGTTCGGAGCCTGGTACCTGTTCCGCCATCTGGCGGCCATGAGCTTCTGGTGCGCCCAGTCGGGTATACACCATTTTCACCCCGGCAACGCGTCCGGCGCTGTTGAGTTCAATGCTTAGTGGCTGCACGTTGAATTTGAATTCTCCCCCTTCATCGCGGGCATTTTTCACTTCGCGATTGGAGCCCGGCATGTTGGCCTCGTTGCGGCGGTAGGCACATGTGACCTGTGTAGCACCTTGACGGATTGCGGTGCGCACGCAGTCCATTGCGGTGTCGCCGCCGCCCAGCACCACTACGCGTTTGCCTGCCATGCTGAAATACGGCTGGTGTGGTTCGGTGTTATAGCCCATCAGTTGCTTGGTGTTGGAGATCAGGAACGGCAGCGCGTCGTACACGCCTGGCGCTGTTTCATTTTCCAGCCCACCGCGCATCGACTGATAAGTGCCAACGCCCAGAAACACCGCATCAAACTCGTTGAGTAGTGTTTCCATGCTGACGTCCTTACCCACCTCGGTATTCAGTTGGAACTCGATGCCCATCTCGCTGAAGATGCCATGACGCTTTATCATCACTGCTTTTTCCAACTTGAAGGCCGGGATACCGAAAGTCAGCAGGCCGCCGATCTCTGGATGACGATCATATACCACCGCTTTGATACCGTTGCGGGTCAGCACATCGGCGCAGGCAAGACCTGCGGGACCGGCACCGATGATCGCCACACGTTTGTAGTTCGGCTGTATGTGGGACATATCCGGTTTCCAGCCCATTTCGAGCGCTTTATCGCTTATATAGCGCTCAATGTTGCCGATGGTGACTGCGCCAAACTCGTCGTTCAGGGTGCAGGCCACTTCACACAGGCGATCCTGCGGGCAGACACGGCCACACACTTCTGGCAGGCTGTTGGTCTGATGCGCCAGATCTGCCGCCTCCATGATGCGACCTTCGTATGCCAGCTTTAGCCAGTTTGGAATATAATTGTGAACCGGGCATTTCCATTCGCAATAAGGGTTACCGCAGGACAGACAGCGATCCGCCTGAGCTTTTGCTTGGGTGACTGAAAAAGGTTCGTAAATCTCTATAAATTCAATTTTGCGGATCTTTAGCGGTTTCTTTGGTGGATCAACACGCTGTAAGTCGATAAATTGATAAATATTCTGACTCATTAATACCTACCTCATTACTGCGCCTGAACCCGCAGTTCGGCTGTGGAACGACTACGGTGATCTAACAATGCTTTGACATCACTGGACTTCGGCTTAACTAGAGCGAACTTCGGCCGCCATTCCGGCCAGTTGGTCAAGATCTGTTCCGCACGGGAAGAACCGGTTGCCTGCACATGCTCGGTGATCAGGCCGCGTAGGTGCTCATGGAGAATAGCCAGTGGGTCGACGTCGAGCACTTCCACCAGTTCTGGATTGACGCGCTGACGAAACTCGCCGTCTTCATCCAGAACATATGCAAAACCACTGGTCATACCTGCGCCAAAGTTGATGCCGGTGTTGCCCAGCACGCAGACGATGCCACCGGTCATGTATTCACAGCCATTATCGCCGATGCCTTCCACCACAGTAATGGCACCGGAGTTGCGTACTGCGAAACGTTCGCCTGCGCGGCCTGCAGCAAACAATTTACCGCCAGTGGCACCATACAGACAGGTGTTGCCGATAATGCTGGCCTCATGGCTGCGGAACGAGGAGCCGAACGGTGGGCGTACCGCGATGCTGCCGCCAGCCATGCCTTTGCCAACGTAGTCGTTGGCATCGCCGGTTAGTGTCAGCTCAACGCCGACGGCATTCCATACTCCGAAGCTCTGGCCAGCGGTACCAGAGAAATACACTTTGATCGGAGCAGTCGCCATACCCTGATCGCCATGTAGGGTGGCGATGGCACCGGACAGCGTGGCCCCCACGGAGCGGTCAGTGTTGCAGATATCAAAGTAGAATGTTTTACTGCGTTTTTCGTCGAGATACGGCTTTGCCTGCGCCAGCAATGCTTTATTTAGCAGACCTTTGTCAAATGGCGGGTTGCTTCCCTCGGTACAGTACAGCGCCTTGCCTGGGTGCGGGGTGACGGTTTTTAGCAATGGTGATAAATCCAGTTTGTTCTGCTTGGCAGAGATGCCGTCTATTTCGGTTAGGAACTCACTGCGACCAATCAAATCAACCAACTGGCTGACGCCGAGCTGTGCCATGATCTCACGGGTTTCCCGCGCGATAAACTGGAAGTAATTGGCTACGCGTACTGGCAGGCCGTGGTAGTGATCGCGGCGCAATCTATCATCTTGGGTCGCCACACCGGTCGCGCAGTTGTTCAGATGGCAGATGCGCAAATATTTACAGCCCAGCGCTACCATCGGGCCGGTGCCAAAGCCGAAGCTTTCTGCGCCGAGGATCGCCGCTTTGACGATGTCCACGCCGGTTTTCAAACCGCCGTCTACCTGTAGGCGGATTTTGTGCCGTAGGCCGTTGGCCACCAGCGCCTGCTGGGTTTCCACCAAGCCCAGTTCCAACGGACAACCAGCATATTTTACCGAGGACAGCGGGCTGGCACCGGTGCCACCATCGTAACCGGCGATTGTGATCAGGTCGGCATAGGCTTTCGCCACGCCGGTGGCGATGGTGCCAACGCCCGGTGCGGAAACTAGTTTCACCGAGATCACCGCCTGCGGGTTCACCTGTTTGAGGTCGAAGATCAACTGAGCCAGGTCTTCGATTGAATAGATATCGTGATGCGGCGGTGGGGAAATTAGGGTTACGCCCGGTACCGAATAACGTAGTTTGGCGATATAGGGAGTAACTTTATCTCCTGGCAGTTGGCCGCCTTCACCTGGTTTGGCACCTTGCGCCACCTTAATTTGGATCACATCGGCGTTGATCAGGTAAGTTGGCGTCACGCCAAAGCGCCCGGAAGCCACCTGCTTGATGCGCGAAACTTTGTCAGTGCCGTATCGCGCTGGGTCTTCGCCACCTTCGCCAGAGTTGGAGAAGCCGCCAAGCCCGTTCATGGCGATCGCCAGTGACTCGTGCGCTTCAGGGCTAAGGGCACCGATCGACATCGCTGCGGTGTCGAAGCGTTTAAACAGCAACTCTGCCGGTTCCACCTGATCGACCGGGATAGCTTCACCCTGCGGCGTGATGGTCAGCAGATCGCGCAGCATGGCGACCGGGCGTTGGTTCACCAGCGTGGCGTAAGCCTGATAATCGCTGTATTTGCCGCTATGCACCGCATTTTGCAGCATGCTCACCACATCAGGATTATAGGCATGGTACTCACCGCCATGCACGAACTTCAGCAGCCCGCCTTGTTCCAGCGGAATGCGTTTTAGCCAAGCGCGTTTAGATAGTTTCTGCAAATCTTGTTGGAAGTCGCTAAAGCTGGCCCCCCCGATACGGCTGACCACGCCTTGGAAGCACAGGTTAGTCAGATCGCGGTGTAGACCAACGGCTTCAAACAGCTTGGAGCAGCGATAAGAGGCGATGGTCGAGATGCCCATTTTGGACATGATCTTGTACAAGCCTTTGTGAATGCCGTTGCTATAGTTCAGTATCACCTCGCGATACTGTTTGTCGATCGCCTGGTTGTCTACCAGCTTGGCTAAGGTTTCATAGGCCAGATACGGGTAGATAGCGGTGGCACCGAAGCCGAGCAGCACCGCGAAGTGGTGTGGATCGCGGGCGCTGGCGGTTTCAACGATTATGTTGGCATCGCAACGCAGGCTTTTTTCCACCAAACGGGTCTGGATGGCACCGACCGCCATCGGCGCGGGTACTGGCAGGCGCTGGGGAGCGATGGCGCGGTCGGATAACACCAACAGCACTGTGCCATCGCGCACTTTACATTCCGCTTCGTTGCACAGTGCGCGGAGGGTCTGCTCCAGATCCTGTTCAGCCGGATCGAAGGTGAGATCGAGGGTGTCGGCACGGTAATATTCGCCTTCCAGTGTGGTGAGCTGTTGGAAATCGTCGTAAAGCAGAATCGGCGATTTGAAACTCAGGCGGTGCGCCTGGCCTTCGGCTTCACAGAACACGTTCATTTCGCGGCCGATGCAGGTCGCCAGCGACATGACGTGAGCTTCACGCAACGGATCGATCGGCGGGTTGGTGACCTGCGCGAACTGCTGGCGGAAATAATCATAGATGATGCGCGGGCGGCTTGAGAGCACTGCAAACGGGGTATCATCACCCATCGAACCTGTGGCTTCTTGGCCGTTCTCGCCCAGCACGCGGATCACTTGATCCAGCTCTTCACGGCTGTAGCCGAACTGCTTCTGGTAGGCTTCGAGCTGCACGTCGTCAAGTTCGCGGCTACCGATCTGATCGTCCGGCAAGTTTTCGAACGGCATCAGGTACCTAACGTTTTTCTCCATCCACGCTTTATATGGGTGGCGGTTTTTCAGATCTTCATCGGTCTCGGCGGAGTGCAAGATGCGGCCACAGCGGGTATCGATCACCATCAGTTCACCTGGGCCGACGCGGCCTTTCTCCACGACCTCATCTGGCTGGTAATCCCAGATGCCGACTTCAGAGGCGCAGGTGATCAGCTTGTCTTTGGTGATCACATAGCGTGCTGGGCGCAGGCCGTTGCGGTCAAGGTTGCAGGCGGCATAGCGGCCATCGGACATCACGATACCAGCCGGGCCATCCCACGGCTCCATGTGCATTGAATTAAAATCGAAAAAAGCACGCAGTTCGCTGTCCATGTCTGGGTTGTTCTGCCAGGCTGGCGGCACCAGCAAACGCATGGCACGGATCAGATCCATGCCGCCCGCAAGCAACAGCTCCAGCATGTTGTCTAGCGAACTAGAGTCGGAGCCGGTTTCGTTGATGAAAGGCGCTGCAGCGTGCAAATCCGGGATCAGCGGTGTCTGGAATTTATAGGTGCGCGCGCGCGCCCATTGGCGGTTGCCAGTAATGGTGTTGATCTCGCCGTTATGTGCCAGATAGCGGAACGGCTGCGCCAGCGGCCAGCGCGGTACAGTGTTGGTAGAAAAACGCTGGTGGAATAGGCAGATGGCTGATTCCAGCCGCAGATCCGCCAAATCAAGATAGAAACGCGGAAGATCTTTAGGCATGCACAGCCCTTTATAGATCATCACCAACTTGGAGAAACTACAAACGTAGAAGTTTTTGTCCTGGATGCGCTTTTCAATGCGGCGGCGCGCCATAAACAGGCGGCGCTCTACATCGCGCGAACGCCAGCCCGCTGGTGCATTGACAAAAATTTGTTCAATGCGTGGCAGAGAAGCGCGCGCGATCTCACCCAGCACGTCCGGGTTGGTCGGCACTTGACGCCAGCCGACGATCGACAGTGTTTCCTTTTGCAGTTCTTCTTCCACGATGTGGCGGCTAGTGCAAGCTTTCTCTTCATTTTGGCTAAGGAACATCATGCCAACGGCATAGTTTTTGGCTAAATGCCAGCCGCACTCTCGCGCCACCATGCGGAATAAACGATCAGGCTTTTGCAACAATAGGCCGCAACCATCGCCCGTCTTACCGTCAGACAGGACTGCGCCACGGTGCTGCATACGAGCAAGCGCATGAATGGCGGTACGTACCACTTTGTGGCTAGGGTCGCCTTCTATATGGGCGATCAGGCCGAAACCACAGTTATCCCTTTCTTGGGATTCATCGTACAACATATTGAGTGAACCTCCCCAGGTTCTGTATGACTCCCACAACCTGCTACGAGGGGGCTTATCAACTTCAGGCAGAAATCCAATCAGCAAGTTAACCCGCCAATCGGTTTTTCGCCCTCCGTTAATGGCTGCTCGTGACGGTTTTGACAAGTGGTGTATGACTTGTTTTTAAGAGAGTGTCTTAAGTGATTGCATAAACATAACGAGACGTCTGCTCGTCCAGAAAGCGTCCAGTGGACGTCTAACTTAGCGACAAAGAATACGCAGGTCAAATATAGGAGCAAGATAGAACTTTATTGCGTTTGTAGGCTTTGTTGAATAAATCGGATTTGGAATAAATAGTCCCGTGAATGGGCAGCTTTCAGGCAAGGCGTACACTTTCTGGCATACCGGTGAGCGGCATTTTGTTTAATGCACAGATCATGGCCAGCGCCTCTGCAACTTGCCCATCATAATCTCGCAGCGACAGGTGACCACCAAATAGCTGTTTTACTCTGTACCTCGCTGTTGCCGCTATCGAACGTCGGTGGTAGCCTGTGATACTTTTCTACCGTGTGTTGTCTCCGGTAACGCGCCGGTTCGCCACCGCTTGATTTCGCTCTGCATAGTCTGCCGACCAATACCGGGCTCCGCTGCTGGGCGGTATTAACGCCTTGAGCTTCTTGCCCCTTAACTCATCATCACACACTCGCGTATCCTAAGCCCGATCCGCCGAGGCGACTTTGATTTTACGGTACCTCTGGCGGATGAGACCTGGGAAGGCTGCGGTATCGGTGACATTGCTTAAGGAAAGGTCAGTACAGATGACCTCATGTGTTTCTGTATCTACGGCCAAATGCAGTTTTCGCCAGATCCGCCGTTTTTCCTGACCGTGTTTTTTGCCATCCACTCCGCTTCACCCAACACGTTGAGCCCGCTAGAGTTCGATAACGAGGTGCGCAATTTCACCCGGCGTTGGGGTTTTAAACGGGACATGGCCGGACTTTGCCCGCTTACTGATGCAGGTGTCGTCCGGGTAGTTCAACGGCACTTTGATCAGTGTGACAATGGAGTCGACAAAGCCCTGGAGGGCGCGAAGTGTCAGGCCGAAAATCCGTTTCAGCATCAATACGCTGGTGATTGCCATTACGCTGGTCATTGCCATATCGGAATAATGTGGTGTGCGACCACGCAGAGAAAGTTTTGCCTCGCAGTACCAGGCGTGAAGTGCCGTTTCATCCACCGAGAAAGTGAGTGAACCCCGAGTGATAAGGGCGTTGTTGTAAGCCTTCCAGTTGCTGATGTTGAACTTTTGCTGGGCCACGGAATGTCGCTATTTTGACAGAAGGAGAGTGATCTGATCCTCGTCCCGGCCAAATGTTCGATTTATTCAAAAACGCCCCGGTATGCCGAAAGTCTACGCGTTGCCTGAAATATGCCCATTCACGGGACTCTTTATTCCAAATCCGATTTATTCAACAAAGCCACGAAAAGATTAACCTGGTTCAGTGCGCGGGAACGTTAATTCAACCCTGTGCCAAAGAGCCAAGCGGATCGCCGTTTCTGCCACTGTGATAGCACCTAGGATGTCTCAACCAATGATAGGTTGATGTTCCGGCATCGCTAGCAGTTGTTTGACCAGGTCAACACAGCGCAGGAAACGTGTGTCGTAATCACTGGACTCAACATGCACATAGTCGATGTTATTAGCGCACAGCATAGTTTCCAACAGGTGCTGGAACGCCCTGCGCTCGGCCGGATCGCCGAGGCTGCGCAAACCGTCCGCAACCCAGGGGGTGTTGTTTTCCAGCAGGATCACCAGGTCAAAGCGGTACTCGTCGATCAGAGCCTGCACGAACGGGTGCTCGCGCCCTTCATACTTTTTACAGAACGCCTGGGTGGTGACAAAGTCGGTGTCGATAAACGCGACCTTATTGGCGTACTTCACCGCAAAATCAACGTATTGCGCCTGGCCGAGGGCTATCTTGTCATAGTCGGAATACTGTAACGCCATTTCGTCACCACCGAGGTGCGAGAACACATAGTCGCGGCCATATTCCCAGGCGCTGGTGGTGTTGAAAATGTTCGCCAGTTTATTTACCAGGGTCGATTTGCCGCTCGATTCACCGCCGAGGATCGCCACGGTGCGCACAAAGAACGGTTTGACTTCGGTTGGGATGTAATCCCAGTAACGGAAGGGATCTTGGCGGATTCGGCTACCGCTGATGTTCATAAATGAACGCTCAGGATCGATAAGAATGGTTTCAGTACCCAAATACTTGCGGTAACACGGGGCATCCTGTAATTCGCTAGAGAAGATAAAGCTCGGCACTATGCCCTTCTCAGCAATAAAGGCTTTTATGGCGTTGCTCCACAGATCCCAACCGTGAGGATAAGGCTCAATCCCCTGTTCACCGAATGAGTGAATATGGATGTTTTTCTGATATTTGAAGGTCTGCAATA
This sequence comes from Serratia symbiotica (Periphyllus acericola), assembly GCF_964019515.1. Lineage (NCBI taxonomy): Bacteria > Pseudomonadati > Pseudomonadota > Gammaproteobacteria > Enterobacterales > Yersiniaceae > Serratia > Serratia symbiotica. The sequence goes on from NZ_OZ026452.1 coordinate 1,681,028, forward strand.
ACCAGCGCAAGCGATCACTAACTGTGGGCTGCTGCGACATTGAGCTGTTTTCAAACAGTACGCGATCGCGCGGTTCGTCGTGGCACAGCATAACGTGCAATTCATCCACTTGGCTGCAAGCACGTTGGATCAGGTAAATATGGCCTGTGTGTAGCGGGTAAAATTTACCAAACACTACGCCAGTTTTTTTTTCCCGCCGTAGGTATGCCAACCCAAGAAAGCGATGCAGCGCTTGCAGTTTTTGGGCGCTTGGGCTTTTGATTTTACCGTTCAACAGTTGGCTAAGATAACCTTTGGTCATGCCGCTAGCATCGGCCACTTGATGCAGAGTACAGCCTTTCTGTTTAATGGCAGCCTTTAGGTAATCAAACTGCGGCATATGCCCCCCTGTTTATGCCCGCCATACTTCAGGTTGCATGGACGTTGGCTTTCTTCGCTCCCCCCAGTGACTTAACGATGTCAGCGCCTTGGGATTGATGAACTTCATCCCTGAGATTTAGCCTGCGGCACAGCGTAGGCGCGGTTCAAATCGGTTCCAGACCAATTTGTCACTGCGTTGCCACCTGGCTGTAATCCGAATCATTTCGGGTTAGTAGTATGCTAAAAATAGCACATTCCACAGTTAATAAAATGCATCCAACACCTCCAGCGCCTCTGCCAATTTCTTCACGCCGAACACCTGCATATTGGTCGGCGGTTTCTTAGGCACATTGGCGTGCGGTACGATAGCGCGTTTAAAGCCGTGTTTGGCCGCTTCGGAAATACGCTCCTGGCCGCTCGGCACCGGGCGGATCTCCCCCGCCAAGCCCACTTCGCCAAACACCACCAGATCCTTTGGCAATGGCAGATCGCGCAAGCTAGACACTAGCGATATTAGCAGTGCCAGATCAGCGCTGGTCTCAGTGACCTTCACACCACCGACCACGTTGACGAATACGTCCTGATCGGACATTTGTAGCCCACCGTGACGATGCAGCACCGCCAGCAGGATCGCCAGCCGGTTCTGCTCTAGCCCAACCGCTACCCGGCGCGGGTTGGACATCATGGAGTGATCCACCAGCGCTTGGATCTCCACCAGTAGTGGCCGGGTGCCTTCCCAAACGACCATCACCGAGCTGCCGGAGGTCACCGCTTCGCCGCGACTGAGGAAAATGGCCGAGGGGTTGCTAACTTCACGCAGACCCTGTTCTGTCATAGCGAAGACACCTAGCTCATTGACCGCTCCAAAGCGGTTCTTATGGCTGCGCAAAGTACGGAAGCGGGAATCGGCATCGCCATCCAGCAACACCGAGCAGTCGATGCAGTGCTCCAGTACCTTCGGCCCAGCTAGCGAGCCGTCCTTAGTGACGTGGCCGACCATCACGATAGCTACGCCAAGCGTTTTGGCAAAGCGTGTCAGATAGGCGGCAGTTTCACGTAATTGCGCCACGCTCCCAGGCGAAGACTTAATGTCTGCCATGTGCATAACTTGGATCGAGTCGATCACCATTAGCTTCAGCTGTTCCTGCTCAGCGACCAGGCAGATCTGCTCGATGCTGGTTTCCGATAGCATATTCAAGCCACGAGTCGGCAGCCCTAGACGGTGGGCGCGCATCGCTACCTGCTGTAGCGACTCTTCGCCAGTAACGTACAGGGTTTTCATCTGTTCGGACAGTTTGCACAGCACTTGCAACAGTAAGGTACTTTTACCAGCACCGGGGTTGCCACCGATCAAAATGGCACTGCCAGGTACCACGCCACCGCCCAGTACCCGATCAAACTCAAGAAAGCCCGTGGTGAAACACGGTAACGCTTCTAGGCTGATGTCAGACAGTTTCTGTAATTTGCTCATGCCAGCGTTGCCAGCATAGCCGCTTAGGCGTTCGTTGCGGGAGGAGGAAGGCAGCGCCGCAAAACGCACTTCAGTAATGCCGTTCCAGGCGTGACAGGCGCTGCACTGCCCCTGCCAACGCGGGTAATCAGCACCGCACTCATTACATACAAACGCCAGTTTTGCTGTTTTTGCCACGTATTACCTCACTCGCCTGTTTAGCGCACTGGGTGTTTCAGGCTGCCGCTCAATACGCAAAGCACGCCGATCAGATCAGCATGGCGAATCGATACCTGCGCTTGTTGATACACGTAGGGTTTGGCATGGTAGGCGATACCCAGCCCCGCTACCTGCATCATCAGCACATCGTTGGCACCATCGCCGATGGCCACAGTTTGCGCTGGCGCAATACCCAGCTTTTCAGCCAGCCGTACCAGCGTATCAGCCTTGAACTGCGCATCCACCACTGGCCCTAGCACTTCACCGGTCAGTTTGCCATCGCGCATCTCTAGCTCATTGGCCACCACCGCGACCAGTTTCAACCGGTCACGCAGGTATTCGGCGTAATAGGTGAAGCCACCTGAGGCGATCGCCACATGCCAGCCCATAGCGTGCAACTGACCCACCAGGTAGGTCAACCCAGGCATCAGGGGCAGTTTGTCACACACTTGCTTGAGGATGCTGGCATCAGCACCCTTCAGCATAGCGACGCGCTGATGCAGGCTGGCGGTAAAATCCAGTTCGCCGCGCATCGCATGTTCGGTGACTTCCGCCACCTGCACCCCTACACCCGCCAGCTTGGCTATCTCATCGATGGACTCGATCTCGATCGCTGTCGAGTCCATATCCATCACCAATAAACCCGGCGTGCGCAAGTGCGGGATCTCGCCCAACGGTGCCACGTCCAGCCCGTTCTCCGCCGCCAATAGCATGGCCCCCGCTGTCAGGGTTCCGGCCAAGCGCACTACCTGATAATCCCCTACGTCCCAGGCAGTGACGATCACCATCGCTACCCCCAGCTTGCGCTGGAACTGAGCGATGCGCGTTTTATCCAATGCTTTGCCGTACAATAACCACCCGGTATGATCTGCCCGATAGTCCAGCGGCATCACTTCATTACCGCTCAAGGAAAGGGGAAGACCCGGCCATTGAGCGATCTCCGCCGGAAGATCGCAATAGGTCAGACTGTTCGACATCTTTAACTCCTGGTTCGACATCTTTAACTCCTGAATTAAGGGGGCGCACCCAGTGGCTGGATGAGAAAACGACGCATCAAGCTATCCTATCGCCATCGGTTCTGGCAACATAAAGCATCCAAGACGCGTAAGGAATCTGCATGGCTCGCAATAAATTGAAATTTCGCCTGCACCGTACCACTATTATCCTGATTTGCTTGGCTTTACTGGTGATGTTGATGCAAGGTACCTCCTATTTTAGCCTAAGCCATCAATTGGCACGTTCCGAGCAGGTGGAAGAATTGGCACAAACGCTGACCAGGCAGGTGGCATACAGCCTGGCACCACTGCTGGACAACGACATCGATAATCAGCGTATCGACGCTACCCTGAAACAGCTTACCGATCATAGTCGCATTCTGGACGCAAGCGTCTATCAACTGGACGGCACCTTGGTTTCCCTCGCCGGTGAACAAATAAGCCTACGCGATCGCCTGTCGCTCGACGGCAAACGCGCGGGCAGCTATTTCAACCATCAGTTAGTTGAGTCGATCAACGGCAAAGACGGCCCGATCGGCTTTATCCGCATCACCCTCGATACCCATGTGCTGGCGACGGAATCCAAGCAGGTGGACAACACCACCAACTTGCTGCGTCAGATGATCCTGCTGGCGCTGGCGATTGGTATTATTCTGGCGCGCACCCTGCTGCAACACCAACGCAGCCACTGGCAGCAGCAGTCGCCATACCTGCTAACCGCCAATACACCGTTGGAGGAAGACGATGAACCGTCGCAGCCGCAGGGAGAAGCGAAGAAGCGCTGAGTCAGGCCAGGCGCGCAATGTGAGGGTTGAGTTTCTGCAACTGAGCCAACATCTGTGCGGCAATGGTGAGAAGGTGCGAAATTCATCGCTGATCTGCGGGCACAGCACTGTGCGCCGCCAAAATTCAAGCGCCAGTAATTCCGCCTGCCGCCAAATAGTGCCGCTAACCTCATGGCTTAACCTGATTGCTACCGCTTCCCGGCGCATATTACCGCTGCCGCTCGGCGCAAACGCCATCGGCAACATGTCGTAAAACGGGGCCATCGCCACAGAGCGCTGTGCCGGGCGCGGAATAACAAATTCCCCTGATGCATATCACTATTGGCTATCAACTTGCCGAACGCCCAGGATAGTGCCATCCTCTGGCAAGTATGACGTTCTATTACACCCTGCTGTAACAGCCTCTGCGCCGCCATCACCCAATTTGCGCTGCCACTGACGCTGAATTCGGTATCCGGCGTTTCCAACGATACCATGGCAACCCGGCCGTTCGACGCGATACAACGGAAATTGCCTCTATCAAGCCACCCAGTGCCGCAACGCATAACGCGTCGCCTTGCCTTTATAGAGCGTCAGCACCACTCCCGCCAATGTGCAGATACTGCGCGACAGCGTCGGCTGGCTGATGCAAAGTGCGGCGATAAGCTGGTGTGACGTGGCGTGGCCGCTACGCAAAACCTGTTCGACGTTGTTCATCGGTAAATAGGACGTTGTGCATCGGTAAATAGATCGGTGAATAGATTGATAACTGAAGTAATAGCGCTAATTAGCCGAAAGGTAAAGCATTAATCGGGAATGACCAGGTAGAATGAATAGATTTATCTGCGGGCACAGCTTTGCTGCGCCCTTTGGATAATCAGGCTTGGTCGCCCAGCAGTACCGATTCCAGCGCAATAACGATCATCTCGTTAAAGGTGATTTGACGCTCGGCTGCGGTAGTCGCTTCATGACGCAGAATGTGGTCGGACACCGTGCAGAGGGTCAGCGCCTTACAGCCGAACTCTTCGTGTAATTCCGCTGCCACGCTGTAAATACCGGCCGCTTCCATTTCTACCCCCAGAATGCCGTATTTCTTCATCACCTGGAACATGTCCGGGTCCGGGGTGTAGAACAGGTCGGTGGAGAAGATATTGCCCACGCGCGCCGCCATGCCCTGCGCTGATGCCGCGTCTACAGCATGGCGCACCATGTCGAAGTCAGCAATCGCCGCATAGTCATTATCTTTGAAGCGCAGACGGTTGACCTTGGAGTCGGTGCAAGCCCCCATACCAATCACCACATCGCGCAGCTTGATATCGTCGCGCACCGCGCCGCAAGAACCTACGCGGATAATCTTTTTCACGCCGAATTCGGCGATCAATTCACGTGCATAGATAGAGCAAGACGGGATGCCCATACCATGGCCCATTACCGAGATGCGGCAACCTTTGTAGGTGCCGGTGAAACCCAGCATGCCACGCACGTTATTCACTTCTACCGCGTCTTCCATGAAGGTTTCAGCGATGTATTTTGCGCGTAGCGGATCGCCCGGCATCAATACTACGTCAGCGAAATCCCCCATTTCGGCATTAATGTGCGGCGTAGCCATAATTTTCTTCCCCCAATGATTTAAATAAAAACGTTAAGCATATAAGTCCTTGGATTTCGAGTTGCAGCTAGGCGGCAAGCGTGCGCAGCCAACAACGCTGCAACTTGAAAGACCAGGCTTAGAACATGGATTTACCGTAATCCATCGGCGACACGCCAAAGTAGCTGGCCACAGTTTGGCCGATGTCGGCGAAGGTTTCACGGTGTCCCAGCGAACCTGGTTTCACTTTCAGGCCATAGATCAGAACCGGAATGTGTTCACGGGTGTGGTCAGTGCCGCTCCAGGTCGGGTCGCAGCCGTGGTCAGCGGTAAAGATAATGATATCGTCACCGTTTACCCGCTTGAGTAGCTCCGGTAAGCGGCGGTCGAACAGTTCCAGCGCGGCGGCATAACCCGCCACATCACGGCGGTGACCATAAGAGGAGTCAAAGTCAACGAAGTTGGTAAACACGATGGTGTTGTCGCCAGCCTTGTCTATTTCTCTCAAGGTCGCATCGAACAATGCGTCAATGCCGGTGGCCTTCACTTGCTTAGTTATGCCAATGTTGGCGTAGATGTCGGCAATTTTACCGATCGACACCACTTCACCACCCTTCTCGTGCACCAACTTTTTTAGCACCGTAGGGGCTGGCGGTTCGACAGCCAGATCGTGACGGTTGCCGGTACGCTGGAACTCGCCAGGTTTGTCACCCACGAAAGGACGCGCGATCACGCGTCCAATATTGTAACCGCCTGCAGTCAGTGCTTCACGGGCAATTGCGCACAGCGTATACAGGCGATCCAGGCCGAAAATTTCTTCATGGCAAGCGATCTGGAATACCGAGTCTGCGGAGGTGTAGAAAATCGGCTTGCCGGTTTTCATGTGCTCTGCACCCAATTGATCGAGGATCACCGTGCCGGACGAGTGACAATTGCCCAGGTAACCCGGCAAGTTGGCGCGCTCAACCAGTGTGTCGAGCAGTTCCTGCGGGAAGCTGTGGTGTAGATCGTTGAAATAGCCCCAGTCAAACAGTACCGGCACGCCAGCGATTTCCCAGTGGCCTGATGGGGTGTCCTTACCGGAAGAAAGCTCACTGGCGTAAGCGTAGGCACCAATGATGTCCGCATTGCTGTCCAGCCCCTGCGGGAATTTACCGGTAGAGGCTTGTGCCGCCTTACCCAAGCCCAGACAGCTCAAGTTAGGCAGTGTCAGTGGCCCCTGGCGGCCAATGTTGGCTTCGCCGCGCGCGCAGACTTCAGCGATGTGGCCCAGGGTGTCAGCCCCCTGATCGCCAAAACGCTCGGCATCGACGCTAGCACCGATGCCGAATGAGTCCAACACCATAATAAATATACGTTTCATTAGTACTTTCCTGTGTTTCTCTCGCTTTGGATGGCAGCGAAGAACCGCTGCCACTGCTGATCCGTTGACTATGCCGTGATGCGCTGATACACCATCGGAGTTGTTTGCGGTGCGGTGTCACTCAGCGTTATGGCACTGCGCAGTGCATCGGCCGCTTGCTGCCAGCTTTGTTGGTCATTGGCGTGGATCACCGCCAGCGGCTGTTGGGTATCGACTTGGTCACCCAGGCACGCTATCGCGGTCAAGCCAACGCTGTAATCGATGTTGTCAGTAGTGCATCGACGGCCACCGCCCGGCGATACGACCACTATGCCCAACGTTCGGGTATCCATGGCGCTGATGATGCAGGGCTTATCGGCATAGACTGGCTTGCTGAAGGCCACTACTAGCAAATAGCTATCGTAGCGCTCAATGAAGTCGGCCGGGCCTTGTTGTGCTGCAACCATGCGGCCAAACACCTCCGCTGCCTTGCCGTTGTCCAATACCGCCCACAGTTTGGCTTGCGCATCGGCATCATCTTTCGCCAAGCCACCAGACAGCGAGCACTCCACACACAGTGCCAGGTTGACTGCCAGTAGGCGCGGGTTGCGGTATTCACCGGTCAGGAAGCGCACCTCTTCACGCACTTCTACCGCGTTGCCAGCACTTGAGGCCAGCACCTGATTTATATCAGTCAGTAGCGCAGTGGTCTTGCACCCAGCACCATTGGCCACATTGACGATCGCCTGTGCCAAATCCAGCGATAGCGTATAAGTCGGCATACAGGCCCCGGACCCCACTTTCACGTCCATGACCAGTGCATCCAGACCTTCTGCCAGCTTCTTCGCCAAAATCGAGGCGGGGCGATCATCGGGATTGACTCAATCGCGGGTGGCGTAGAAGCGCTGATCCGCCGGTGCCAGCGAACGGCTCTGGCCGAAAATCGCTACGCCAACATCCTGAATAATCTTGCGAAAGGTGTTCTCGTCTGGAAAGATATTAAATCCCGGAATAGCTTACAACTTGTCCAGTGTGCCACCAGTATGCCCCAAGCCACAGCCAGCGATCATCGGCACGTAGCCCCCGCAGGCCGCCACTATCTGGCCAAGACATCACCCATGCAACCGGTCGAGTGTTTATCGACGATCGGGCTATTTAACGATATGCTTTTCCAGTCTAGCACTGTGCCAAAATCACGCATCGCCATGGTAAGCGCGACGCGCTCTGCCATAGTCATATCTTGGAAGTCAATGGCCATCGCCAGCGCTGCGATTTGACCTTCGGAAACCACGTTATCGCGGATACCGTTGATGAAAAAACGGGTCTCTTCTTCGCTCAATAGCTGGCAGTTGCGTTTCTTACGAATTATTTCTTGTGCCAGGAGCAGGGGTTCCCCCTGCTGTATGACCTAATGATGTCGGGTAAAGGCTGCCTCCACACCAACGGAACCATCAGTAACCGCTAGCGGATGCCTGAACGTTATAGTCCTGCGCAGCCAGCAGGCTGGTTAGCAGGCTGGAAGCACCGAAGCGGAAATGGCGCACATCGGCCCAGCCTTCGCCCAGAAGACGATCGGCAAGGTGCAGATAGTGCAGCGCGTCCTCTGCGGTGCGCACACCGCCGGCCGGTTTGAAGCCTACCGTCTGCGCCACACCCATATCGCGGATCACCGACATCATCAACTCAGCACTTTCCAACGTGGCGTTAACCGATACCTTGCCAGTGGAGGTCTTAATAAAGTCAGCACCCGCGTTGATGGCGATTTCTGACGCTTTGCGGATCAGAGAGGCCTGCTTCAGTTCACCGCTTTCGATGATCACTTTCAGAAGTACGTTAGCGGCTTGGCAAACCTGTTTGCACTGTTTGACCAGCTCAAAACCCACCTGCTCGTTACCGGCGATCAGCGCGCGATATGGGAACACTACATCCACCTCATCCGCACCATAGGCGATGGCGGCGCGGGTTTCTGCCAACGCGATGTCGATATCGTCATTACCCTGCGGGAAGTTAGCCACGGTCGCAATGCGGATATCTAGCGTTCCCCGCTCTCGCAGAGCCTTACGCGCTACCGGGATAAGACGCGGGTAGATGCAGATGGCTGCCGTAGGGCCAGCCGGGCTATTGGCCTGACGACACAGCGCGATCACTTTCTCCTCGGTGTCGTCATCATTCAGCATGGTTAAATCCATTAAATTCAGCGCACGTTGCGCTGCGGCGGTTAGTTTGGTCATAAAACTCTCCAACTGAAAACCTGAGTATTGGCGAGCGGACTTGGCTCCATGAAGATAGCGCTGAGGTACGGGTTACCACAGCAGCAACGGATATCCTTCTCACCGCACGTAGCCACCCGCATCTCGGCTGGCTAATCTGTATAAGAACCTATCCTGGTAGGCTATTTTATTTGCCATTTTGGCCCTTGGCAGTGCTCACCCTCCTCAACGGACTCCCTGTTCGCGCCAGTTGTGGCGCGCTGTCATCGTACGAACTGGCTGAAACAATGTATGCCCACGGGGATAGGATCTTAGTCATAGTAAGTTGAGCAATGCACACTCTTCGTCTCGTCACACTAGATGAAATATCACTGTAACAGGCCGGGATTATATTTGAATAACATCACAAAATAACGCGATATCTTTCACAGATTCGCTAAACACACAGATGCAGATAACCGTTGGGGTGCCGCCTGGTTTATGACACCCTAAGCCTCTAACGAGGGTGGCCCACTTTATGAGGTTTTACTGGCGAGATCGGTGGCTGTACAGCAGTACCAGGAGGTAATAAGCACCGTCATACCGACCAGGCTCATCACGTTATATCGGGCGCGATTATCCTGAACGAAACCTCATTTCCCCCGATTTATGTCACAAATGCCGACACTGGGCGTCAAATGAAAATGCTATAGCGTGACCTTCATCATAATCCGCTAGGTTTAAACAGAAAGAGCGAACAGCGCTTGCACATTGCGCTGCAAATGATCGGCTATCTCATCGGCTGGCTCTGGCCGCAGGCTGCACAGCACCTGAAACAATTCGGCAATGCGCTCTGGGCGGTTCGGCTGCCCTTGATAACCGGCCAGCGGCATATCAGGGGCGTCGGTTTCCAACAGCAGCGAGCTTAACGGCAGTTTTGCCATCACACTGCGGGTTTTTTGCGCCCGTGGGTAGCTGATGGTACCGCCCACGCCGATATAATAACCAAGACGCACGAAAGCCTGTGCCTGCGACAAACTCCCCGCGAAACCATGCACTACGCCGCAAAGCGGTAACGCCAGAGGGCGCAGCACCGCCGCCAGTTGATCGTGGGTGCGGCGGGAATGCAGGATCACCGGTAGCCTATGCTGCTTCGCCAATGTTAACTGGGCATGTAACAAGCGCTGCTGGCGCTCAAATTGCGGGTTTTTCATCATCAGATCGAGGCCGATTTCCCCAACTGCCACCAGTTTGGGCGGTTGGCTGGCCAAAAATGCTGCCAGTTGCTCCAAGTGCGGCTCATGATGCTGGGCGATGTACAGCGGGTGTAAGCCCAGCGCGGCGAACAGTGGTGGATAGTCATGCGCCAATTTCAACACCCGTACAAAGCGGTCGGCGGTCACCGCTGGCACGATAATCTTCCGCACCCCGACCCGTTCTGCCAGCGCCAAGCTTTCTACCTCATGCCCGCTGCACGGCGGGAAGTCGAAATGACAATGGGTATCGGTGAAATTATCGCGCATAGCGCCCCTCGCGTTTTTCCTGCTCTGAGGCCACAACACCACGAAAAACCACTTAGCTACTCGAACAGGGCCGTTTCTTTTTTGGCAATACATGCCAGGCCACCGCGAGCTGACCAGGAATTCAGTGTGATGTGGGGTATGAGGTGCCACATTAGGGTTTATACCCGTCCTATTTCAAGTTGCCTATGCGTGAGCTTTCCTCACTCAACCCAGTCACTTACTGATGTAAGCGCCCGGGGATAAATGAACCTCATCCCTGAGGTTCAGCCTGCAGCCCAGCGCAAGCGCGGTTCAAATCGGTTCCTGACCGATTTGTCGCTGCGTTGCTGCCTTCATGCAACTCGAATTATGTAGGGTATAGAACCTATCCCATTAGGCTGTTAACCATTCTATCGTTCTTCACGCTTTTTACACTGCCGGTCACTTTGGCGGTGTTTACTGCGCGTTCAGACGGTGTCAGGGAGTCTTACTTCACCGGGGAGTTGTACCACATCGCTAGCGGTTTCCACTGTCACGTAGCATGACTGCACCCAGCCATCAGTTCCCCTAAAAACAGGGTGTGGTGAGGCCCCCGTTGTTCTGTCAGTGTTCACGCGTTTTACGGAACACCACCTCGGGATAACGTTCCTGCGTCAGGTTGAAGTTAACTAGGGTCGGCGCGATATAGGATAGGTTATCCCCACCATCCAGCGCCAGGTTAAGCTCGTTTTTGCGCTTGAACTCTTCGAACTTTTTCACATCATTGCACTCAACCCAGCGGGCTGTTGACACGTTGACCGACTCATACAGCGCTTCCACGTTGTATTCACTTTTCAGGCGCGCGACGACTACGTCAAACTGTAGCACGCCCACTGCACCGACGATCAGGTCGCTATTGGCGATCGGGCGGAATACCTGCACTGCCCCTTCTTCGGAGAGCTGTACCAGCCCTTTCAGCAACTGTTTCTGCTTAAGCGGATTGCGCAAGCGAATGCGGCGGAACAGCTCCGGCGCAAAGTTTGGGATGCCGGTGAACTTTATATCCTCTCCCTGGGTGAAGGTATCGCCGATCTGAATAGTGCCGTGGTTGTGCAGGCCAATGATGTCACCGGCATAGGCTTCTTCCACCTGCAAACGGTCACCAGCCATAAATGTCATCGCATCGGAAATCACCACGTCTTTGCCAGTGCGCACCTGGCGCAGCTTCATGCCTTTTTCGTAACGACCAGACACCACGCGCATAAAGGCTACGCGGTCACGGTGTTTTGGATCCATATTGGCCTGGATCTTAAACACAAAGCCGGTGAATTTTTCTTCCTCCGCCACGACTTCACGGGTGTCGGTTCTGCGCGGCATCGGTGCAGGTGCCCACGCCACCAGGCCATCCAACATATGATCCACACCAAAGTTGCCCAAGGCGGTGCCAAAGAACGCCGGTGTCAGTGCGCCGCTGAGGAATGCTTGTTGATCGAACGTATGGGATGCGCCCTGCACCAACTCCAGCTCTTCACGTAGCTGCGCCGCCAGATCTTCTCCCACCAGCGCATCCAGCTCCGGGTTGCCCAAGCCTTTGACGAGGCGCACTTCCTGAATAGTGTGGCCTTTACCGGTCTGATACAGGTAGGTCTCATCCTTGTACAGATGATAAACCCCTTTAAATAGCTTGCCACAGCCGATAGGCCATGTGATGGGTGCGCAGGCGATGTTTAGCTCACGCTCCACTTCATCCATCACTTCCATCGGATCGCGGATGTCACGATCCAGCTTATTCATAAAAGTCAGGATTGGCGTATCGCGCAGGCGGGTGACTTCCATCAGCTTGCGGGTACGATCCTCAACGCCCTTGGCGGCGTCGATCACCATCAGGCAGCAGTCAACGGCGGTCAGGGTGCGGTAGGTATCTTCGGAGAAATCTTCATGCCCCGGTGTATCCAGCAGGTTGACCAGGTTGTCGCGATATGGAAACTGCATTACCGAGGTGGTGATCGAGATTCCACGTTGCTTTTCCATTTCCATCCAATCGGATTTGGCGTGTTGGCTTGAACCACGACCTTTTACTGTGCCAGCAGTTTGGATCGCCTGCCCGAACAGCAGCACCTTTTCGGTAATGGTGGTTTTACCGGCATCGGGATGCGAGATGATGGCGAAAGTTTTTCTTTTCGAGACTTCGTGGGCAAATTCACTAGGAGGCATGTTTTTCTGGTTCTACGGTTAGTCCCGCCCTTCAACATCATCAGAACGCGCCGTAGCAGCGTCAAGCAAAGCGGTAAAAGCGGTAAATGATAAAGACAATAGCCGGACATTTTCACTGATTTTTCAACCGCTGACAATCAATGGTTTTCCCGGCGAGCAAGATGCCGCCGTGCGCTGGCTAAGCCAGCGGCAGCGCCATGACAATCGCGTCCTGGCGGCCATTGGCGCTGGGAAGTCACTTGGTTAAAACCGAGATCGTCGTACAGCGCGATTGCCGCCGCGTTGGAGGCACGCACTTCCAACCACAGCGTGACCACGCCACGGCGTGTCAGTTGTTCGATCAGCACATGCAGTAAGCGGCGGCCAAAGCCACAACGCTGCCACTGTGGGTGGATAGTAATGTTGAACAATGTGTCCTCATCCAGCACGATCTAAGTAATGGCGAAGCCCGCCATCTGCCCATCGGTGCTTAATTTTAAGTTAAGGTAGCGTTCGCCTTGGTTACTGGCAAGGGTGGCTTCCGTCCAAGGGAAAGCGTGGCTGGCCTGCTCAATGTTGTAGGCCGTAGTCAGATCGGCTGCTGTCAGGGTAGAAATACTGTTCATGATGACAAATCTGATGCCAGAGGGCGCGTTTAGCCCGGGGATCTTGAGAAAGTTCGGCCAGCGCCGGGCTGTATAGCTGTGCACCGACCACTGCAAGTGGCTCCTCCATACCCATCCGCCAACTATTGCACTCGGTATCTTCAGGCAACATCGCCATTTGATACGGCGTCAGGCCGTAGGTTTGCGCTGGCGTCAACCCCAGGCTGCGCAGCACGTCACAAAACAGCAGGTCGTGAGGGTCGGGCAACGCCTGCGCCACAATCAGCAAACGTACCTCAGGCGACAAGCTTACCGCCACTTCACCCTGCAACACGCCTGGGCGGCGTAATGCCCACTGCGTGATACCCAGTTGTTGTAACAGCCAGTCGCGTTTTGATGCCATGCCGATCCCTACCCGTTATGGTGCGCCATGCCTGCCATGCGCCGCGCTATGCTAGCAAACCCGCGCACCCCGCGCCAATAAACCCGTCGAAAATAGCGTCACAAAGCTCTATAATCCCCTGTCTAATTGCTAGGAGCCAAAACTTGATGTCTGCATTAACCCCCGCCAGTGAAGTCATGCTGCGCCACAGTGATGAGTTTATCAAACGCCGCGTTTTACTCGCCGGTGATATACAAGATACCCTACCGGCTCTATTCTCGGCCACAGAGGTGCGCGTCCATACCCAGCAATACCATCACTGGCAATTACTTAACCGGGCGATGGGTGATAACGCTCAGTTCGGCCTGACCCTAGACGCGGCATTTGTTGTCGAGTGCGATACGCTGATCTACTACTGGCCAAAGAGCAAGCAGGAAGCGCAGTTCCAACTGTGCAACATTCTGGCGCTGCTACCCGTAGGCGCGGATGTTTTCGTGGTCGGTGAAAACCGTAGCGGGGTGCGCAGCGCCGAGCAGGCCGTGGCAGGCCACGCCACGCTGATGAAGATCGACAGCGCCCGCCGCTGTGGCCTATATCATGGCCGCCTGGATGTGCAGACCACATTCGATCTGACCGACTGGTGGCAAAGCTACCCACTGCACGATTTGGCAGTGAAAACCCTACCGGGCGTGTTCAGCCGCGATGGGTTGGACACCGGCAGTGCTCTGCTGCTATCAACGCTGGAAAACTCTATGCAGGGTAAGGTGCTGGATGTCGGCTGCGGCCCTGGCGTGGTAGCAGCGGTGCTGGCTAAACTGTCACCAAAGGTCAAGCTGACCCTGAGTGATGTGAGTGCCGCTTCGCTGGACTCCAGCCGCGCAACGCTGGCTGCCAACGACATTAAAGGCGAGGTGATCGCCAGCAATGTCTATTCCAACATTACCGGCCGTTTCGACATGATCATTTCCAATCCACCATTCCATGATGGTCTATCAAACAGCCTAACCGCAGCGGAAACCCTGATCCGTGGGGCGCTGAAACACTTGCCGATCGGTGGTCGTTTGCGCATCGTGGCAAACGCCTTCCTGCCGTACCCGGGCATGCTGGATGCTACTTTCGGTAGCCATGAAGTGCTGGCACAGAATGGCCGCTTCAAAGTGTATCAGGCGACAGTCGGGCTTCCGCCACGCGATCCGAAGAAGAAAAAGAAATAACGCTTTCAGTCGTATGCATGCAGGGCGTAGTTCCAGCAGGTGTGCTGTCTGCGCAGGCATTCCCCTGTTGCCATGGAGCAGCGTGCTAATTTCCTGGTTGCTTTTACAGCAAGTATCCACAAGCAAGGAAAATAACTATTGAAGTACCTGCCAAAATCTCTAGAATTCGCCCCCGTGGTAATGTTTCTGGTAGGTGAAGGTGGCAGAATCGGTAGACGCGCTAGCTTCAGGTGTTAGTATCCTTACGGACGTGAGGGTTAGAGTCCCTCTCATCGCACCGTGCGAGCGAGGTAATATAAATCGATGGGGGCCTCTGTTCAACATCTCATTTCTGGAGGCGAACACTCAGTTCTAAGGGATTTAGCGTAAGACTTACCCCTGCCCAGCGTGTGAAAGCATTTGTCAGAAGCCAGAAGAACTATGCAAACAATATGCTGGCAATCTGCGAAATATCATGCAGCCTAGGCATTCACTTTATACCGGTCAAAACCACGGAACAGCAGGATATCAGAGCACTGTGGAATACCCGTCAACTCATGGTTGATTAGAGAACCGCGCTGGCCAACCAGCCTCGTTCTCTGCTCGCTAAATATGGTCTTATGACCCCTGTAGGGATCCAGCGCCTTCAGTAGCCACTACCAGAACTTATCGAAGATGCATCTAATGATCTGACATTCACGCTTCGCCGTTTATTTTATTCATTGCGGGAAAATATGCAGGCCCTGAATATATGCAGGCCCTGAATAAACGTATAACCTGTCTGGATGGCGAAATTGCTGCATTGTCTTCACAACAGGCCGCGTATCGCCATTTATTAACGATCCCGGGTGTCGGCCCTCTTATCGCTGCGGCATTTATCTAGTGAAGTGGATGCAGTACAGTTCTCCAGTGGTAGAGAATGATCCGCCTGGTGCGGTCATGTTCCACGGCAGCAAGGCTCGGGGCCCGGCGAGGGTTCCTGAAAAACACCGTAGATCTGGCAAATAAACTAACCCGAATCATCTGGCGCATTCTGGCGCATACTGACCGACGGTGTTGATTTTAATTATGAACAAGGCTTTTGCTGTGAGTTAACTTAATACAGCGTTAAAGAAAACACGTTTCACTGAGTTTGCAGGCACTGATGAGAAAACGGCTACCGTCCCTGTCACAGCCTGAAGTTGACCTGGGTAATTGTATAAAAGTATAGTGATATGGAAACAGGGTTCGGATAACATTGGAGTGCCCCCTAGCCAGTAGACAAATCTGGCCTATATTTTGAGCATAGGAGGAGTCTATGTGCACACAACGATCTACCCCTGAATTCAAGGAAGAAGCTGTCCGCCAGATCACTGAGCGGGGCTATTCCGTTGCCGACGTTTCAGAACGACTTGGTGCTTCAACACACAGTCTTTATAGAGGCTATCGCGCAAAAAACCTGCCAACAACGTGCGCCCAAGGCTGGGGCGGGTGCTGCAACAGGTGCATCTTGGCTTGGCACTGATTGCTGTCAGCACTGCGGGCGTCTTCCTAACGCTGGTGGCATTGTTTGCGTTGCATGCCTACGCTAACAACAACCTGCACCTGATCGCACGCTTCATCAGTTACGCTGTCGAAGCCGCAATGGTGTTTGCAGACCGCACCGCCACAAACGAGATATTGATGTTGATCGCCTCCAAAGAGGAAATATCGGAAGCCAGTATCCTGGGCAACGACGGCAAGGTGCTGGCCAGTTGGCACCATCCCAAAGATAGACCACTACACAGCATTGAACAGGTTGTCGACCACCGGGCTTTGCCAAAACCTGTCGTACTGCCGATCATCCATGAGAACAAACTGGTCGGCGAGATATGTCTAAACGGCCACGGCGGTAGCCTGCGGCATGGTTGTCATGATCGCCTACCTTGGTGCTCAGTACCCTGTGTGCGCTGGTATTGTCCCGCAGGATGCTGGTCGGCATCGTCTGATCGCTGGATGATATCGCTAGTGTAGCGCATGCGGTACGCTGCGATCGCATCTTCTGGCTGCGAGTGCCATCAGCAACGATCGCTGAACTACATGAATTGAGTAGCGATTTTAACGGCCTTCTCGACGAGATGGAAACTTGGCAGGCTCATCTCAAACAGGAAAATGACTCGCTGACCCACCGAGCGATGCATGACAGCCTGACCGGGCTGACGAACCGTGCCTTCTTTGAAGGTCGGCTTAGCCGGGCTTTGGGGAATATCAAGCCAGCGGAAAAGCTGGCATTGTTGTTTATTGACGGCGATCGCTTTAAGGAGGTGAACGACAG
Organism: Serratia symbiotica (Periphyllus acericola); assembly: GCF_964019515.1. Taxonomy (NCBI): domain Bacteria; kingdom Pseudomonadati; phylum Pseudomonadota; class Gammaproteobacteria; order Enterobacterales; family Yersiniaceae; genus Serratia; species Serratia symbiotica. The sequence goes on from NZ_OZ026452.1 coordinate 1,698,082, forward strand.
TTACGGCCATGCGGCTAGCGACGCGATGCTGACCACCATTGCTAATCTCATTCGCGCACAACTACGCGAGAGCGATTTGGTGGCGCGTTTGGGAGGGGATGAGTTCGCCATGCTACTGGCACCCATTAACAATACCGAAAATGTGTTACAGATCGCCGATAATATTATCGACTGCATGACCCAGCCGGTAATTTTGCCAAACGATGAGCGGGTGATGACTTCTCTGAGTATCGGCATTGCGCTTTACCCTGATGACGCCGCAAGGACTTCTGCACGAAGCCGACGATGCAATGTATCAGGCAAAGCATCATTTTAATAGATATAATGGCGGCTAGCCGCTAACCATACATAAATAAAAGCGCCAACCTAAATTTAAATTAGGGACTTGATTATGATGCAGCACAGGCTAAATCACCATTTTCATCACTGACGATCATGTTTATCGCTCTCCTGGGGCTCACTTGCTGCCAGAACAAACTGCAAGGTCTGACGCCTGAGCAGATCGCGCTGTTGCAATTACAAGGGTTTAGACTGACGGATAATGGCTGGGAGTCCGACTTATCTCGCAAAGTGCTGCTTGGCAACAACATCGATAAACTGAACTCAAAGGGTATCAGGAGAGTGCAAGAGATGGGGCGCACGTTGCTGAGCGTCGGCATCACCCAGTTCTGTTTGGAAGATCATACTGATAACTACAGTAAAGATAGCTATAATGACCGGCTTTCTCTACGCCGCGCCGCCACAGTGACCAATCTGCTGGCCAGCATAGGCATTCCGCACGCCAGTATCTAACCCCTTAGTATGGGTAAACGCAATCCCGTCAGCAACAACCGCACCTTCAAAAGACGTGCGTAAAACCTCCGCGTCGCGATCATCGTCACGCCATAAGCGGCCACTGTGTAGGAAAGCTACGAGCATAATTGCGGTTTGAAAGAGCAAGGTAGTACGCGTTTCCGAGCATGTTGCAAGTTATACTTAGCGATCGCTGAGTGATGTCTGGTAACCGTGATTGAAACGGGCTACACTCGCAACCAGAGACCCTATAAAAACTGAAAGAAAGAGGCTAGAGCAACGTCGCTCAATACGTTTATACCGGCGTTGTTGAATAATAGAACTTTTGGCCGGCACGCGGATCAGATCACTCTCCTTCTGTCAAAATAGCGACATTCCGTGGCCCAGCAAAAGTTCAACATCACCAACTGGAAGGATTACAATAACGCCATTATCACTCGGGGTTCACTCACTTGCTGGGGGGATGAAACGGCACTTCACGCCTAGTACTGAGAGGCAAAACCTTCTCTGCGTGGTCGCCCACCACATTATTCCGATATGGCAATCACCAGCGTATTGATGCTGAAACGGATTTTCTGCCTGACACTTCGCGCCCTCCAGGGCTTCGGCGACTCCATTGTCACACTGATCAAAGTGCCGTTGAACTGCCCGGACGACACCTGCATCAGTAAGCGGGCGAAGTCCGGCCATGTCCCGTTTAAAACCGCAACGCCGGGTGAGATTGCGCACCTCGTTATCGACTCTAGCGGGCTCAATGTGTTGGGTGAAGGTGAGTGGAAGGTAAAAAAACACGGTCAGGAAAAACGGCGGATCTGGCGAAAACTGCATTTTGCCGTAGATACAGAAACACATGAGGTCATCTGTGCTGACCTTTCCTTGAGCAATGTCACCGATACCGAAGCCTTCCCAGGTCTCATCCGTCAGAGGTACCGTAAAATCAAAGTCGCCTCGGCGTATCGGGCTTAGGATACGCGAGTGTGTGATGATGAGTTAAGGGGCAAGAAGCGCAAGGCGTTAATACCGCCCAGCAGCGGAGCCCGTTGTTGGTCGGCAGACTATGCAGACTGAACGCCGGTATGCCAGAAAGTGTACGCGTTGCCTAAAAGATGCCCATTCACGGGACTTTTTATTCCAAATCCGATTTATTCAACAAAGCTGATTCAGATCGATGTCTACCTCATCTTCGTAAAAGACGGGATGCTCGGGACTGTTATTCTTCAATGCGGTGGGGAATGGGTGCTATGATCGGCATTACTCAGTCCGGTTGTGAGGGGTTGTGATGTTTGGCGACTGATCAGATCGCTCAAACCGGATTGAGTTCCTTCAGTGATCTACGATTTGGCGCAGGTATTTAGAAGCTTACCATCAACTAAAAGCGGCCAAGACGAAGTCAGCTCTGTTCTAGAGTTACGTTCACAGTGGAATTTGGGTGCCAGGCGGATCGAACGCGAGTTCAAGCGGCTTCATTCAATCTCTTTGGCGATGGCAACGATCCATAAGGTTGTTAGCCAGAATCAGATTAAGCCAGTGGTTAAATTTCGACAGAAAGCTGATTTTATTCGCTACAGGGTATTAAGGCTTTACTCACGTCACACAGCTTTAAACACGCTAGATTTTATCAATTATGTTATTGAAGAAATACCTTTTCCAATACAGTGGTTCCAGACGGAGTGGGAAAGAGAGTTTTTTGCCGTTAAGGGGCAGAAAAAATTAAAAGAATGCGGTATTAAATTCCGCCCGAACAAGCCTGCTTCACCCCATACACCGGGTACAAGGCACTGTTCACCCAGCCGGACATTCAAGAGGTGGCCTGCTTGGCCATTTGTCCTAACAGCCGGTTGCGTGAACTGTTGTGTTACCCGGAAAATAATTTCGTCTGATAGTGGTAATGAGTTTCCCTCCCCCCCCTTAAAAAAATGCAAAAACCATGTGAGTTGGCGCGGTTGGCACCAAGATAAGCGCCGCGATGATCGGTTGAGTTGTTGGCTATCGCCGAGGCAGCTGCGCGTTGCCTGCTCGCTGAGTTGGCTGGCGGCGCTTACCGTCTGCTACTTGCTAAGCCAGCAGCAGGTGCCAGTTTATCAGCATATGCTGTGGCAAGTGCTGTCTGGTTGATCTTTCAAGCAGCGCTCTCCTTCACACCCCAGCCGGATTGCTCAGGAAGTGAGGCGGGTCGCCAGCCCCCGCCGCACGCATAAAAATGTACCTTACGATCACGCTTTGCTCGAAATACCTAATACCCAGGCTTGCGGCGTGTTGCCGTCCAGCAGAGCCTGTGTTGAGCCGTCGTAATCAATGCGGCCATCCACCACCAGCAGTGTGCGCGGCGCGATACGCACGGCGTCCTCCAGATTGTGCGACACCATCAGTAGCGTCAGCTTGCGCTGTTCGCACACCGCTAGCAATAGTTGCAGCATCTCATGGCGTAGCGCTGGATCAAGCGCCGAGAAAGGTTCATCGAGCAGCAGGATCGGCCGTTGGCGGATCAGGCAACGTGCCAGGGCAGCACGCTGCCGCTGACCACCGGACAACTGCGATGGTAAACGCGGCAACTGTTCTTCCAACCCCACCTGACGGGCAATCTGCGCCAGTTGCTTCTGTTGATCCGCGCTCAGGTGCAGGCCGGGATCCAGACCAAGGCCAATATTCTGCGCCACCGTTAGGTGAACGAACAGGTTATTTTCTTGAAACAGCATCGATACCGGCCGTTTCGCTGGTGGCGTGACGGTTTGATCTGATCCGTTAAGTATCAGCTTGCCACTGGTGGTTGGCAAAAATCCGGCGATCAAGCTTAGCAGGGTGCTTTTCCCTGCACCGCTTGGCCCGAGCACCGCAATGCGCTCACCCGGCTGGATGCACAGGTCAAAGCACATGGCTAGATGTTCATAGCGATAGGTTAGTTTTTCAAGCGTTAGCATATGTCCTCCATCTTTCAAGTTGACGCTTTGTGGCATTCAACTCGTTTTACGACTGATTTGTGGTTCAGTCGCCACCTTGTAGCACCTTGAAATCTATTGGGCTGAGCGGCCTGGTAAACGTTCGATCAGGGTAAACAGCAGGAAACATAGCAATAGCAACAGCAGCGCAGTCACTGCGCCATCGTGACTGCGGTAGGCACCCATCTGCTGGTACAGGTAAAAAGGCAAGGTACGGAAATGCGCGTTGCCAAACAAGGCGACCACGCCGAAATCGCCGATGGACAGCACGCAGGCGAAGGCCAGCGCTTGTCCCAGCGGCTGGCGTAGCGCTTTCAGTTCAATCAGCCGCAGCCGTTGCCAGCCGTGTATGTCCAGTGACAGGCATAGCGGGTTGTAGCGTTCGGCCAGATCGCACATCGGGTTTTCCAACACCTTCAGCGCATAGGGCAGAGCCATCAGCGCGTTGCTGAGGATCACCAGTGCGTAGGGTGACTGTGGCACCCCAAGGGTATGGCTGAGCAGCAAGAAGAAGCCGGTAGCCAGTACGATGCCCGGCATCGCCAGGATCACCATGCCGCTCAGCTCCAGTGTCTGGCTCCAATGGAACCGTTGCCGTAGCTTTAGCTCGCGGCTGCTCCATAGCAACATCATGGTCAGCGCCACGCACAATAACCCGGCACCGAGCGCGATGCGCAGAGAAGTCATTAGCGCCTGCCATAGCTGCGGCTGTTGCAACACGCTTGCCAGCGCCTGGTTGATGCCGTTGGTCATCACCCCTAGCAGTGGCGGCAGCAGCAGCAAAAGGGCGGCGGCGATCAGCAGGCCATCGCCGATGCGGCACCACTGGCTATCTGCCGGGTTGCGCCAGTGGTGGTGGTGGGCGTGGGTGTTGCCCACCGGCAATGCGCGGCTCAGTTGCTGGCTGAGCAGTACCAGCCCCAGGCAGCAGACCAGCTGGATCAGGGCCAGCAGCGCGGCGCGGCTGAGATCGTAGTCGTAGCTCAACGCCTGATAGATCGCCAACTCCAGGGTGGTGGCCTGCGGCCCGCCGCCCAGCGCCAGCACAGTGGCGAAGCTGGCGAAGCACAGCATAAAGATCAGTGCAGCACTCGGCAGGAGTTGGCGGCGCAGCGCTGGCCATTCGACAATGCGCCACTGCTGCCAACTGTTCATACCGAGCTGAACCGCCAGTTGGCGCTGTTCGACCGGTATATTCTCCAGCGCATGCAATAGCAGGCGGCTGGCTTGCGGCAGGTTAAAGAAGAGGTGCGCCAGTAAAATGCCCCGTAAACCGTAGGGCGAGAAGCTGTAGTTAACACCCAGCCAGCCGCACAACGTGGCCAGCCAGCCCTGCTGGCCATAGACGCTAAGTAGCCCGAACACCGCCACTAGCACCGGAAGCACCAACGTCATGGCGCATAGCCTGAGCAGCCACTGCCTACCGGGGAAACGGCGGCGGTAAAGCGCCCGCGCCAGTAAGATGGCGGGCAGCACCGAGAGCAGTGCCGATAGCAGTGCCTGCAAGAAGGTGAAGCGCACCACATGCCATAGGTAGCTGTCCTGCCACAAGTTGCGCCAGTCGCTTTCTGGTGCATGGTGCCATAGTGAGCCGAGCGCCAGCGTGGCGATGGTCAGGATCAGACCTGCGGCCAACAACCCCGGCCACAACCAAATGGGGATCAGTCGCTGACGGCAGTTTGCCATGCCCGAACCCAATTGCCGCGGTGTTTAGCCACTTCGTCGGCGCGGTATTGCAGTGTGGTTTGCACAGTAGTCATCTGTTCAAAGCCAATCGGCAGTGGGGTGTCGATGACGGGATACATCCAGTTGCCGAGAGGGATGCTGCTCTGGAATGCTGGCGTCACCATAAACTGTATGAAGCGCTTTGCCAACGCAGGCTGTTTGCTGGCCTTGAGTTTGCTGGCAACCTCGACCTGGAGATAGTGGCCTTCGCTGAATTGGGCGGCGGCGTAACTGTCTTTTTTCTCTTTGATCAGGTGGTAGGCCGGAGAAGTGGTGTAGCTGAGCACCAGATCGCCTTCGCCCTTAAGGAACAGGCCATAAGCTTCGCTCCAACCCTTGGTAACGGTGACGGTTTTTTTCGCCAGTTGTTGCCAGGCCTCTGGCGCTTTTTCACCATAGACTTTTTGCATCCATAGCAGCAGGCCAAGTCCAGGGGTACTGGTGCGCGGATCTTCGTAAATTATCCGCCAGTGTTGGTCACGGCTTACCAGTTCTTGCAGGCTTTTAGGCGGGTTTTTCAGTTTGTCCTTGTTGTAGACAAAGGCAAAGTAGCCGTAGTCGTAAGGCACGAAGGTTTTATCCTGCCAGCCCCCCGGTACGGTCAGTTTGCTGGTATCCACATCGCTTGGTGAGAACAGGTCGGTTTGCTGCGCCGCTTGCAGCAGGTTATTTTCCAGCCCAAGCACCACGTCGGCGGCGCTATTTTTGCCTTCAATGCGCAGACGGTTCAACAGCGATACGCCGTCTGCCAGTGTGACGAATTGCAATTCGCAGCCGCAGTCGGCCTCGAAGGCTTTTTTCACTACTGGGCCAGGGCCCCAGTCGGCGGCGAAGGAATCATAGGTATAAACCGTCAGTGTCGGCTTGGCGAGCGCCGATGCGGTGCACAGCAGCAGTAAACAGGGCAGATATTTTTTGACCACATTGCACTCCTGAAAAATAAAAGGGTAAGGGTATCTGAGGGGGCGAGGCGGTAAGGCCGGGTCGCTAGGCTCAAATCCCTCCGCCGGTATTGACCGGATCAGGTTCGACGGGTGTGCTCTCAGCAGAAAAGGGCCAGTTCCTTTTCCGCACCCTGATGAGACGGCACCATTGTAAAGACTAACCGATGCAAGTGAAAGACGCTAAAAACCGCGTTTAGTCCTCTGATGGTGCAAACCAGGCAGATTTGAAGTCAAACCAGCCGAGGGTATTCATGCGCACACTGCGGATGCTGCGCTGGCCGTGTAGTTGCAGCCAGTGGTGAAACAGCGGATGTAACAGGTGGCTGCTGACCAAGCGTTGGCATAACGCCGCCAGCGGCAGGATCATGGTAGCCAGTAATCAGGGCTATGCAGATGCACATCGATGACGTAAGGGGTTAGTCATGTCACGTGCTGTGTGCCCGGAGTCCAGGACGAGCACGGATGCTCAAATGAACCACGAGTCTATCTGGAATATTGAGCCAGTAACTCATGACGAGAAGCCAAACAATCCCACCGGGTGTGACGGTGGAGAACCTGAGCGGCAGTGGCCTGCGGCATGCCTGAAGGGTGATTTAACCCGCTGACAATCGGGATTGAGGCGAGATCACTCAGCCAAGATGATCATCAAGGTTAAGTAATGAAAGGCTGAAGAACATGAACCCGTTAATCCGCCTCTGTGGGTTGAAAACGTCACCACGGCCTATGTGATCTGTCAGGCCGTGCAGAAGGGACTGTCAGTGACAGGTGTGCACTGTCAGTCAAAGATGTTTTGATATGTAGGCAAAATACCGGGACAGCAGCGCCCGTCACTCTCGGGCTACTGACTTCTGCCAACTTGCGGCAAGCAAGGGTAAAGAGTGCGATAGGCAGCCTCCTCAGTATGTCTGAGTCCAGACAGGTGAACCGGGGAAGGTCAGCGACGGATGTTAAGGGGGCATGGCCCCGATGACGTGCTGGCTGACGGAGCTTTCGTACTGAGTAGTCTGCGATGAGGAAAGCCCATTACATGGCGAAGGGAAGCAGTTTAAATATGTTTGCGACGTGAATTAACTGACCTAATGAGTTGAAGACCTTTGATAATCAGCGAAATATAACGCAAGCTTGCCACATGGGCAGTAACCGAACCGTCCCGACGGATTCAACGGCTGCTGCGTCTGATAACACAACCAGAATGGCTGGCTAAAGCGGCGCGGATCACGTTTTCATCAAAAGGGGCGCATACCCCTGGCGTTAATGGCGTGAACAAAGCAAAGCTACAGGCCAGACTAGCTGCTGAACTGCAAATACTCAGAGAAGAACTTCTCTCGGGTCACTACCAGCCCCTTCCAGCCAGACGGGTTTACATCCCTAAAAGCAAAGGCAAACAGCGACCGCTGGGTATCCCCGCGTTACGGGATCGTATTGTTCAGCGAGCAATGCTGATGGCGATGGAGCTGATCTGGGAGAGTGATTTTCATACGCTCTCGTATGGCTTCCGGCCTGAACGCAGTGTTCACCACGCGATCCGTACAGTGAAATTACAGCTCACCGACTGTGGGGAAACCCGGTGACGCTGGGTTATTGAAGGAGATTTGTCCAGCTACTTCGACACCGTGCATCATCGTCTGCTGATGAAAGCCGTACGCCGCAGGATCAGTGACTCACGTTTCATGGTTCTGCTGTGAAAAACAATCACGGCGGGACATATTGATGTCGGACTCTTTCGGGCCGCTAGTGAAGGCGTACCGCAGGGAGGAGTGATATCGTCGTTACTGTCGAATATCATGCTGAATGAATTCGATCAGTATCTACATAAACGCTACCTGAGCGGGAAAGCCAGAAAGGATCGATGGTACTGGAATAACAGTATCCAGCGAGGCTGAAGTACTGCGGTCATAGAAAACTGGCAATGGAAACCCGACGTTGCTTATTGCCGCTATGCCAATGACTTTATGCTCATCATCAAGGGGAGTAAAGCACAGGCGGAAGCGATCAGGAAAGAGTGTCGTGGCGTGCTTGAAGAAAGTCTTAAACTCAAGCTGAACATGGACAATACCAGGATCACTCATGTCAATAACGGCTTTATCTTTTTGGGTCATCGGATCATGCGCAAACGTAGCCGTTACGGTGACATACGGGTGGTGTCGACAATCCCACACGATAAGGCCAGAAACTTCGCAACATCGCTGACGCCACTGTTATCAGGCAATTACAGCGAAAGGGCGTTGTTGAATAAATCGAACTTTTGGCCGGAACGCGGATCAGATCACTCTCCTTCTTTCAAAATAGCGACATTCCGTGGCCCAGCAAAAGTTCAACATCACCAACTGGAAGGCTTACAACAACGCCCTTACCACTCGGGGTTCACTCACTTGCTGGGGGGATGAAACGGCACTTCACGCCTGGTACTAAGAGGCAAAACCTTTGCGTGGTAGCCAACCACATTATTCCGATATGGCAATCACCAGCGTATTGATGCTGAAACGGATTTTCGGCCTGACACTTCGCGCCCTCCAGGGCTTCATCGACTCCAGTGTCACACTGATCAAAGTGCCGTTGAATTGCCCGGACGACACCTGCATCAGTAAGCGGGCGAAGTCCGGCCATGTCCCGTTTAAAACCGCAACGCCGGGTGAAATTGCGCACCTCGTTATCGACTCTAGCGGGCTCAACGTGTTGGGTAAAGGCGAGTGGATGGCAAAAAAACACGGTCAGGAAAAACGGCGTATCTGGCGAAAACTGCATTTGGCCGTAGATACAGAAACACATGAGGTCATCTGTGCTGACCTTTCCTTGAGCAATGTCACCGATACCGCAGCCTTCCCAGGTCTCATCCGCCAGAGGTACCGTAAAATCAAAGTCGCCTCGGCGGATCGGGCTTAGGATACGCGAGTGTGTGATGATGAGTTAAGGGGCAAGAAGCTCAAGGCGTTAATACCGCCCAGCAGCGGAGCCCGTTATTGGTCGGCAGACTATGCAGAGCGAAATCAAGCGGTGGCGAACCAGCGCCTTACCGGAGACAACACACGGTGAAAAAGTATCACAGGCTACCACCGACGTTCGATAGCGGCAACAGCGAAGTACAGAGTAAAACAGCTATTTGGTAGTCACCTGTCGCTGCGAGATTATGATGGGCAAGTTGCAGAGGCGCTGGCCATGATCTGTGCATTAAACAAGATGACGCTCGCCGGTATGCCAGAAAGTGTACGCCTTGCCTGAAAGCTGCCCATTCACGGGACTCTTTATTCCAAATCCGATTTATTCAACAAAGCCACTCATCGTGTTAGACTTATTCGCTTGTGCTGTATAAGAATCAATCATCGGGAGAGTGCTCATGGCCAGCAGAGGCATAAATAAAGTAATTCTGGTCGGGAATCTGGGCCAGGATCCAGAAGTTCGTTACATGCCGAATGGGGGGGCAGTGGCCAACATTACCTTGGCGACCTCCGAAAGCTGGCGTGACAAGACAACTGGCGAAAAGAAAGAAAAAACCGAGTGGCACCGTGTGGTGCTCTTCGGCAAGGTGGCCGAAGTGGCGGGCGAATATCTGCGCAAAGGTTCACAGGTGTATATCGAAGGCTCCCTTCAGACGCGCAAATGGACCGATCAGGCCGGCGCAGAAAAATACACCACCGAAGTGGTGGTTAACATTGGTGGTACCATGCAGATGCTGGGCGGTCGCCAGGGCGGCGGCGCTCCAGCAGGCGGAGGTCAGGGTGGTTGGGGTCAGCCCCAGAAACCGCAGAGTAGCAACGCGTTCAGCGGTGGCCAGAAGGGTCTCCCAGCACAGAACAATGCTTCTGTGGCCAGCAGCAATGAACCGCCAATAGATTTTGATGATGATATTCCGTTCTGAGTGGACTGAAAAGCTGCTCGATTACTTACAGGTGAGAGCCCTGCTGCGGTAGTTGGTTAATTTGACCGTGTAGCTATGGCGTACGTGTAGATGGTGACTGAAACACGGGAACAACGCCGGATAAACGTGGCCCCCGATCCAGACAGTGGGCGCGCGCAAATACACAGGCCGTAACTGATAGTGAACTCAAATCCGCCTCTTGACATCCTCCCCGGCCTAAAGGACGGGGATTCCTACAGCGTTCAGACCGAAAGCTGACTCGCCTGGGTGGGTTCCTGCTTTAACGGGCGGGGTCTGACTGCACTATCCCTCCATTGGCGTTCGTGGTGTATCCACATATCTGACACACAAATTTACTTTGCGACAGGCGGTTTTCTTTCGCTGTATGACCGCAGCATGCACCCCGCTGGCTGGTATATGCCGCAGATACTGCTAGTACCTGTGCTCTTCGCCAGAGCTGCTTGTACTCAAGTTGACGACGCATTTCATACCATCCCTGACCAGTATCGAGCGGTTTAAGCCTGATCTAGCTCTGACGTTTCGCCCGTGCTGCTCTGCCGTGCCTGTTGCCGACTTTGACATGTTACTGACCTTCAAGTCTTCAATGACGATCATTGCGTGGTTTTTGCAGATTTCACTGGTGATTTTATGAAGGTAGTCGCGCCGAATATTGGCAATGTGCGAGTGTAGATGCTGGATTTTTCGCTTATGTTTCTGCCAGTTGGCGCTGAATTTTACCTTTCTGCTTAACTGACGCTGAAGTATTGCCAGCTTGTGCTGGCTTGTTTTGAAGCTGTTGACGGGCGGGTATACCGTGCCATCTGAAAGCGTAGCGAGTTTGGTGACTCCGGCATCCACTCCGACCATTGACGCTGAGTTATGAACGGGTTCAGTAACTTCGTATGCTGTCTGGATGCTGACGTACCATTTGCTGCATGACTGGCTGATGGTGACATTTTTCACTTCACCTATAATTTCGCGGCTGTTGCGGTAGCGTATCCATCCCAACTTTGGCAACGATATACGACTATTGGCTTGATTGAGCTTCACACCTTGTGGGTAGCGCAATGCACCATTCTGCACGCGTTTTTTTAAACGGGGGAATGCTGCACGCTTCTGGAAGAAATTATTGTAGCCGCGCTCTAAATCTTTCAGTGACTGCTGCAACGTCTGCAATGGAGATTCTTTAAGCCATTGTGTTTCAGGATCGGATTTCCAATTAATGAGCCATGAGGTCATTTTCGTATTGGTCTTAACTGAAATTTGAAGGCTTGAAGTCGTTTCATTATCACTATTATACTTTGGTCTATGACAAAAGAAACCGATATTTGCCGAGGAAGACACTGCATTTTCCTGATGCATGTTCACTTGGTATTCGTTGCCAAGTATCGACGAAAAATATCTGATCAGGATGCCATAGAAAAGCTGCGCTGCTACTTTTCTAGCGTATGTGCTGACTTTGATGTTGAGCTGGTCGAGATGGATGGTGAATGCGATCACGTGCATTTGCTGATTAACTACCCGCCAAAGCTGGCAATATCAAACTTGGTCAACAGTCTTAAAGGCGTTTCTAGCAGACTGCTTTGCCGTGACCTCCCCGACATAGCCCAGCGCTATTACTACAAAGGTGTTCTGTAGACACCGAGTTATTTTGCAAGTAGTTGCAGTGGTGCGCCGATATCGATCATACGGCAATACATTGAGCAATAGCAAACACCCAGTTAGTCGGAAAACCGCGCCTTATATCCTCGCCATTAAGGACGGGGCTTTACGGCGCACCAGGTAAAACCACGTAAAGTCATAGAATGCCAACAAGTGATGACTGATTTTGCATCAGGAGGTAAATCATGATGAACAAGATTTTGTTAGTTGACGATGACTGCGAGTTGACCTTGCTGTTAAAGGAACTGCTTGAAATGGAAGGTTTTAACATCACCGTCGCCCACGATGGCGAACAAGCATTATCGTTTCTGTACAGTTCTATCAATCTATTGCTGCTCGATATTATGATGCCGAATAAAAACGGTATCGATACGCTAAAAGAGCTGCGTCAACACCATCATACGCCAGTCATTATGCTGACCGCACGCGGCAGCGAATTGGATCGCGTGCTAGGGTTGGAGCTGGGTGCCGATGACTACTTGCCTAAGCCTTTCAATGATCGTGAACTGGTGGCGCGCATTTGCGCCATTTTGCAGCGCTCTAACTGGAATGAACAACAGCAGCATGTGGATACCAACGCCCCCACGCTGGATGTCGATGGCCTGCAACTTAACACCGGTCGTCAAGAAGCCAGCTTTGACGGCAAGGTACTGGATCTGACTGGCACCGAATTCACCCTTCTCTACCTGCTGGCGCAGCACATGGGCCAGGTAGTGTCGCGCGAATTGTTGAGCTAAGAAGTACTAGGCAAACGCCTGACTCCATTTGACCGCTCCATCGATATGCATATCTCCAACTTGCGGCGCAAACTGCCAAACCGCAAAGATGGACATCCCTGGTTCAAAACCCTGCTCGGGCGTGGCTATTTGATGATATCTGCAACATGATCAATCGGTTGACGGCACGTATTTTCGCTATTTTCTGGTTCACATTAGCGCTGGTGCTAATGCTGGTATTGATGGTGCCTAAACTCGACTCCCGTCAAATAACCCCACTGCTGAATAGCGAGCAGCGGCAAGGGCTTATGCTAGAGCAACATATCGAGGCCGAGTTACAAAATAATCCAGCCAACGATCTGATGTGGTGGCGGCGTCTGTTAAGGGCTATCGATAAGTGGGCACCACCAGGGCAACGCTTGATTCTGGTCACCAGCTAAGGGCGGGTAATCGGTGCGTAGCGCAACGAAATGCAAATCGTGCGTAACTTTATTGGCCAATCCGACAACGCCGACCATCCTAAGAAGAAAAAATACGGCCATGTCTAACTACTTGGCCCGTTCTTGATTCGCGATGGTGAAGATAACTAACAGCTTTGCTTGATCAGCCCTGCCAATATCCCGCAATCTGATTTCTTCAACCTGATGTTTGACCTCCCGTTGCTGCTGCTTATCGTCACCATGTTGATCAGTACTCCGCTGCTGCTATGGTTGGCCTGGAGCCTGGCGAAACCAGCACGTAAGCTGAAAAACGCCGCCGATAATGTGGCACGCGGCAATCTGAAGCAGCACCCGGAACTGGAAGCTGGGCCGCAAAAATTCCGAGCCACTGGTACTAGCTTCAACCAGATGGTCAGTGCACTAGAACGCAGGGTGACAGCACAGCAGCGATTGATTTCGGATATCTCGCACGAATTACGCACGCCGCTGACCCGCTTACAATTGGCTACCGCACTGATGCGCCGCCGTCACGGCGAGTGTTATGAGTTGGCTCGTATCGAAACTGAAGCGCAGCGGTTGGACTCGATGATCAACGATTTACTGCTGCTGTAACGTGGGCAGCAAAAAAGCAAGTTGGCGCGTGAGTAGTTTAAAGCCAATAAACTGTGGGCCGACATGTTGGATAACGCTAAGTTTGAAGCCGAACAGATGGCTAAACAGTGCGAAGTTACCTCCCCACCAGGCCCCTGGACGCTGACCGGAAACGCCAGTGCATTAGACAGCGCGCTGGAGAATATAGTGCGCAACGCCTTGCGTTACTCGCACACACGCATTGCCATCGCTTTTAGCACCGACAATCGAGGTATCACCATCGTCATTGATGACGATGGTCCTGGGGTTAGTGCGGAAGATCGCGAACAGATTTTCCGGCCATTTTACCGCACCTATGAGGCGCGTGATCGTGAGTCTGTCTGCACTGGCTTAGGTTTAGCGATCGTCGAAGCGGCGGTCAATCAGCACTGTGGCTGGGTGAAAGCGCAAGACAGCCCACTCGGCGGCCTGCGGCTGGGGCTGTGGCTGCCGCTGCACTAGCCCGCCCGATCCCAGCAAATTAATTACAGCGTGGTGATGGTCGCCTGCTGCTCTTGTAACTTCACTTTGCCTTCTTTGCAGGACGCCAGACGATTTCGCACTTTAGCAACCACCGCTTCCGGCGCGCGCGCCACGAAACCTGCGTTGGCCAGTTTGCCTTCGATCGAGGTAATTTCCGCATCCAGCTTGCTCATCTCTTTCGCCAGACGCGCGATCTCGGCCTCTTTGTCGATAAAGCCAGCCATTGGGATCAGCAGTTCGGCGCCCTCTATCAGCTTGGTGATGGAGAGCGGGCCTTTCTCACCAGTTGGTGGCAGCAGCGCGATGGACTCCAGACGTGCCAGACGTGCGATAAAGCTCTGGTTTTGCTGTATGCGTCGTTGGGCATCGTCGTCGGCACTGCGTAGCAGTACCGCTAGCGGTTTGCTTGGCGCGATCTTCATTTCGGCACGGATGTTGCGTACCGCAGTAATCGTCTGTTTGATCCACTCCAGATCGTTCAGCGCCTCCATATCTTCCAGCGCGGCGTTATACTCTGGGAACGGTTGCAGCATTATGCTTCCGTTTTGATCAGCGCCCATGGTGGTGCTGGTCAGCGGCTTCACGCGCTGCCAGAGAGTCTCTGTAATGAATGGAATTATCGGATGCGCCAGGCGCAGCAGCGCTTCCAGTACGCTAATCAGTGTGTGGCGGTTGCCGCGCTTTTCCGCTTCACTGCCGTTACTCACTACCGGTTTGGTTAGCTCCAGGTACCAGTCACAGAACTGGTTCCAGGTGAAGTCGTACAGGATGTTGGCTGCCAGGTCGAAACGATAGGTATCCAGCGCTTCGCGATAGGTTTTCACCGTGCGGTTGAACTCGGCCAGTATCCAGCGATCCGCCAGCGATAGCACTTTCTCACCGCCTTTGAAACCGCAATCATGCTGTTCGGTGTTGATCAGCACAAAACGGCTGGCGTTCCACAGTTTGTTGCAGAAGTTACGGTAGCCTTCCAGGCGCTTCATATCCCAATTGATATCGCGGCCAGTGGAGGCCAGCGCCGCCAGAGTGAAGCGCAGGGCGTCGGTGCCATGTGGCTCTATGCCGTTTGGGAATTGCTTCTCGGTGCGCTTGCGGATCTTCTCTGCCAACTGCGGCTGCATCATATTGCCGGTGCGTTTTTCTAGTAGATCTTCCAGCGAGATGCCATCGACCATGTCCAACGGATCGATCATGTTGCCCTTGGACTTGGACATCTTTTGGCCTTCATCGTCGCGGATCAGGCCAGTCATATAGACGGTGTTAAACGGCACCTGGGGTTTGCCGTTTTCATCTTTGATGAAGTGCATAGTCAGCATGATCATGCGTGCGATCCAGAAGAAGATAATGTCGAAGCCGCTCACCATCACGCTGGTCGGGTGGAAGGTTTTAAACACATCAGTCTGCTCTGGCCAGCCCAAGGTGGAGAAAGTCCACAGGCCGGACGAAAACCAGGTGTCAAGTACGTCTTCGTCCTGGGTCAACACCAGGTCGGCAGCTAGGTTATACTCGCGTCGCACCTCTTCTTCGCTGCGGCCTACATAGACTTTTTCATTCACGTCGTACCACGCTGGGATGCGATGACCCCACCATAGCTGACGTGAGATGCACCAGTCCTTAATGTCACGCATCCAACTGAAGTACATGTTTTCGTACTGTTTCGGCACGAACTGGATTTCGCCTTGTTCGACTGCTTCCACCGCTACTTTCGCCAGCTGGGCGGTGCGTACATACCACTGGTCGGTCAGCATCGGCTCGATCACCACGCTGCTGCGGTCGCCGTAAGGCACCGTTAGATCATGCGGTTTGATCTCATCTAGCAGGCCTAGTTGGTCGAAAGCCGCGACTACTGCTTTACGCGCCGAAAAGCGCTCTATGCCCTGGTATTCGGCCGGGATCGTGTTGCTGTAGTCGGTACAAATCTCGCCCAAAGTGTTGAATACTTCAGCTTCTTGACGGATAGCACCGTCGAAAGTCAAGATGTTAATCATTGGCAGGCCGTGACGTTTACCGACTTCATAGTCGTTGAAGTCATGCGCTGGGGTGATCTTCACACAGCCAGTGTCTTTTTCCATATCGGCGTGCTCGTCGCCGACGATGCGGATGCGGCGGTCCACTAGCGGCAGAATGATTTCTTTGCCTATCAAATCTTTGTAGCGCGGATCTTCTGGATTGACAGCCACGCCGGTATCACCCAGCAGGGTTTCCGGACGGGTAGTGGCCACCACCAGGTAATCTTTGCCCTCAGCGGTTTTAGCGCCATTGGCAAGCGGATAGCGCAGGTACCACATGGAGCCTTTGGACTCGCGGTTCTCCACTTCTAGATCGGAGATGGCAGTGCGTAGTTTCGGATCCCAGTTCACCAGGCGTTTGCCTCGGTAGATCAAGTCTTCTTGATACAAACGCACAAACACTTCGCATACCGCATTCGACAGGCCATCGTCCATGGTGAAGCGCTCGCGCTCCCAATCTACGGAGTTGCCTAAGCGGCGCATCTGATGGGTGATGGTGCCGCCGGATCCTGCCTTCCACTGCCAGATTTTGTCGATGAAGGCATCGCGGCCATAGTCGTGGCGGGTTTTGCCTTCTTCTGCAGCGATTTTGCGCTCTACCACCATCTGAGTGGCGATGCCGGCATGGTCGGTGCCAGCCTGCCATAAGGTGTTTTTACCCTGCATACGCTGGTAGCGGATCAGGGTATCCATGATGGTCTGCTGGAACGCGTGGCCCATGTGCAGGCTACCGGTGACGTTCGGCGGGGGGATCATGATGCAGAAGCTTTCTTGGCTGGTGTCGCCATTCGGCTTGAAGTAACCCTGATGTTCCCAATGATCGTACAGCGTCTGTTCGATCTCTTTCGGGTCGTATGCAGTATCGAACTGACTGTTTGTGTTTTCCATTTTATATCGTTGTTCAGTGAGTGGGCGGCATAGCCGTAGTCAAATGGAAACCGACGCTGCGATAGGCTTTATAACGGTCGCGCGCCAATTTTTTCAGGGTGTCTTCGTAAGGAACGAAGTCTACCACTTGATGGAAAGCAGTAGCAAAATCTGCAAACTGCGGTTGCAAAGCGATCAGTAGATCGCGCGGGGCATTGCCGCGTTTGCCGGGCCAGCAAAGCTCTATGGGAGCGCCTGAGTTTGGCCCTTCTCCGGCCAGATTGTGCGGCACAAACGTATGCGGTTCGCGCTGCCATAGTGCTTCGTCCAGCTGCTGTGCTTGTTCTTGGCTCTCACAGGCGATCAGCAGCCGTTTACCGGAACGCCAACGTTCGGCGGCAACGGCGCAGGCCAAGGCCTCATGCGCGCTAAGCGCCCCTGTCGGTCGATCATGTTCGAGCAAATAGAACATCGCCTGTTTAATCATCTTATTCACCGCTACCAATAAAAAATAGGGCACAACATGTTGGTTGCACCCTTACATGGGTGCGGGCTGGAAAAGCCTACCCCTGTGCTGCTGAGAAGATTATATACCCGATAGGTTTCAAGTGTCAGCCAGGTGGCAAGTTCCTAGGGGAGACGACGTACGCAGCCAATAACGCTGCGGCTTGAAAGATGAAGGATATTTTAATCGTCGCCATCTATCCCCGCTCTGTTCAATAAGAATTGAGACAGTAAGGCCACCGGTCGGCCGGTGGCCCCTTTGGCCTTGCCGGAACGCCATGCTGTGCCAGCGATATCCAGGTGCGCCCAGGTGTACTTGCGGGTAAAGCGCGACAGGAAGCAGGCTGCGGTGATTGCCCCACCTGGTCGGCCGCCGATGTTTGCCATATCGGCGAAGTTAGAGTCAAACTGCTCGTAGTATTCGTCGAGCATCGGCAAGCGCCAAGCACGGTCGCCTGCCTGTTCAGCGGCACCGAGCAACTCGTGCGCCAGTGGGTTGTGGTTAGACATCAGACCAGTGATGTGGTGGCCCAGCGCGATCACGCAGGCACCGGTCAGGGTGGCGATGTCGATCACCAGTTCAGGATCGAAGCGCTCAACGTAGGTCAGGGTGTCACATAGCACCAGACGGCCTTCAGCATCAGTGTTAAGCACCTCGACGGTCTGGCCGGACATGGTAGTCAGCACATCGCCAGGACGATATGCGCGGGCACTTGGCATGTTTTCACAGCCAGCCAGTACGCCTACTACGTTCAGCGGCAGGTTCAATTCTGCAACGACACGCATTACACCGTAAACGGTGGCAGCACCGCACATGTCGTATTTCATCTCGTCCATGTTTTCGGCGGGTTTGATCGAGATGCCGCCGGAATCGAAGGTCAGCCCTTTGCCAACTAACACGATCGGCTTAGCATCCGGGGTAGGGTTCCCCCTATATTCCATCACCGACATCAATGATTCGTTCTGCGAACCTGCGCCCACCGCCAGATAGGCATGCATCCCCAGCTCTTTCATCTGCTGTTCACCGATAACGCGGGTGGTGATATGTGTGCTGAAGGCATCCGCCAGGTGACGCGCCTGTGAGGCCAGGTAACCGGCGTTGCATATGTTCGGCGGCATGTTGCCGAGATCTTTTGCCGCCTTGATGCCCGAGGCCACTGCCAGACCGTGCTGGATGGCGCGTTCGCCGCTGGTGAGTTCACGGCGGGTCGGCACATTGAACACCATCTTGCGTAGTGGGCGGCGTAGCTCCACCTTATTGCTCTTTAACTGATCGAAGGTGTAAAGCGTTTCTTTGGCGATTTCCACCGCCTGGCGCACATTCCAGTAAGTGTTGCTGCCTTTTACATGCAGCTCAGTCAGGAAGCATACCGCTTCCATTGAACCGGTATCGTTAAGGGTATTGATGGTTTTCTGAATCACCTGTTTGTACTGGCGTTCATCAAGCTCGCGCTCTTTGCCACAGCCGATTAACAGGATGCGTTCAGAGAGAATATTAGGCACATGGTGCAGCAGTAATGTCTGCCCGACTTTGCCTTCCAGTTCGCCACGGCGAAGCAAAGCGCTGATATAACCATCACTGATTTTGTCGAGTTGTTCCGCGATAGGGGACAAGCGGCGCGGTTCGAAAACGCCGACGATAATACAGGCACTGCGCTGTTTCTCTGGGCTACCGCTTTTTACACTGAACTCCATGTACTCTCCTGAATTTTAAAGACAAAGGCAAAAGCTACGGTTAGAGTGACCCACTCCGTAACGATCTCCCGCCATATTGTGTTAATTACTATGTTAACCTGAACGGTATAAACTGCCCTATTTTGGCGACTACTAATAAGTAAGCTTTTATAGGACACCCAAAAGGCTTGATGTTGTAATACTATTTTAGCTATGAAAGGTTGCCATTATGATGAGAATACATGACAGATTAACGATGAAGCTATCGATTTTCCTGCAAAAAGACAAGTTTTCACAGGCGTAATAAGCGTGATCATAATAAGATATCTGGTTCGGGAAACGCTAAAGAGCCAAATCGCAATTCTGTTCATCTTGCTTCTGATCTTCTTTTGTCAGAACCTGGTGAGGGTACTAGGCGATGTGGTAGATGGCGATGTTCCAACAAACTTAGTACCTTCTCTGTTGTTATTAGGTGTGCCGAAGATGGCGCAGCTAATTCTTCCTTTAAGCTTGTTTCTTGGCCTGCTGATGACCTTTGGGCGGTTGTATACTGAAAGCGAAATCACCGTTATGCATGCTTGCGGGCTGCGCAAACGTACTTTGATTATCGCCGCGATGATACTGGCGATCCTCACTTCTGCTGTGGCTGCTGTAAACGTGTTCTGGGCCAACCCCGTAGCCTCTAGCTACCAAGACGTGGTGGTGAGCGAAGCGAAGGCTAACCCAAGCATTGCCGGGCTGGTAGAAGGACAGTTCAAGCCCTCGCAGGACGGCAATGCGGTGTTGTTCATCGGCAACGTGAAGGGCAGCACATTCAATAACGTATTCTTGGCGCAACTGAGGACGAATGGTACCCAGCGCCCTTCCGTGGTAGTAGCCGAACACGGTAACATCAACCCACAGAAGGATGGGGCGCAGGTGGTGACGCTCGACAAGGGCACCCGCTTCGAGGGTACTGCACTGCTGCGTGATTTCCGCATTACCGATTTCAATAATTACAAGGCAGTGATTGGGCATCGGGCTGTAGCGGTGGATAACACCCAGTCTGAACAGATGTCGATGAAAACCCTTTGGCAGTCTGACGATCCGGACGCGCGCGCCGAATTCCACTGGCGTCTGACGCTGGTGGTCTCCGTGGTGTTGATGGTGCTGCTGGTAGTACCGCTCAGTGTGGTAAACCCGCGACAGGGCCGAGTACTGAGCATGTTGCCGGCCATCCTGCTGTATTTAATTTTCTTCCTACTGCAAACTGCGCTGCGTTCCAATGCTGGCAAGGGCAAGCTGGACCCGATTATCTGGCTGTGGGGGGTTAACGCTGTCTACTTTGCCATCGCGCTGGCACTGAATTTGTGGGATACCGTGCCGATGCGCAAGCTGCGTGCACGCCTGAGAAGAGCAGCCTGATGTTTGGTGTACTGGACCGATATATCGGTAAAACGATTTTCAACACCATCATCATGACGTTATTCATGCTGGTGTCGCTGTCTGGCATCATCAAATTTGTTGACCAATTGCGCAGAGTGGGGCAAGGCGACTATACGGTACTGTGCGCGGGGATGTTTACCCTGCTCAGCGTGCCGAAAGACATTGAGATTTTCTTCCCAATGGCGGCGCTGCTGGGCGCGCTGCTTGGCCTGGGTCAGTTGGCGACGCGCAGTGAACTGGTGGTGATGCAGGCTTCTGGTTTTACCCGTATGCAGATCGCCGGCTCAGTGATGAAAACCGCTATCCCGCTGGTATTGCTGACCATGGCGATCGGCGAATGGGTGGCACCGCAGGGCGACCAAATGGCGCACGATTTCCGTGCGCAACAGATGTACGCCGGTTCGCTGCTTTCCACCAAGAGCGGGCTGTGGGCAAAAGATAGCAACGATTTTATCTACATTGAACGCGTTTCCGGCGAGAAAGAGCTTGCTGGCGTGAACATCTACCACTTCAACGACCAGCGCAGGCTGGAAACAGTACGCTACGCTGCTACCGCCAGCTTTGAAGATGGCGTGTGGAAGCTTTCGCAGGTGGATACCTCCAATTTGACCAACGAGAAAAAGGTGACCGGCACTCAGACGCTGACCGGTGTATGGAAAACCAATTTAACCCCAGAAAAACTGGGGGTAGTGGCTCTGGATCCCACCTCGCTCTCTATCAGGGGGCTACACAACTACTTGAAGTACCTGAAGCAGAGCGGCCAGGAAGCCAACCGCTACCAACTGAACATGTGGAACAAAATATTCTCGCCGCTTTCCGTGCCGGTGATGATGCTGATGACACTATCGTTCATATTTGGCCCACTGCGTAGCGTGCCAATGGGCATCCGCGTGGTGACTGGTATCAGCTTCGGTTTTTTGTTCTATGTGTTAGATCAGATCTTCGGCCAACTTAGCCTAGTGTACAACATGCCGCCGGTGCTGGGCGCATTGCTGCCTAGCATGATGTTCCTGCTGATCAGCATGTATATGCTGCTGAAACGCAAGTAGCGGCGCTACAGACGAAGAAGAGGGAGGCGTGTTGGGCTGTTCCTTCTTACTTACTTGTCTGCCAGCCCAATTGCTTTGGAGAGATACCCGGTTAGCCTGACGGTGGCGAAGGACTAATGAATCGCACAGGTCTTGTGGTGAGTGGGTGCTTGCAGAAAGCGTGAATCATAACTGTGCCCAGATAAACCGGAACATAATAGGCGTAATCTTCGGTTGGTGAAGCAAGCAACTGATTCGCAAAGGCTATCCCATCAAGAACTGGGGCTAAATTGGGCAGGGAAAGCGATCGGCCTTACCTTAGGAGTCTGTGCGGTATCTTGTATTTAGGATAAGGTGCGCTGACCGCCATAGAGAAAATAGCAAAGGGCATGGTAGGGGATCACGAAAATCGCTCCCCATCACGATTTTGGGCAGTGGATGGGGATAACAGGGTGCCATTGTCATTGTGTTGCTGACAGCAGAGTGCCAATGTGAACTTGTCGGCGTTTTTTTCAACACTTAACTCATTGAACAACGGATAAGTGTTGCACCCGGATCGCGGGAAGGTATAATGCACACGTTTTCCGCATACTACTTCAGTGCCGAAGTGGCGAAATCGGTAGACGCAGTTGATTCAAAATCAACCGTCGAAAGACGTGCCGGTTCGAGTCCGGCCCTCGGCACCATGTTCAATTTATCCGCGATGGTCTTTTTTCGTCCATTGATATCCAGATGATTTGCAGTTAGTCCGGCAGCTCACGCGCCGGTGCCGGGTTTAGGATCACCTGGGTTTGATGCTGCTTCGCCAAGCGGGTGGCGGCGATAACCGTCTCCAGCGGCGATTCCAACTGCAGCAACAGGGCATCGGCGTCGATCACCTGATGTTGGTAACGCACCAGATAATCCGGCGTGACTGCGGCGATGGCCTCAGTCCGTTGGGTATCAATACGATCGGTCACCAGTTGTTGGCGTATGCGTTCACCGATATCGTCGGTACCAACGCAGGCGATAAAGGCAATATCCGCCCCGCTGAGCCCGGCCGCTACCGCCTGATTCGCGCCCTTGCCACCAAACGCCACCTTATACTGTTTCCCGATCACCGTTTCACCCGGGTGAGGGAACTGTTCAATATTGAGGATATGGTCAGCATTGATGCTGCCCAGAATCACTAGCTTACCTATTTCCATTCCATTGATTCCTGAATTACGCGCCATCATAAGATGGCGCTGGTATGACTTAGAACCCATCCCATTAGGCTTTTTATTGGGTGACCAGTTTCAAATTAACAGGAATAATGGCCGACACTTTATCGGCGGTTTCCACACCCATTACGCCGATCTGATCTGGGCGGTGCGCTATGGTCGCCGCCAACTTGCCGCCTTACACGGCCTTCACACCATCAGAGGTGCCGTCGAAGCCTACCATGACCACATAGGATTTTCCGGCGGTTTGCAACGCGCGTAACGCGCCCAACGCCATTTCATCGTTCTGAGCAAACACTGCCTATACGTCTGGGTGAGCGGTCAGCAGGTTATGCATCACGTTCAGGCCCTTGGTGCAGTCAAAGTCGGCTGGCTGGCTAGCCAGCAGTTTGAACTTGTTCTGATCCAGCGACTGTTTGAAGCCCTCGCCGCGCTCGCATGCGGCAGAGGTGTCGGCGATGCCTTATATCTGGATCACTTTCGCGTCTGCGCCCACTTTCTTGGCGATGAAATCGCCAGCCATTTTACCGCCCACGCGGTTTGACCACCTTATGACTGACTACCTTGCCCTTGCTCGCCACGCGATCTAGGGTGACGATAGGGATGTTGGCCTGGTTGGCCATATTATTGATGGCGTTGCCGACCGCATCGGAGTCTGGCGGGTTGATCAGCAGTAGCTTAGAGGCCTGCACCATAAGATCCTGGACGTTGGCTAGTTCTTTCGCTGGGTTGTTTTGCGAATCCAGCACCACCAGCTTGTCACCTAGCTTGTTGGCTTCCTGCTGCGCGCCTTCCTTCATCAAAACGAAGAATGGGTTGTTGAGCGTAGAAACCACCAGCGCGATGGTGTCTTTGGCCAGCGCGTTAGCGCTCAGCGTGGAGTTAATGGCGAAGGCGGAGGCTAAAATTGCCAGTTTTTTCATTTTCATCATCGTAATTTTAGTAGAGGGAGATTACTTGTTGCTTTTGTTATCTACCAGAACCGCTACCAGTATCACCACTGCTTTCACGATCATTTTGTATTAAGAAAAAAAACCCAGTAAATTCAGGCCATTGTTCAGGAAGACAAGTATCAGCGTACCGATCAAGGTGTCGATGATGTGGCCCTTGCCGCCCGCCAGGCTAGTGCCGCCTAGCACTACGGCAGCAATCGCGTCTAGTTCGTAGCCAGTACCGGCGGTTTGCTGCGCCGAAGACAGACGTGCCACTTCGATCACCCCGGCCAACGCCGCCAACAGGCCGCACAGCGAATAAACTATAATTTTCACTTTATCGACGCTGATGCCGGACAGCCGGGTCGCCGCTTCATTACCGCCTAGCGCATAAATATAGCGGCCCAGGAGGGTGTGGTGCAGCATATACCAGGCGGCAATAACACGGACAGCCATAATCTAGATCGGAGTGGGCACGCCCATTTATCGGCCAATGCCGAACTAGCCGAAGGCGTCAGCCTCGTCGGTAAAGCCGGTATTCACTGTGCTGCTGTGAGTGTAAACCATGGTGGCACCACGCAGCAACAGCATCATCACCAAAGTGGCGATAAATGCCTGAACCTTGCCTTTGGCGACGATCACCCCGGTGCAGGCGTCAATCGCCGGCGCCAGCAACGCTCCAACCGACAAATCGATATTGAACAGGTTGTTCAGGGTGAAAAAACTCGAACTCATGGAAGAGACCATGGCAATAAGCGCCAGAAGAGCAACCAGTTTTTTTTGCTCTAACAGCCACTCTTTACTGAACCAGAGCTTTGCGACAGTCTTGGAACTCATATCTGATTACTCCTGCTTTACGCCGTATCGCTTGCTAATGCTTCCTGGGTAGCCTGTTCAATCGGGAACTCACCCTTGAGATGCGATCGCTGATGCCTATCACCTCCAACATTTCCGAAGACACCAAAATAACGTCGGTGGTAGCCTGTGATACTTTTCCACCGTGTGTTGTCTCCGGTAAGGCGCTGGTTCGCCACCGCTTGATTTCGCTCTGCATAGTCTGCCGACCAATAACGGGCTCCGCTTCTGGGCGGTATTAACGCCTTGAGCTTCTTGCCCCTTAACTCATCATCACACACTCGCGTATCCTAAGCCCGATCCGCCGAGGCGACTTTGATGTTACGGTACCTCTGGCGGATAAGACCTGGGAAGGCTTCGGTATCGGTGACAGTGCTCAAGGAAGAGTCAGCACAGATGACCTCATGTGTTTCTGTATCTACGGCCAAATGCAGTTTTCGCCAGATCCTCCGTTTTTCCTGACCGTGTTTTTTTACCTTCCACTCCCCTTCACCCAACACGTTGAGCCCGGTAGAGTCGATATAATGCTGTGGGCGACCACGCAGAGAAGGTTTTGCCTCGCAGTACCAAGCGTGAAGTGCCATTTCATCCACCCAGAAAGTGAGTGAACCCCGAGTGGTAAGGGCGTTGTTGTAAGCCTTCCAGTTGGTGATGTTGAACTTTTGCTGGGCCACGGAATGTTGCTATTTTGACAGAAGGAGAGTGATCTGATCCTCGTGCCGGCCAAAAGTTAGATTTATTCAACAACGCCGCAATCTATGTATCTTGTGCTAAGGTAATTGGAGCGCTGAATTTTACTAATAGTGTGGTTAACGTTATATCCACAGATCGAGTAAAAGCTGATTTTTATCAGCCAGTAAAAAATCATCTATTTAGTTTGTTGATTTAAAATGTTTTTTTTGTTTTCATCACAATTAAAGACGCATCGTTATAATCTGTAATTTTTCTATACACAAAGTTATCCACAGAAGCGATGTTGCAGTTCCTCGAGCACTATCACATCATTTTCATGGCTTTGTTGAATAAATCGGATTTGGAATAAAGAGTCCCCTGAATGGGCATATTTCTGGCATACCGGCGAGCGGCATCTTGTTTAATGCACAGATCATGGCCAGCGCCTCTGCAACTTGCCCATCATAATCTCGCAGCGACAGGTGACCAACAAATAGCTGTTTTACTCTGTACCTCGCTGTTGCCGCTATCGAACGTCGGTGGTAGCCTGTGATACTTTTCCACCGTGTGTTGTCTCCGGTAACGCGTTGGTTCGCCACCGCTTGATTTCGCTCTGCATAGTCTGCCGACCAATAACGGGCTCCGCTTTTGGGCGGTATTAACGCCTTGAGCTTCTTGCCCCTTAACTCATCATCACACACTCGCGTATCCTATCCCCTTCACCCAACACGTTGAGCCCGCTAGAGTCGATAACGAGGTGCGCAATTTCACCCGGCGTTGCGGTTTTAAACGGGACATGGCCGGACTTTGCCCGCTTACTGATGCAGGTGTCGTCCGGGCAGTTTAACGGCACTTTGATCAGTGTGACAATGGAGTCGACGAAGCCCTGGAGGGCGCGAAGTGTCAGGCCGAAAATCCGTTTCAGCATCAATACGCTGGTGATTGCCATATCGGAATAATGTGGTGTGCGACCACGCAGAGAAGGTTTTGCCTCGCATTACCAGGCGTGAAGTGCCGTTTCATCCCCCCAGCAAGTGAGTAAACCCCGAGTGGTAAGGGCGTTGTTGTAAGCCTTCCAGTTGGTGATGTTGAACTTTTTCTGGGCCACGGCATGTCGCTATTTTGACAGAAGGAGAGTGATCTGATCCTCGTCCCGGCCAAAAGTTGGATTTATTCAATAACGCCAAGTATTGCACAAACTTTTTTCGAAAGAGAATAATTTTTAAAATTAGGGTACTTTATTTTTAATGTTAGCTCGAGCTAACATTTTACCCGAAAAAATAGTGAAAAAAATGAGTAAAAATAGCCAAATTATATAACACTACTCGGATTTTTATTCGCAAAGTCATATTCAGTGCGTGGTTGCGTTTTCAGAAAATAGTTTACCGTTGCTATGAAAACGCCGCGTAGCGCGGCGTTTTTATCAAAACAAGTCTATCACCTTTTATATTATAGCAGGTGCACCGAGGTGGTATTGGTGGTGCCGCTTGGTACCAGAGCGCCGGAAACCATCACCACCACATCGCCTTTTTGCGCCAGGCCGCTGGATAGCGCCGCTTCTTTACCAATGCGGTAGAAGTCGTCGGTAGAGGCAATTTCTTTGACCCTCATAGGGATAACACCTTTGCTCAGGATCAACTGGTGGGCAGTGACTTCATTGGTGGTCAGTGCCAGGATCAGCGCATCAGGGAAGTATTTACGCACCGATTTGGCTGATTTGCCGCCGCGGGTGGCAACTACGATCAGCGGCGCGTCCAGTTTCTCTGCGGTTTCGACCGCGCCACGGCAGACTGCCTCAGTGATGCGCAGCTTGCGGCTATCGTTGAGTTTGTCAATGCGGCTTGGCATCACGCGATCAGTGCGCTCACAGATGGTTGCCATGATGGTTACTGCCTCCAAGGGGTATTTTCCCTTGGCACTCTCACCAGATAGCATGACGGCGTCGGTGCCGTCCAGAATAGCATTGGCCACGTCGCCAGCCTCCGCGCGGGTAGGGCGCGGGTTCTTGATCATCGAATCCAGCATCTGGGTGGCGGTGATCACCACTTTGCGCGCGTGGTTACATTTTTCGATCATCATCTTCTGGGCAAAGATCACTTCTTCTACCGGGATCTCAACCCCCAGATCACCACGGGCGACCATGATGCCATCAGATGCTTCGAGGATTTCGTCGAAGTTGTTAAGGCCTTCTTGGTTTTCAATCTTGGAAATGATTTGGATTTGCTCACCGCCATGGATTTTCAAGTGCTCACCTATTTCCAGCACATCAGAACGCTTGCGGATAAAAGAGGCAGCAACGAAGTCCACGCCTTGTTCACAGCCAAAAATCAGGTCATGCTTGTCTTTTTCAGCCAGTGCAGGTAGTTGGATGGAAACGCCCGGCAGGTTAACGCCTTTGTTTTCACCCAGATCGCCGTTGTTCAGCACCTTACAGATCACTTCATTCTCGGTTACCTTGATGACCTCCATGCCGATCAAGCCATCATCAACCAGTACGGTATCGCCGATTTTCAGGTCGGCTGAGAAACCGGTGTAGGTTACCGCAACGCGTTCGCTATTACCGATGACGCTTTGATCGGTGGTGAAGGTAAAAGTCTGGCCGACAATCAGAGAAGCATCTTTGCCGTCTTCCAGTTTCATGGTACGGATTTCCGGACCTTTGGTATCCAGCAGGATGCCAGCATTGAGTCCGGTTTTAGCCATTACGGTGCGCATTGTATGAATGCGTTTACCGTGCTCTTCATAATTGCCATGTGAAAAGTTGAGGCGTATGACGTTCATGCCCGCGTTAAGCATCTTGGTAAGCATTTCTTCTGATTCGGTTTTGGGGCCGATGGTACAAACAATCTTGGTCTTTTTCATGACAGAGTTTTCTACAAGTTGTGATTAAAAAAAACGAATAAAACCAGCAGTAGAGCTGTTGGTATGGAATTTATCTTTTGCCTGATGGTTCAAAATAAGGTTTAAGGATAGGTGAAAACAGTCGAAATGGTGCGGAAAAGTTCGACCCGCGCTGGCGTATACGGGGGCGATGCTACGCACAAGATGAGATGAAAATGTATTGTTATGACGTTTTTGCAGATCAAGGGTTGAAGCCATTTAACTGAAAGACGTTGCATATTATAAGGCTAAGTGGTGGGAAAAAAATAAAAACCTAGGATGACTCGCTACTGCGTGCGCAAACAAGCTTAGGAACAAGGAGAATAAATCCAGATAAAGCCATAACTTGGTGCGTCCGAGTGGACTTGAACCACCGACCCCCACCATGTCAAGGTGGTGCTCTAACCAACTGAGCTACGGACACATCCCTCCCTGACCCTCATGGCTGATAGAGGGGACCAATATTAACGAGCTACCTGTGCGTTGGCAAGGGGGAAAAGGCAATTTTATTCGGTATTTCACGCGATTGCTGTGAGAGTGAGCAGCAAGGTGCCCTTTTCAGAAAGGCTGTTAGAGGCTCGATCGTTGTAAGATCAACATGGCCGGTTGTTTATGTAGCCAACCGATGCGGCAACACCACCATGATGGCGGCGAAAGTAAATCCGATGATAAAACCGATCCAGAAGCCCCTTGGCCCCATTGCTGGCACCAGGATATCGGTTAGCGCCAATAAGTAGCCGCATGGTAAACCCAGGATCCAGTAAGCGATAAAGGTGATGAAAAAGATCGCGCGAGTGTCTTTATAGCCGCGCAGCACCCCGCTGCCGATCACTTGAACAGAATCCGATATCTGATAAATCGCTGCTAACAGCATAAGCTGCGAGGCCATCGCCACCACCGCTGGATTGCCGTTGTACAGCAGGGCGATCTGCTCACGGAAGATGTTGGTAAATAGTTGCGCAGGTAGCCATGATGATGCCGACGCCTATGGTCGTATAGGTGGCCACACGTGCCCCCTCAATCGAGCCTTCCTCAAGTCGGTAACCAACGCGGATTGTGGCAGCAACGCCGAGGGACAGCGGCAATACGAACATCAGGTTACTGAAATTAAGTGCGATCTGGTGGCCGGCAACGGCCACGATCCACAGTGGTGAAACCAGTAGCGCCACTACGGCGAAAAGCGTTACTTCAAAGAACAGTGCTAGTGCCATCGGCATGCCAATGCCGATCAGGCGTTTCAATGCTGCCCAGTCAGGCCTAGGATGTTCGTTTTTCAGTGGTTTGATGTCGTGCTGAGAGGGTGCTTGTTTGACGTACCAGCATATCATAAGGAACATAAGCCAGTAGACGCTACCAGTGGCCACGCCGCAGCCAACCCCCAGTTTTGTTGAAAGAGTCTGCCTATTCGGCGTGTTTAAGCAAATATTGCGATCAAAGAGTTTTCAGTGGGTTTGGTTTTACGCGTAAACTGGCATAAATGCGTTAACTCATTCAGAAAAAAGAGGCATATATGTTCACCGGTATTGTACAGGGCACCGCACCCTTGGTCGCCCTTGATGAGAAACCCAACTTCCGCACCCATGTGATTGAAATGCCTGCTGAACTATTGTCTGGGCTAGAGTTAGGTGCCTCGGTTGCCCATAATGGTTGCTGCCTGACGGTGACCGCCGTGGAAGGTACGCAGGTCAGTTTCGATCTGATCAAGGAAACGCTACGCCTGACCAACCTTGGCGAATTGGCGTTGGGTGACAGGGTCAACATCGAGCGTGCCGCCAGATTTAACGACGAAATTGGCGGCCATCTAATGTCCGGCCATATTATTTGCACGGCAGAAGTGGCCAAGATTTTAGTTTCGGAAAATAACCGCCAAATCTGGCTAGGTATGCCCAATGCGTCACTGATGAAATATATCCTGTATAAGGGGTTTATTGGCATTGACGGCATCAGCTTGACCATCGGCGAGGTGGTGAATAACCGGTTCTGCGTGCATTTGATTCCCGAAACGTTAGAACGTACCACCCTGGGTAGAAAACGTTTGGACGACAAAGTGAATATTGAGATCGACCCGCAAACACAGGCGGTAGTGGACAGAGTTGAACGGGTGCTCGCTAGCCGTGAAGCATGGTTATCGGCGACGCACAAGGACTGACAAGCTGGTGAGTAATAATGCATCACTATCAGCGAAGCAAAAGGCTAACGTTTATCAGGAAATGCTGGTATTAGCGCACAGACGCCGTTTATTGCCCGATAAATTAGCCCAGCGATTAATAGTGGGCTAGCAAATTCACTCCGTGCCGCCAACTAATTTTCCTCGTTGTACCCAATAGCCCACCACAGCCAATACCACTGTAGAAAACATCACCGTCACTGTCGCCAACAATG
The DNA here is from genome assembly GCF_964019515.1 of Serratia symbiotica (Periphyllus acericola). Lineage (NCBI taxonomy): Bacteria > Pseudomonadati > Pseudomonadota > Gammaproteobacteria > Enterobacterales > Yersiniaceae > Serratia > Serratia symbiotica. Next base: position 1,728,696 of record NZ_OZ026452.1, read on the forward strand.
GCTGCGAGATCAACGCCGATACCAGCATACTGGCGACAAAGCACAGACCGAGCTGCAAAGTGTTTTGTAACGCTGCGGCTTTGCCACTGCTTTCCGGAAATGCCATTAACGCATTCGCCACCATTATTGGATAGCCAGCACCATTAACAAAGGCCATGATGCCGAATGGGATCGGCGTTGTTGAATAAATCGGATTTGGAATAAAGAGTCCCATGAATGGGTAGCTTTCAGGCAAGGCGTACACTTTCTGGCATACCGGCGAGCGTCATCTTGTTTAATGCACAGATCATGGCCAGCGCCTCTGCAACTTGCCCATCATAATCTCGCAGCGACAGGTGACCACCAAATAGCTGTTTTACTCTGTACTTCGCTGTTGCCGCTATCGAACGTCGGTGGTAGCCTGTGATACTTTTTCACCGTGTGTTGTCTCCGGTAAGGCGCTGGTTCGCCACCGCTTGATTTCGCTCTGCATAGTCTGCCGACCAATAACGGGCTCCGCTGCTGGGCGGTATTAACGCCTTGAGCTTCTTGCCCCTTAACTCATCATCACACACTCGCGTATCCTAAGCCCGATCCGCCGAGGCGACTTTGATTTTACGGTACCTCTGGCGGATGAGACCTGGGAAGGCTGCGGTATCGGTGACATTGCTCAAGGAAAGGTCAGCACAGATGACCTCATGTGTTTCTGTATCTACGGCCAAATGCAGTTTTCGCCAGATCCGCCGTTTTTCCTGACCGTGTTTTTTTTACCTTCCACTCACCTTCACCCAACACGTTGAGCCCGCTAGAGTCGATAACGAGGTGCGCAATTTCACCTGGCGTTGGGGTTTTAAACGGGACATGGCCGGACTTTGCCCGCTTACTGATGCAGGTGTCGTCCGGGCAGTTCAACGGCACTTTGATCAGTGTGACAATGGAGTCGACAAAGCCCTGGAGGGCGCGAAGTGTCAGGCCGAAAATCCGTTTCAGCATCAATACGCTGGTGATTGCCATATCGGAATAATGTGGTGGGCGACCACGCAGAGAAATTTTTGCCTCGCAGTACCAGGCGTGAAGTGCCGTTTCATCCACCGAGAAAGTGAGTAAACCCCGAGTGATAAGGGCGTTGTTGTAAGCCTTCCAGTTGGTGATGTTAAACTTTTGCTGGGCCACGGAATGTCGCTATTTTGACATAAGGAGAGTGATCTGATCCTCGTTCCGGCCAAAAGTTTGATTTATTCAACAACGCCCACCGGAATAGGTACTGAATCTAAGGTGCGAACACCCAGAAAAATAAAATGGCTGGACTCTATGCCCAACCCTAAGAACTCAGGCTACCAATCAGCATCAAATCTTAATGTCTGCCGGTGAGTGGTTTTTAAGCCAGCCTTTCATAGCTGCGTCCATACGGGTTTGCCAGCCGCGCTCAGTAGCTTTAAAGGCGGCGATCACTTACGGGGAGTACCTGATACTGACCTGTACTTTTGGGTCTGCTTTAATGGGACGGCCCTATTTGCGTATGGCTTTTAGTTCACTAAAAGCCATGAGTTTTACCTGGTGCGCCGTAAAGCCCCGTCCTTAATGGCGAGGATATAAGGCGCGGTTTTCCGACTAACTGGGTGTTTGCTATTGCTCAATGTATTGCCGTATGATCGAATATCGGCGCACCACTGCAACTACTTGCAAAATAACTCGGTGTCTACAGAACACCTTTGTAGTAATAGCGCTGGGTTATATCGGGGCGGTCACGGCAAAGCAGTCTGCTAGAAACGCCTTTAAGACTGTTGACCAAGTTTGATATTGCCAGCTTTGGTGGGTAGTTAATCAGCAAATGCACGTGATCGCATTCACCATCCATCTCGACCAGCTCAACATCAAAGTCAGCACATACGCTAGAAAAGTAGCAGCGCAGCTTTTCTATGGCATCCTGATCAGATATTTTTCGTCGATACTTGGCAACGAATACCAAGTGAACATGCATCAGGAAAATGCAGTGTCTTCCTCGGCAAATATCGGTTTCTTTTGTCATAGACCAAAGTATAATAGTGATAATGAAACGACTTCAAGCCTTCAAATTTCAGTTAAGACCAATACGAAAATGACCTCATGGCTCATTAATTGGAAATCCGATCCTGAAACACAATGGCTTAAAGAATCTCCATTGCAGACGTTGCAGCAGTCACTGAAAGATTTAGAGCGCGGCTACAATAATTTCTTCCAGAAGCGTGCAGCATTCCCCCGTTTAAAAAAACGCGTGCAGAATGGTGCATTGCGCTACCCACAAGGTGTGAAGCTCAATCAAGCCAATAGTCGTATATCGTTGCCAAAGTTGGGATGGATACGCTACCGCAACAGCCGCGAAATTATAGGTGAAGTGAAAAATGTCACCATCAGCCAGTCATGCAGCAAATGGTACGTCAGCATCCAGACAGCATACGAAGTTACTGAACCCGTTCATAACTCAGCGTCAATGGTCGGAGTGGATGCCGGAGTCACCAAACTCGCTACGCTTTCAGATGGCACGGTATACCCGCCCGTCAACAGCTTCAAAACAAGCCAGCACAAGCTGGCAATACTTCAGCGTCAGTTAAGCAGAAAGGTAAAATTCAGCGCCAACTGGCAGAAACATAAGCGAAAAATCCAGCATCTACACTCGCACATTGCCAATATTCGGCGCGACTACCTTCATAAAATCACCAGTGAAATCTGCAAAAACCACGCAATGATCGTCATTGAAGACTTGAAGGTCAGTAACATGTCAAAGTCGGCAACAGGCACGGCAGAGCAGCACGGGCGAAACGTCAGAGCTAGATCAGGCTTAAACCGCTCGATACTGGTCAGGGATGGTATGAAATGCGTCGTCAACTTGAGTACAAGCAGCTCTGGCGAAGAGCACAGGTACTAGCAGTATCTGCGGCATATACCAGCCAGCGGGGTGCATGCTGCGGTCATACAGCGAAAGAAAACCGCCTGTCGCAAAGTAAATTTGTGTGTCAGATATGTGGATACACCACGAACGCCAATGGAGGGATAGTGCAGTCAGACCCCGCCCGTTAAAGCAGGAACCCACCCAGGCGAGTCAGCTTTCGGTCTGAACGCTGTAGGAATCCCCGTCCTTTAGGCCGGAGAGGATGTCAAAGCGGTTATCAAAAATCCACCAGCAATAACAACAGGCTAGGGTTGAGCAGAAAAGCAACATACAGATAGACAACGGTAGACTTTCGCTGAAGCATTACCGTATAATATTGCCGCTTGGCCCCTTAGCTCAGTGGTTAGAGCAGGCGACTCATAATCGCTTAGTCGCTGGTTCAATTCCAGCAGGGGTCACCAAACTTTAGCTTTAAAATAATGTAATTAAGTCAGTAAAAGAAGCAGATAAATTACTGCTTGATTTTTGAATGGCGATAAAATGGTTGTAGATTTATCACTAACTTTATTTTTCTGAAGGATAGCCCGACATGGGCTTTGTTGAATAAATCAGATTTAGAATAAAGAGTCCCCTGAATGGGCAGCTTTCAGGCAAGGCGTACACTTTCTGGCATACCGGCGAGCGTCATCTTGTTTAATGCACAGATTATGGCCAGCGCCTCTGCAACTTGCCCATCATAATCTCGCAGCGACAGGTGACCACCAAATAGCTGTTTTACTCTGTACCTCGCTGTTGCCGCTATCGAACGTCGGTGGTAGCCTGTGATACTTTTCCACCGTGTGTTGTCTCCGGTAACGCGCCGGTTCGCCACCGCTTGATTTCGCTCTGCATAGTCTGCCGACTGCATAGTCTGCCGACCAATAACGGGCTCCGCTGCTGGGCGGTATTAACGCCTTGAGCTTCTTGCCCCTTCACTCATCATCACACACTCGCGTATCCTAAGCACGATCCGCCGAGGCGACTTTGATGTTACGGTACCTCTGGCGGATAAGACCTGGGAAGGCTTCGGTATCGGTGACATTGCTCAAGGAAAGGTCAGCACAGATGACCTCATGTGTTTCTGTATCTACGGCCAAATGCAGTTTTCGCCAGATCCGCCGTTTTTCCTGACCGTGTTTTTTTACCTTCCACTCGCCTTCACCCAACACGTTGAGCCGGGTAGAGTCGATAACGAGGTGCGCAATTTCACCCGGCGTTGGGGTTTTAAACGGGATATGGCCGGACTTCGCCCGCTTACTGATGCAGGTGTCGTCCGGGCAGTTCAACGGCACTTTGATCAGTGTGACAATGGAGTCGACGAAGCCATGGAGGGCGCATTTGGTGATGTTGAACTTTTGCTGGGACACGGAATGTCGCTATGTTGACAGAAGGAGAGTGATCTGATCCGCGTGCTGGCCAAATATTCGATTTATTCAACAACGCCACTTAGAGCCTATCCCAGTAGGCGTACACTGTTGCAACCAGTTAATGGTTATGCTCTGACAGGTAAAGATGGCATCCTAGCCCCGCTGATCAAGAGCAATTAACCGAAGCTGCATTATCCCTTCTGCTGTAGGGACAGCAGGGCAAACACCAGCCTCAGAAGGGGTTATTGACCGGCGATCTTCATGTCCGGCAGCAGCACCGAACCGCACTGAATATTGCTGCGGATCTCGGTATCGCTGCCAACGCTAACGATATTACGCAGCATCTCCTTCAAGTTGCTGGCGATAGTGATCTCGCTGACTGGATACTGAATCTCACCATTTTCCACCCAGAAACCGGCTGCGCCACGCGAGTAGTCGCCAGTCACGCCGCTAACGCCCTGCCCCATCAATTCGGTCACCATCAGCCCAGTACCAAGCTGTTTCAGCATAGTGGCGAAGTCGCCACCCTGACCGGCAATGCGCCAGTTATGAATGCCGCCAGCGTGACCCGTACTGTGCATGCCTAATTTGCGCGCTGCATAACTGGTCAGTAGCCAGGTTTGCAGCACACCATCCTTAACGATGTCACGCCTCTGAGTGCGCACACCTTCGCTATCGAATGGCGTCGATGCCAGCCCTTTCAACAAGTGTGGGTGTTCTTCAATGGTCAGCCAATCTGGCAGGATTTGCTGACCCAGCGAGTCCAGAAGGAAGGTGGATTTGCGATACACGCTGCTACCGCTAATGGCACCCACCAGATGGCCGAACAACCCGGTAGCTACTTCCGCAGCGAACAGCACAGGGGCTTTCATCGTCGACAGTTTACGCGGCACCAACCGTGCTAGCGTACGGCGTGCACATTCCTGCCCTACCCACTCAGGACTTTTCAGATCATCCATCGCACGCCCGATGGTATAGGCGTAATCACGTTCCATGTTGCCATCATGCTCGGCAATCACACTGCTGGACAGAGAATGGCGGCTTGAGAGGTAACTCTGTAACATACCCTGGCTATTGCCAAATACCTTGATGCCGTAGTGGCTGTTAAAACTACTACCTTCGGTATTAGTGATACGCTTGTCCGCCGCCAGCGACGCCTGTTCGGCGCGGGCTGCCAGCTCGATGCCACGTTCAGCATCCAGCTCGGTTGGGTGGAACAGATCCAGATCCGGTGCATCAAACGCCAGAAGATCTTTTTCTGCCGTGCCAGTATAGGGATCTGGTGAGGTATAGCGGGCAATATCCAGTGCCGCCTGCACAGTGCGGGCGATGGCCTCCCGGCTCAGATCGGTAGAGGAAGCGCTGCCTTTGCGCTGCTGGTGATACACGGCGATGCCCAAGGCACCATCACTGTTAAACTCAACGTTTTCCACCTCGCCAAAGCGGGTGCTAACGCTGATACCCGTGGATTTGGTTACCGCGACTTCCGCCGCATCGGAACCGGCATGCGCCAGTTCCAAGGCCTGTGAAACGGCCTGCTCTAGCGCTTTGCGCTGTTCTGCAATTTGAGTAACCACGTTCATCAATCTGCCATAATTAATCAGAAAACCGTTGAGAAAAGTACCGTAGTGGCGTGGTGGCGCATGGAGTCACACGCAAGAATACTGAGATTTATGCCGTCGAGTCTAACAGGAACCGCGTTGAATTTCGCATTAAAACCAGCAACCTGTTAGGATTAGCATCTTTTAATGGAGCCAACCATGAACAAACAGCCTGAAGACTGGCTCAGCGATGTCCCAATAAATGAAAGCCAGGACGAAGACGAGATAATCTGGGTCAGTAAAAGTGAAATCAAACGTGATGCCAAAGCGCTGAAAGATCTGGGAGCCGAACTGGTCGATCTGGGCAAAAACGCGCTAGAACGCATTCCGTTGGACGAAGACCTGCGTGCCGCCATCGAATTGGCGCAGAAGATCAAGAAAGAGGGCCGCCGCCGCCAGTTGCAACTGATCGGAAAAATGCTGCGCGCCCGTGATGTAGAGCCGACCCAAACCGCGCTCGGCAAGCTGAAAAACCGCCATAATCAACAGGTTTCGCTGTTCCACAAGTTGGAAATGCTGCGTGACCGCTTAGTGGAAGAAGGTGATGATGCGATCCCATCTGTTTTGGGTCTGTATCCAGAAGCCGATCGCCAGCAACTGCGTTCACTGGTGCGCAACGCACAGAAAGAACAAGCCACCAACAAACTACCTAAAGCTTACCGCCAAATCTTCCAGTACCTGCGCAATCTGGCTGAGATAGCCGAATGATCAACGGTGCCAACTAGGGATGAACCTACTTCATCCTCGGTGATGTACCGATTCACCACCGCTTTCGCGAACATTAAAACGCAAGCTGCCATCCAGTTCTTCTTCCGCCTCTTCAAACAGCAGAATAATTTCGCCGAAGCAATGCTTGCGGCGAGCACTGAGGTGGATGAATTCTATCTCCACCGGCAGACTGATATCGCCGGTTACCACGTCCCATAACGCATCTAGATTAGTACCAAATTCCTCGCCTAGCGCGAACTGGTGCGCAAATTCACGGTAGAAAGTCGGCACATCTTGGATCTGTTCAAAATTGAATTCTACTTTTGCCATCCCGCTCACTCCACTCGAATGAAGTTTTTATCATGGTCGCGCGAGACAAATATCAGACCGTCGTTGGAATACAGCAGGCGATCGGCACCACGTCGGCCGCACTGATAATTGATGTCCGCCTCACGCCATACCCGGTAGTGGGCGCTAGGCAATTGCCCCTCACGGTTAGAGAACCGATCGCCGCCAATCGCCTTGCCCCCGGCAGCACCAAGCACAGATTGCCATCGCGAGGCTCCCAGCCTTGCTCACGCGCTTGCTTCTTGGTGATGTAATAGTCCGGCAGCCGTTGATGCTGATGCAAGTAGCTGACCACCGTCTGCTGATGATTCAGCCGACCCACGCTCCGCTGCTGCCCTTGTGCGTCCCTTGACGCATCAATGCTGCTCGTCCACTCGGTGCAGCGCTGTGCGCTGAACCCGGCTATCACAGCAGCGATGATGATCGCCAAGAGAATCCGCTTGTTCATTTTCATTGCGTTACCTGAATAATTGCCACCAGAGGTGCCGCAGCACCTAGGCCAGTGAGGTGGTATAAAGAGGCGTTGTTGAATAAAACGAACATTTGGCTGGCACGCGGATCAGATCACTCTCCTTCTGTCAACATAGCGACATTCCGTGGCCCAGCAAAAGTTCAACATCACCAACTGGAAGGCTTACAACAACGCCCTTACCACTCGGGGTTCACTCACTTGCTGGGGGGATGAAACGGCACTTCACGCCTGGTACTAAGAGGCAAAACCTTTGCGTGGTAGCCAACCACATTATTCCGATATGGCAATCACCAGCGTATTGATGCTGAAACGGATTTTCGGCCTGACACTTCGCGCCCTCCAGGGCTTCATCGACTCCAGTGTCACACTGATCAAAGTGCCGTTGAATTGCCCGGACGACACCTGCATCAGTAAGCGGGCGAAGTCCGGCCATGTCCCGTTTAAAACCGCAACGCCGGGTGAAATTGCGCACCTCGTTATCGACTCTAGCGGGCTCAACGTGTTGGGTAAAGGCGAGTGGATGGCAAAAAAACACGGTCAGGAAAAACGGCGTATCTGGCGAAAACTGCATTTGGCCGTAGATACAGAAACACATGAGGTCATCTGTGCTGACCTTTCCTTGAGCAATGTCACCGATACCGCAGCCTTCCCAGGTCTCATCCGTCAGAGGTACCGTAAAATCAAAGTCGCCTCGGCGGATCGGGCTTAGGATACGCGAGTGTGTGATGATGAGTTAAGGCGCAAGAGGCTCAGGGCGTTAATACCGCCCAGCAGCGTAGCCCGTTATTGGTCGGCAGACTATGCAGAGCGAAATCAAGCGGTAGCGAACCAGCGCCTTACCAGAGACAACACACGGTGGAAAAGTATCACAGGCTACCACCGACGTTCGATAGCGGCAACAGCGAGGTATAGAGTAAAACAGCTATTTGGTGGTCACCTGTCGCGGCGAGATTATGATGGGCAAGTTGCAGAGGCGCTGGCCATGATCTGTGCATTAAACAAGATGCCGCTCGCCGGTATGCTGAAAGTGTACGCCTTGCCTGAAAGCTGCCAATTCACGGGACTCTTTATTCCAAATCCGATTTATTCAACAAAGCCGGTTGAGGCAGAAACTGCGTACCGAGGTCTGACAACGCTGGAAGTCGTTCCCGATATGCATAACCCGTAAAGCCTGAATGGCAGCGCTTACGGATGGCTTTATCGCCCTACCGGGTGGTATCGGCACGTTGGAAGAGCTGTTTGAAATTTGGACTTGGGGGCAGATTGGCTATCACAGCAAACCGGTGGGGTTACTGGATGTAGAGGGCTTCGCTTCTATCGTAAGCTGAATGACTTCATGCGACATGTCGCCCATCAGGGATTTATGCGCCACGATTATCTCGACACTTTGTATATTAGCTAAGCACCGCAAACCTTGCTCTGTCAGTTTGACGATTATCAGCCAAAGCAATACTATCGCTGGGCAAAATAAGTCCATCGCCAGCCAGCGGCAGAGCAGCTGGCTGCGTTACATTTCCCACAAAACTCTGCTACTATCGCCACACTTTTTTTGTGAAAACGGCACCACTCATGAAGTTTGTCTCTTTTAATATAAATGGATTGCGCGCACGTCCACATCAGTTGGCAGCAATTATTGAACAACACCAGTCTGATGTTATCAGCTTGCAGGAAACTAAAGTCCACGATGACATGTTCCCATTGGAAGAAGTCAGCCAGTATGGGTATCACGTATACTATCACGGGCAAAAAGGCCACTACGGCGTTGCACTGCTGACCAAAGAACCACCTTTGGCGGTACGTCGCGGTTTCCCGACAGATCACCAAGACGCACAGCGCCGCATCATCATGGCCGATCTGGCCACTACGCAGGGTACGCTGACGGTGATCAACGGCTATTTTCCTCAGGGAGAGAGCCGAAACCATCCGATCAAATTCCCGGACAAAGCGCGCTTCTATCAGGATTTACAGACTTACCTTGAGCAGCAGCTATCGGTAGATGCGCCGGTATTGGTAATGGGTGATATGAATATCAGCCACAGTGATTTTGATATTGGTATCGGCGAAGAAAGCCGCAAACGTTGGCTGGGCACCGGCAAGTGCTCCTTCCTTCCGGAAGAACGCGAATGGATGGATCGTCTGCTGAATTGGGGGCTGGTGGATACCTATCGCCACGCTAACCCGACGCGAAACGACGAGTTCTCGTGGTTCGATTACCGTTCCAAAGGGTTCGAGGACAACCGGGGCTTACGCATCGACCTGCTGCTGGCCAGCCACCCACTGGCGGCGCGCTGCACCTCCAGTGGCATTGACTACCAAATTCGCAATATGGAGAAACCTTCCGACCATGCGCCAGTCTGGGCGGAATTTGCGCTTTAATATTCAGACCCTGCAACCTCCGGGGTTATTAAGCTGTGCCTGTTCCGCTTTTGGCCGACGATGCCGCTTATCAGTGACATAGTGACCTTTTTAGGTGTACCCAAATTAGGGGATGAGTGCTTACCACGTTGTGATCTCGCGCGCATTGCAACATCTCTCCGTCGATTTTAAGCACCGCCACTTCGGAGTAATTCTGCTCCTGATAAATACAACAGCGGTTGCAAGGTTGAACGGCGGTTTTATGCGCATTTTTGCTACAGATATCTGGAGAAATCGGCAATACCACATCCACATCCTGCCGATTGGCTACGGCTAAACCGGATAACAACCAGGTGCCTACCACCAGCATCAGTAATCCATGTTTCATTTACTCTTCACCTGCGCCTTACCAGCGCTTTTCCTGCGTTTTTTGCTGCCCATTGAAGGCGGCTTTAACCCATTAAATGCCATACTTGCTCGGCTCTGCTGGGCCTGATAAATCAACGTTTGCAACGTGCTAACCAACGGTTGCATAAAGTCCTTATAGCGGCAAGACTTCTCACTGATTTGCGTCAGCGTGGCTTCCCAGTTGGCTGTCATATCAGGGCGTGCAGCGATCTCCGGCAATGAGTTGATCAAAGCGCGACCCGCCTCGCTAGCATAAATATAGCGCCCCTTCTTGTACAAAAACGCTCGCTTGAACAGCAATTCTATGATCCCTGCCCGCGTAGCTTCGGTTCCTAAACCATCGGTCGCTCGTAGGATTTTTTTTAGCACTTTATCCTGCACGAAGCGCGCAATCCCAGTCATCGCAGACAATAAGCTGGCATCGGTGAACGGCCGTGGCGGTTGCGTCTGCCGGTCTACCACTTCACCGCGTTCGCATAACAGCGTATCATCCTTCGCCACCACCGGCAGTGGTGCCCCTTCGTGCTCCTCATCGCACTCCTTGCTTCCCAATAGCGCGCGCCAACCAGCATCTGCCAGAAAACGTGCTTTAGCGACAAATTTACCACCAGAGATATCCAGTTCAATCAGGCATTTGCGGAACATCGCATCCGGACAAAACTGCATCAGATACTGCCGAATCACCAACCCGTAAACATTCAACTCATCCTGTTTGAGGTTAACTTTGCTTGCGTGGGCAGTGGGAATAATGGCATGGTGAGCCTCCACTTTTTTATCGTTCCAACACCGATTTCGGCGTTCAATGTCGATCATTGGCTGCGGGTACATTTCCGGCTGGTGGACGCTGATGGCGTTTAGCACCGCATAACGCTCAGCGAAGTGTTCCTCCGGCAAGTAGCGGCAATCGGAACGCGGGTAGGTGATCAGCTTGTAGGTTTCATATAACCGTTGGCAAACATTAAGCACCTGCTGAGCGCTGAGGTTATAACGCTTGGCAGCTTCAATTTGCAGTGCCGAAAGCGAAAATGGCAGCGGGGCAGTTTCTGATTCCCGTTTATCATTATAGGAAATCACTCGCGCTGGCTGTCCAGCAATACGCTTGACTACATGCTCCGCTAACGGCCGATGCAGTAAGCGCCCCTCTTCGTCTTGATAGGCTTCACAAGAATCACTGGGCTGCCACAGCGCTACAAAGCGTTCTTCCTTAGGCGTAACAATGTACGCTTTGACTTCAAAAAAGTCCTTCGGCACAAAGTTTTCTATCTCTTCATCACGCCGCACCACCAGCCCTAATACCGGTGTCTGCACCCTCCCCACCGATAGCACGCCATCGTAGCCAGCATCGCGCCCTAGCAAGGTATAGGCGCGGGTCATATTGATCCCGTATAGCCAATCGGCGCGTGAACGCGCCAACGCGGATACACACAGTGGGATAAAATCACGGTTGTCACGCAGACGGTTAACCGCGCGTTCCACCGCCTGCGGGTTAAGGTCATTAATCAGGCAACGGCGGACGTTCTGGCGTTTTTCCGGCATTAAGTCCAGATAATCCAATACCTCATCCACCAGCAGTTGCCCCTCGCGATCCGGATCGCCCGAATGCACCACTTCATCGGCCTCAAGCAGCAGTTTTTTGATGATATTGAGTTGTTCGCTGACCAAAAGGCGTGGCTGCAACCGCCACTTTTCTGGAATAATGGGCAGATCCGCCAGCGACCAGCGCGCAAAGCTGCTGTCATAGGCATCGGGCTGTGCCTGCTCCAGCAAGTGACCGATGCACCAAGTCACCACATCATTGTTGCCACAGGCGATAAAGCCATCACCACGGCGATGCGGCTTAGGAAGCACATCGGCAATGGCGCGCGCTAAACTTGGTTTCTCGGCAATAAAAAGTCGCATTATTCACCGTTTTTCTGGCTATACGTCATCAGGAATTCTCTTACTTCAGCATAGTTCCCGCAGACAACCCTCCACAGGAAGTGATATCGACGGATGGCGGGTCATGCCGGTCATACAGCGGCACTGACCTTGTTATGTGCTAGCCATCTCACAGTCGGACGACTCTCAAAATCACCGCTCATACTATTCGACCGTAATCAACGGTTTACCAGCAACCATGGAGTACAATTCGCCGATAGCATCGATTTGAATGCCATGATGTTCGGCAATCGACTGCACCTCCTGCACCGCCAGCAGCAAGCCACCGATGGAATGTCCGCCTGCTGGCAGGCGAAACGCCCACCATCAACCACCCGCTGCGCCAATTCAGGCGGCAACGTGGCGCTCGGCCAACCGAGGATAGCGATCGCCATAATCGGGTTGCCCCCCATGGCGTAGACATCGCTAATGGCGTTGGTAGTGGCGATGCGACCAAAATCAAACGGATCATCAACGATCGGCATAAAGAAGTCGGTAGTTCTGATGATGCCAACACCATTGCCAATATCATACACCGCTGTATCGTCGCGAGTTTCATTACCCACCAGCAGATGCGGATCGATAAGCTTTTCATGCGTGCTGTGCAAAATGGTATCGAGAACTTTCGGTGAGATTTTACAGCCGCAGCCAGCGCCATGGATGTACTCGGTCAAGCGGATAGCTGACGATGGCATATAGCGTACTCCTTTCGATGATCGTCACTCAAGATAACATAGGGTAACGCTTGCCGAAGGGATTGATAAGCACAGGCTGTCGATTAACCCGCAGCCTGCACATAGATGCGATTTATTCAACAAAGCCACTCAGCCCAAACACCTGTACGTAAAATGCCATTAAAACCCTGCGCTAATGCTGCCATTTGCATCGCCTGTACCGCGGAGCCAGCGGATACCACTGGCTCCCAATGCACCACCTTGATCTCTTTAATACAGTGCGCAATCACAGCAATGATTAAAGGTGCGTGGAACGGTGCCTTACTGGCCTTTTCGATCGCGATTTCGGCCATTTTCGCCTATTATGAAGCAATTTGTAATAATTGGCTGAAGCGCTCTAGCCCTTGATTCTCAATTATCATAAAATGCCACGGTTGCAGGTTGCCGTGATCGGGTGCACGCAGTCCTGCATTGATGATATTCTGACGTACTTCCCCCATGGGCGCTGGTGCCGAAAGCCGTGAGGCTGAACGGCGATTCAGTAAAAAAAGATGTAGTGCATCCATCAAAAGCTCATGATAACAATTTTCATTAAGATCACGTTAGCATAGCTCAATGATATGTAACAGCCTCGTCAATGCGGTCCGTGATCGAAGATTTAAAGCGACATTTCTTCATCCGCTCATTAGGATAGCGGAACATTTTTCGACTTTTGTTGGAGAGCACATGCGCACATTAGGGCAAATTTTTACCAGCACATTTAGGTGGACATGGCGTCTGCTGAACTTTATCAGAGAACTAATCCTTAATTTATTTTTGGTGTTACTGCTCCTGGTTGGCGGTGGTATTTATCTGTACTTTCAAAACTCCACCACTCCGGCCATACCAGAACACGGCGCTCTGCTGGTCGATTTAAGCGGCGTGGTGGTCGATAAACCCTCGATGAACAATAAAGTACGCCAGTGGGGACGTGAACTGCTCAGCGCTTCCAGCAACGGACTACAGGAAAACTCATTGTTCGAGCTGGTTAACATTATCCGTAAAGCCAAGGATGACAAAACCATTACCGGGATGGTATTGCAGTTGAATGACTTTAGCGGTGCTGATCAGCCTTCGCTGCATTATATCGGCAAGGCGCTACGTGAATTCCGTGATAGCGGCAAACCTATCATTGCCATCGGCGACAGCTACAGCCAGATGCAGTACTACTTGGCCAGTTACGCCAACAGGATCTATTTGTCACCACAAGGTTCGGTCGATCTGCATGGTTTCGCCAGCAATAATCTGTACTACAAATCGCTGCTAGAGATGTTCAAAGTTACCTCCCATATTTTCCGCGTTGGAACCTATAAATCGGCGGTTGAGCCGCTGATACGCGACGATATGTCGCTAGCCGCGCGTGAGGCAGATAGCCGTTGGATCGGTGGTTTGTGGCAAAACTATTTGGATACTGTGGCGGCTAACCGTCAGCTCACTCCGCAGCAACTGTTCCCCGGAGCCGACAACGTGCTGACTGGTTTGCAGGCAGCAGGCGGCGATACTGCACGCTATGCGCTAGATAACAAGCTGGTGGATGAACTGGCATCACGCACTGCCATTGAAGACCAGTTGGTGAAAACCTTCGGGTGGAACAAGCGCGCCAATAACTTCAACGCCATCAGCATCTATGACTACCAGCCGAAACCGGCCGATGCTCAGGGCGACGAAATCGCCGTGGTATTTGCCAACGGTGCCATCATGGACGGGCAGCAGGCACCTGGTGCTGTGGGCGGTGATACCACCGCAGCAGAACTACGTCAAGTGCGTCTGGATCCGATTATCAAGGCGGTGGTATTGCGCGTCAATAGCCCAGGCGGCAGCGTCAGCGCATCTGAAGTAATCCGCGCCGAACTGGCTGAGATCCGCGCTGCTGGCAAGCCGGTGGTGGTCTCAATGGGTGGCATGGCGGCCTCTGGCGGCTACTGGATATCGACGCCAGCTGACTACATCATCGCCAGCACAAGCACTCTAACCGGTTCCATCGGCATTTTCGGCATCATCAATACCTATGAGCGAACGCTGGACAGCATCGGCGTGCACACCGACGGCGTGGCAACCTCGCCACTGGCCGATATTACGGCGACCAAAGCCCTGCCACCGACGTTCTCACAGATAATGCAGTTAAGCATTGAGCACGGGTATAAGAACTTTATCGTTCTGGTGGCTAAAGCGCGCAAAATGGTACCGCAGCAGGTAGACCAAATTGCTCAGGGACACGTCTGGTTGGGTAGTGATGCCAAGGCTAACGGGTTAGTTGATCAGTTGGGTGATTTCGACGATGCCGTGAAGAAAGTGGCCGAGCTGGCCAAGCTAAAACAGTGGAAATTGAACTGGTTTGTCGATACCCCAAGCTTGACAGAGATGGTACTTAGCCATTTCAGAGGTTCGATTCACGCCATGCTGCCAGCGGCGATACAAGCGATACTGCCCGCCCCACTCGCATCCGTAGCCATGACAGTGAAAGAACACTACCTGAACGACCCGCAAAACCGCTATGCATTCTGTTTAACCTGCGGAGAAGTCCGCTAACAAATAATTCCACGGCCCGGCGAACGTCGGGCTTTTTTTCTACCACTACCTCCCTATAATTCAGCCCATCTTATCTCGGTTAAGATAATGACCATGCAAAAGAAATCCATTTACGTTGCCTATACAGGCGGCACCATTGGCATGCAACGTTCCGCTCAAGGCTATGTCCCCGTTTCTGGCCAGTTGCAGCATCAACTCGCACTGATGCCGGAATTCCACCGGCTGGAAATGCCAGATTTCACCATCTGCGAATACATTCCGTTGATCGACTCTTCCGATATGACACCTCAAGATTGGCAACACATCGCCGACGATATTAAACAGAATTATGACCGCTACGATGGTTTTGTCATTCTGCACGGCACCGACACCATGGCTTTCACCGCTTCAGCACTATCATTCATGTTGGAGAATCTGGCCAAGCCGGTGATCGTGACCGGTTCGCAGATCCCGCTGGCGGAGCTACGCTCCGATGGTCAAACCAATCTGCTCAACGCTCTGTATCTGGCAGCCAATCATCCGGTGAACGAAGTCTGTCTGTTCTTCAATAACAAACTCTTCCGTGGCAACCGCACCACCAAGGTTCACGCTGATGGTTTCGATGCGTTCGCTTCTCCCAATTTGCCGCCGCTCTTGGAGGTCGGCATCCATATCCGCCGTATTAACGGCATCGCTAGCCCGACCTGCAACGGCCAACTGAATGTGCATGTCATCACACCGCAGCCGATCGGCGTAGTGACCCTTCACCCAGGGATTTCGAACGCGGTAGTGTGCAACTTTTTGCTACAGCCGGTAAAAGCGTTGATCTTGCGTTCCTATGGCGTAGGTAACGCACCGCAGAAAGCCGAGCTGATAGATGAATTGCGTGATGCGTCCGAGCGCGGCATCGTAGTGATCAACCTAACACAGTGCATTTCCGGCAGAGTCAATATGGAAGGGTACGCCACCGGCAATGTACTGGCACATGCGGGAGTGATCAGCGGTTTTGATATGACGGTAGAGGCCACGTTGACCAAACTGCACTATTTGTTAAGTCAACAGCTGACGTCAGCGCAAATCCGCTGCCAGATGCAGCAGGACCTGCGCGGCGAGCTGAGCATTAGCGATTAGCATACGGATAGGAATTGGGGCATCAACCCTTGGCGATCGTCGATGGTTGGTTGCGGCATCGATTTACAACCGGTGAACACCGACCATGACATGACAGGTTGGGGGATTGGTTACCCTGTCACAATTTATCGCGAGTGATCCCCCAGCTTACGCCTGCATTCTGCTTGCTGACCGGTTAAAGCCATCATTACCAGTCAGCACAATATCCTCAGAGTATGACGCAGTTGACAGAAAGTTGAGGTTAATCGCTGACAACACTCCTTATCGCCTTGATCCACGTATTATTGCGGCTTCAGTTTGACCAGTAGCTCGGCAACAAACTGCTGCTTAAGCTGCTGCTTGCTCTTCATCACCATCTGGCCATTGGTGCCGATGCTCATATGTTGAGGATCGATATTGTTTTTCGACTGCCACAGCATCACAGCCTGTAGACTATTTGCTTTCTGCTCTTGCGTCAGTGCTACGCCGTCTGGCCACTTACCCATTTCAACCGCCCGTAGCAAACGCTGGTAGATTTCAGGCGTCATCACCGCAATCAAATCTTGCACGTCCATCAGAACATCTCTCACTTACGGAAGAATAATTAGCTGAATCGATTTTATTAGTAAAATTCCCACTCAACCGGCATTTTTATCACCGTTTTCATTATCGGTAAAAACTCAGCGAAGCCGAGTTGACGCAGAAGCGCTCGCCTGTTGGCTGTGGGCCATCGGAGAATACATGCCCAAGATGCGCGTCACAGTAACCACAGCAGATTTCGATACGCTTAATATTACATTAATTATCAACAAGATAAAGAATTTTATTGTCAGATAGTGGCTGATAAAAACTCGGCCAGACGCAGCCGGAATCATACTTGCTCTCGGAGTAGAGCAACGGCTGATCACAACACAGGCAGTGGTACACACCCTCGCGCTTATTGTGCAGCAATTTACCGGAATATGGGGCCTCGGTGCCTCGCTTTTGAGTCAAATAATATTGGATTTCATTCAGTACAATGGCCGACTGGTCTGGGGGGTTTTTAGGCATTTATACCTGTATCTGAATGTGTAAAATTTCAACAAAAAACTATTTATTGTAAGAAAGTGATGGAACTAGCTGGCCGCACCGAGTGCAACCGCATGGTGAACTTCGAAGGCTCGCCGGAGATGATCGGTCAGTTCGTCGATGTGGAAATTACAGACGTGTGGGCACACTCACTGCGTGGCACCGTGGTGCGCACCGAACAGCAGATGGATCTGCGCGTTTACGAATCCCCGCAGTCGGTGATCACCCGTACCCGCAAAGAGAACGCGTTGGGTGTTGGTATTTACCAGCCTTGACGTGATGGCAGTGTGAACAGGCATCACCGCTCCAGCCATTATCCTTATTGATGATTTTTCCGCCGGGCGCTCACGTCCGGCGGATGTTTTTTCTTTTTACATAAGAGACGATATAATATGAAACTCCCACACTGCCCGCAGTGCCACTCCAAATACACCTATCAGGATCATGCCATTTTTATCTGTCCTTAGTGCGCCCACGAATGGAACGATAGCGTGCAAACAGAATACGAAGACCAGCTGATTGTCAAAGACGCCAACGGCAACTTGCTGTCGGATGGCGATGTGGTGACCGTGGTCAAGGATCTAAAGATCAAGGGCAGCGCGTCAATATTGAAGATCGGCACCAAGGTGAAAAATATCCCCTTGGTGGCAGGCGATCACAACATTGACTGCAAAATCGAGGGTTTCGGCCCCATGAAGCTAAAATCTGAGTTTGTGAAGAAGAGTTGATCCTTACCCTCATTAGATCGGTGATAACGCGACCAGCCTCAGGCAGCACTTTTTCTTTCTCCGGCCTTGAATTACGCCGTTGCTGAACAGATATACCGGTCATACTTCAAGTTGACTGTGCGGTTCAAATCGGTTCCAGACCGATTTGTCGCTGCATTGCCGCTTTCCTGCAACTCGAATTATTTTAGGTAGAGATAATTCTAGATGTCCTAAAAACCCGCGTCATCGACGCATGATGTTTCATCAACCAGGCTTGATGTGAGCCTTGAGGAATAGTTTGAACGTCGCAACACAAGAAATTTTGTTAGAACCCGCAGACAATCAGCGCCTACTCAGCCTGTGTGGTCCTTTTGATGACAATATCAAACAGCTCGAACGCCGGTTAGGCATCGAAATCAAACGCCGCGATAAACGCTTCAAACTGGTCGGCAAGAAGCTGTGCGTGGTGGCCGCCGCCGATATAATACGCTATATGTACGTGGATACCGCGCCAATCCGCGGCCTGATCCCTGATATCGATCCCGAGCAAATCCACTTGGCGATCAAAGAGAGCCGGGTTCTGGAACAGGTAGCTGACAGCGTGCCAGACTACGGCAAGGCGGTCACCATCAAGACCAAACGCAGTATGATGAAACCGCGCACGCCAAATCAGGCGCAGTATATCGCCAATATTCTCGCCCACGACATTACCTTCGGCATCGGCCCAGCCGGTACCGGCAAAACTTACCTGGCGGTCGTAGCCGCAGTAGACGCACTGGAGCGTCAGGAAATCCGTCGCATTTTGCTGACGCGCCCAGCCGTTGAAGCTGGCGAGAAGTTGGGCTTCCTCCAGGGGGATCTAAGCCAAAAAGTCGATCCTTATCTGCGTCCCTTGTACGACGCGCTGTTCGAAATGCTCGGCTTTGAACGCGTGGAAAAGCTGATCGAACGCAATGTGATTGAAGTCGCGCCGCTGGCCTATATGCGCGGACGCACGCTGAACGATGCATTTAGCATTCTGGATGAAAGCCAGAAGACCACCATCGAACAGATGAAGATGTTCCTGACTCGCATCGGCTTCAACTCAAAGGCCGTGATCACCGGTGACGTCACCCAGATCGACCTGCCGCGCAACCAAAAATCCAGCCTGCGCCATGCGGTGGAGGTACTATCAGACGTGGAAGCGCTGAGCTTTAATTTCTTCCACAGTGGAGACGTGGTACGTCACCCGGTGGTTGCTCGCGTGGTCATCGCTTACGAAGCCTGGGAAGCCGCCGAGCAGAAACGCAAAGACGCGATCGCCGAGCAACGTCAGCGCACAGTGAATGTCGATTCACAGCATGATACGCCATGAGTCAAGTGATTTTGGATTTGCAAATTGCTTGTGAAGACAGCAACAATCTGCCCGATGAAACCGCTTTCCAGCGCTGGCTAAGGGCTGTGCTGCTAAAGTTCAAAGAAGAGGCCGAAGTGACAGTACGCCTGGTTGACGAGGCCGAAAGTAACGAGCTAAACCTGACCTATCGCGGTAAGGACAAACCGACCAACGTGCTATCCTTCCAGTTCGAAGCCCCTCCGGGCATTGTGCTACCACTGCTTGGCGATCTGATCATCTGCCAGCAGGTGGTTGAACAGGAAGCTGCCGAGCAAGGCAAAACATCGGAGGCACACTGGGCGCACATGGTTGTCCACGGTAGTCTTCATCTGTTAGGGTATGACCATATCGAAGAAGATGCAGCCGAAGAAATGGAGTCTTTGGAAACCGAAATCATGCACGGGCTAGACTATCCTGATCCGTACTTGGCGGAAAAGACCCAGTCTGATGTCAGCCGTTTCCCCCACAGCCCCTAGCAAGGCTGTCGCTGACGCCCCTTAATTCTAACATGAGTGATATTAACTAGAACGCCATGAGCGACGACCATTCCTCAAGCAATGACAGCCCCAGCCCCAAGAAGGGGTTCTTTACGCTTTTCCTTAACCAGTTGTTCCACGGTGAACCCAAAAACCGCGGCGATCTGGTAGAACTGATCCGTGATTCCGAGCAAAACGACCTGATTGATCCTGATACCCGCGACATGCTGGAAGGTGTGATGGATATCGCGGAGCAGCGCGTGCGCGACATCATGATCCCGCGCTCCCAGATGGTCACGCTCAAACGCAACCAACAGCTTGAAGACTGCCTGGACGTGATTATCGAATCTGCCCACTCGCGCTTCCCAGTGATCAGCGAAGACAAAGATCATATTGAAGGCATCCTGATGGCCAAAGATCTGCTGCCATTCATGCGCAACGATTCCAAGCCATTCAGCATCAATAAGGTGTTACGGCCCGTAGTGGTGGTACCGGAAAGCAAGCGGGTTGATCGGATGCTGAAAGAGTTCCGCTCCCAGCGTTATCATATGGCAATTGTCATTGACGAGTTCGGTGGTGTGTCCGGCTTGGTGACTATCGAAGATATTCTGGAGCTGATCGTCGGCGAAATTGAAGATGAATACGACGATGAAGAAGATCTGGATATCCACCAACTGAGCCGCCATATGTACACCGTACGTGCGCTGGCACCGATCGAAGACTTCAATGAAGCTTTCAACACCTACTTCAGCGACGATGAAGTCGATACCATCGGCGGTTTGGTAATGCAGGTATTCGGCCACCTGCCTGCACGAGGAGAGACCATTGAAATTGAAGGTTACCTATTTAAAGTTACGATAGCCGACAGCCGACGTATTATCCAAGTTCATGTGAAAATCCCAGACGATTCTCCACCACCGAAATTGGAAGAATAAATCCTACATGGCTAAAGCTTCCTACTTTGAGCGCCAGTGGGTTCGCACCCTGCTGGCGCTATTATCCGGTGGCTGCGGAACGCTGGCATTCTCTCCTTACGATATCTGGCCAGCGGCCATCATCTCGCTATTCGGCCTGCAGGCCGTCACCTTAAATCGCACCATCAAACAATCTGCCCTGCTCGGTTTCTGCTGGGGATTGGGGCTGTTTGGCAGCGGGGTTAACTGGGTGTATGTCAGCATTGCCAACTTCGGTGGCATGCCGTTGGTCATCAATATTTTCCTGGTAGCGTTGCTCGCCGCCTACCTATCACTGTATACCGGGCTATTCGCCGGGCTATTGGCGCGCCTCTGGCCAGCCACCCGTTGGTGGCGGCTGGCAATCGCAGCGCCCGTGCTGTGGCAGGTGACCGAATTCCTGCGCGGCTGGGTACTGACGGGTTTCCCCTGGCTGCAATTTGGCTACAGCCAGATTAGCGGCCCGCTGAAAGGCGTGGCACCGCTGCTAGGGATTGATGCCATCACCTTTATGCTAATGACCATCGCCGGGCTGTTAGTGTACGCCGTTAACCAGCGCCGCATAGCGCCTGCGGTGATTGCCGCAGCGCTGCTACTGTTTCCCTGGCCGCTGCGCCAATGGCAGTGGTTTAACCCATTGCCAGAAAAGGCGGTAAACATCGCCATCGTGCAGGGCAGCATTCCACAATCGTTGAAGTGGTCTCCGAAAGCGCTGGTGAACACGCTGCAAACTTACCTGAATGAAACCCGTCCTTATATGGGCAAATCCCCGATCATCATCTGGCCGGAGTCCGCCATCCCAGATTATGAAACCAGCCAGAATAGCTTCCTGACCATGATGGATGAGCGGATGCGTGCGGAAAACAGTAGCCTTATCACCGGCATTGTCGATGTGCGTGCAACGCCACAAGGCCAGAGGATCTATAACAGCGCCATCGTTTTAGGCGAACCTGCACCCTACAGCTATCCGGCCAAAGAACGCTATAATAAGCACCATTTGGTACCGTTCGGCGAGTTTGTACCGTTTGAAACCCTGCTGCGCCCGCTGGCACCGTTCTTCAACCTGCCGATGTCTTCCTTCAGCCAAGGCGATAACATCCAGCCACAACTGCGCGTCAGGGGTTACCACCTGACGACTGCCATTTGCTATGAGATCGTGTTGGGCCAGCAGTTGCACTACAATTTCCGACCAGACACCCACTTCCTGCTGACCCTTTCCAATGACGCCTGGTTCGGTAACTCTATCGGCCCATGGCAGCATTTGCAGATGGCCCGTATGCGGGCGCTGGAGCTGGGTCGCCCGCTACTGCGTAGCACTAACAACGGTGTAACCGCAGCAGTAGATGCTAACGGTGAGGTGATAGCCGAAATCCCGCAGTTCACCCGCCGTGTGTTGGAAGTGAACGTCACCCCAACCACCGGAGTTACACCTTACGCTCGCTTTGGTGACGCGCCATTCTGGGCCATCACCTTGATGCTAGGTGGCTGGGCGCTGATGCTCGGCCAACGCCGCAAATAATCCCCCAAGGCTAAAATGGCAAATAAAATATCCTAATAGGGTAGGTTCTTAGCCTGCAAGTGGCAGTAACGCAGTGTTCATTTTGGCTCGTGTGCAACACGTAGGATCTTATATCCTGCCAAGTTTTTAATGCGTTAAGTTGGGCGCTCGGTGTTGTTGCAGGGAGGTCTTATCAGCTATGCTATGCGCATCTACGCATATTACATCGCCATTGCGTTATCTCTGATTAGGATAACGGTTTTACTTACAGGATCATCAGCCGCCATGCAAGAGCAATACCGTCCAGAAGACATAGAATCGAGCGTACAACTTCACTGGCAAGAGAAGCAAACTTTTAAGGTTACCGAAGACGCCAGCAAGGAAAAATACTACTGCCTATCTATGCTGCCATACCCCTCTGGTCGGCTGCACATGGGGCATGTTCGTAACTATACTATCGGCGATGTCATCTCGCGCTATCAGCGCATGCTAGTTAAAAACGTGCTGCAACCCATCGGTTGGGATGCCTTCGGCCTTCCGGCAGAAGGCGCTGCGGTGAAGAACCACACCGCGCCAGCTCCGTGGACCTACGACAACATCGAATATATGAAGAACCAACTGAAAATGCTGGGCTTTGGCTATGACTGGGATCGCGAGATCGCTACCTGCCAACCTGACTACTATCGTTGGGAACAGTGGTTCTTCACCAAGCTGTACGAAAAAGGTTTGGTCTACAAGAAAACCTCGGCAGTGAACTGGTGCCCACATGATCTGACCGTACTGGCCAATGAACAGGTTATCGACGGCGGCTGCTGGCGCTGCGACACCAAGGTCGAGCGCAAAGAGATCCCGCAGTGGTTTATCAAGATCACTGATTATGCGGATCAACTGCTGAACGATCTAGACACCCTTGAAAGCTGGCCTGAGCAGGTCAAAACTATGCAGCGCAACTGGATTGGACGCTCCGCAGGCGTGGACATCACCTTTGAGGTTGCCAATAGCGATCAGAAGTTGACGGTTTACACCACCCGCCCCGATACCTTTATGGGGGCCACCTATGTGGCCGTGGCCGCAGGCCACCCACTCGCGCAACAGGGCGCACGCAACAACCCGGCACTGGCTGAATTTATCCAACAGTGCAGTGAAACCAAAGTCGCCGAAGCCGAAATAGCGACAATGGAAAAGAAAGGCATGTCGACCGGCCTGTTCGTTACCCACCCATTCAGCGGCGAAAAGCTACCGATCTGGGTGGCTAACTTTGTGTTGATGGAATACGGCACTGGTTCAGTGATGGCGGTGCCAGCTCACGATCAACGCGATTGGGAGTTCGCAACTAAGTATCATCTGCCAATCATACCGGTTATCCTGAACCGGGATGGGAGCCAGCCGGACGTGCACACCGCAGCAATGACCGAGAAAGGTACACTGTTCAACTCCGGCGAGTTCGACGGCCTGAAGAGCCAAGCTGGCTTCAATGCCATCGCTGATAAACTGGTCGCCAACGGCGTGGCTCAGCACAAAGTCAACTACCGTCTGCGCGATTGGGGTGTCTCCCGTCAACGCTACTGGGGTGCGCCAATCCCGATGGTGACGCTGGAAGATGGCACTGTGATACCGACGCCAAAAGACCAACTGCCAGTAATACTGCCGGAAGACGTGATGATGGACGGCATTACCAGCCCGATCAAAGCCGATCCTGAGTGGGCAAAAACCCGCGTCAACGGCCAGCTAGCACTGCGCGAAACAGACACCTTTGATACCTTTATGGAGTCGTCCTGGTACTACGCGCGTTACACCTGCCCGCAGTACCATCACGGCATGCTAGATCCCACTGCCGCCAACTATTGGCTGCCGGTCGATCAATATATCGGTGGTATCGAAAACGCCATCATGCACCTGATATATTTCCGCTTCTTCCATAAGCTGATGCGCGATGCTGGCCTGGTGGACTCCGACGAACCGGCCAAACGCCTGCTGTGTCAAGGTATGGTGCTGGCCGATGCTTTCTACTACACCGGCAGTAGCGGCGAGCGCATCTGGGTTTCCCCAACTGACGCCACCGTTGAGCGTGACGTCAAGGGCCGTATTGTCAAAGCTGCCGATCCACAAGGGCGCGAACTGGTCTATGCTGGCATGAGCAAAATGTCTAAGTCGAAGAACAACGGCATCGACCCGCAAGAGATGGTAGAGAAATACGGCGCGGACACCGTGCGTCTGTTCATGATGTTCGCCTCACCGGCTGAAATGACGCTGGAATGGCAAGAGTCCGGTGTAGAAGGGGCTAGCCGTTTCCTGAAACGCGTCTGGAAACTGACCTACGATCACCTTGAGAAAGGCGCGGTACAGCCGCTGGACGTCACCACATTGAATGAAGATCAGAAAACGCTGCGCCGCGATCTGCACAAAACCATCGCCAAGGTGAGCGACGATATCGGCCACCGACAAACTTTCAACACCGCGATCGCCGCCGTGATGGAGCTGATGAACAAGCTGGCGCGTGCACCGCAGGAAAGCGAACAGGATAGCGCCCTACTGCAAGAAGCACTGCTGGCCGTGGTTCGTATGCTTTACCCGTTTACCCCGCATATAGGTTTTTCGCTGTGGCAGGCACTGGGCGGCGAAGGCGATATTGACACCGCGCCTTGGCCCGTTGCCGATGAACAAGCCATGGTCGAAGATTCCAAACTGGTGGTAGTGCAAGTTAACGGCAAGGTGCGTGCAAAAATCACCGTAGCAGCCGATGCAACCGAAGAACAGGTGCGAGCGCGCGCTGCCGAGGAACATCTGGTGGCTAAATATCTGGACGGGGTTACACTTCGTAAAGTGATCTATGTTCCGGGAAAACTGCTTAACCTGGTAGTGGGTTAACACAAGGAGGAATTGTGCGACAACGTATTCTGACGCTATTGCTGGGGTTAGTGATGCTGGTCACTGCTGGCTGCGGTTTTCACCTGCGTGGCACCACGCAGGTTCCTCAGGAAATGAAAACGCTGATATTGGACAGCCCGGATCTTTACGGGCCATTGACCCGTGCAGTGCATCAACAATTACGCCTGAACGGCTTTGCCATCGTCAAAGATGCAAAGCGTACGGACGTTCCATCCCTGAGCATCATTAACACTCGCGAGAGCCAGGACACCGCGTCAATCTTCCAGAATGGTAAAACCGCCGAGTATCAAATGGTACTGACGGTGCAGGCACAGGTACTGCTTCCTGGTCAAGACCTCTACCCCTTGTCAGTAAGCGTGTTCCGTTCATTCTTTGACAACCCGCTGACCGCGCTGGCAAAAGATTCCGAGCAGGAAATCATTCGTCAGGAAATGTGCGATCAGGCCGCACAGCAATTAGTGCGTAAACTGCTAACGGTGCATGCAGCGGCAGAAGAAACCCATCGGCAAGCCACTGCCATCGGTGAAAAATCGACCATTGACGCCGCGTAATGATCCGCCTTTACCCTGAGCAACTTGCCGCACAGCTCCGAGAAAAGCTGTGCGCGTGTTATTTATTGAGCGGCAATGAACCGCTGATGTTACAGGAAAGCCAGGATTTGATCCGACAGGCCGCGCAGCAGCAGTTCAGCGAGCACCACAGCATTTCTCTCAATGCCCATACCGACTGGGATACCATCTTCAGCATTTGCCAGGAAATGAGCCTGTTCGCTAGCCGCCAAACACTGCTGCTAATGTTTCCGGAAAACGGCCCGACTGAGCCGATTGGAGATCAGTTGATCAAACTTTCTGCCCTGCTGCATAACGATATATTGCTGATATTGCGCGGCCCACATTTGACCAAGGCACAGGAAAACAGCGCCTGGTTTAAAGCACTCAGCACAAAGGCTGTTTGCGTCAGTTGCCAAGCGCCGGAACAAATGAAACTTCCTCGCTGGGTTGCCGCTCGCGCCAAACTTATGAAGCTGGAATTAGACAACGCGGCCAATCAATTGCTGTGTTACTGCTACGAAGGCAACCTGCTGGCGCTGTCGCAGGCGCTGGAAAGGCTATCGCTACTACACCCTGATGGCAAACTCACCCTACCGCGCGTCGAGCAGGCAGTTAACGATGCCTCTCACTTTACGCCGTTCCATTGGCTGGATGCCCTACTGGCAGGCAAGAGCAAACGCGCTTGGCATATTTTGCAGCAGTTGCAGCAGGAGGATATCGAGCTGACGATCCTACTGCGTATTTTGCAACGTGAACTGCTGCTGTTGCTGACCCTACAACGCCGTATGGCTTCAGTGCCGCTGCGCACGCTGTTCGATCAGCACAAGGTCTGGCAAAATCGCCGAAATCTGATGACCCAGGCAGTACAACGGTTGTCTGCCAGCCAACTGCAGCATGCGGTGCAACAGCTGGCGCAGATTGAACTGAACCTCAAGCAAGACTATGGTCAGTCGGTTTGGCAAC
Organism: Serratia symbiotica (Periphyllus acericola); assembly: GCF_964019515.1. Lineage (NCBI taxonomy): Bacteria > Pseudomonadati > Pseudomonadota > Gammaproteobacteria > Enterobacterales > Yersiniaceae > Serratia > Serratia symbiotica. The sequence continues at coordinate 1,755,570 of NZ_OZ026452.1, forward strand.
CGTTAGAAACCCTGTCAATGCTGCTGTGCGGCAAAACCCTGCCTGCGAGTTTTACCTATGGTCAATAATCCGCCAAGCAACAGCACACTGCAGGCCTTGTTTGGTGGCACCTTTGATCCGATCCATTATGGTCATCTGCGGCCGGTTGAAGCGCTGGCCGCAGAGGTAGGCCTGGATAGTGTCACCCTGTTGCCGAACCATGTGCCACCGCACCGCCCACAGCCTGAAGCCAACGCGCCACAACGGCTAAAAATGGTGGAGTTGGCGATCACCGGCAACCCACTGTTTACGGTTGACGATCGCGAACTGCACCGCACCACCCCTTCTTATACTATCGAAACCTTGGAGGCAGTGCGTGAAGAACGTGGCATGATGATGCCGCTGGCGTTTGTCATTGGCCAGGACTCGCTGTCGAAGCTGCATAAATGGTATCGCTGGCAGTCACTGCTTGATCTTTGCCACCCACTGGTACTGGCACGCCCAGGTTACCATGATCGTCTGGATACGCCGGAGCTACAGCAGTGGCTGGAACGCCATTGCGTTACCGATGCCATGCTGCTCAGCCAGCAACCGCATGGCTATATCTACCTGGCTGACACACCAGAGCTGGAAATTTCCGCTACAGAGATCCGCCAGCGTCATCATCAGGGGATAAACTGCGACGATCTTCTGCCACGCTCGGTGCAGCGCTATATCGAGTTGCAGGGTTTATATCGCTAGTGTGGTGCGCATGGTGTAGCGCTGCTATTTTTCAGGTATTGTTGAAAACCCAGCTGGACTCTCAACGGCATCTTAGTGACACTATCATCACGCTGGGGTATACATGGGCATTTACCCTGCCGCAGTCAACTAAACAGCACAAACCTGAGGGGGAACATTTGCAAGGTAAAGCGCTCATACATTTAAAATATTTAATTAAATTCAATAACTTAATTGATTTATAGATTATAAAATAAGCTACAAAAGATGCCAATTTACTACATTTTCACTACGAAAAATAAATAAGTTAACAATCATTTTGACCTTGCTTTTATCCTAGAAATCACCAATCTTCTGAAACGGACAATGCATAGATCCACCGCGCTCCACACCAAGTAGGGGATAACATAGCCTCCAACATAAAAACCCCAACACGGTTATTCAAAACCGCGCGGCGGCTCAGGTCAATCAATATCAGGCGCTAGCGTAGGTTCGATACGACACGCCGCCACCCGAAAACGTTTTCACTCGGTTAGCTTAGCGTATTTCTCCTCCGTTACGATACCGAGATCGACAGCATCCTGAAGCTGGCCTACCGTCAGTCCCGCCTTGATCAGCCATTGCTCCCGTTGATAGTCTGCTGACGATACCAGTTGCTCATATGTGGGCGGTGGGGGTGGCGGAATATCTACCCATTCCGGGTAGCCTTTGTCGTCTGCACCACGCATCTTACCTGGGGGTGCATGACCGATATAGGTCTTAAACACCTCTTCATCCACCAATACCCCATCCTCTGGCCATGTGCCAGACGCCTCATAATCTTCCTTTATCACAAGTGGGTAGAAAGAAGCATTTTTTGCATTAAACATGTAGTCCATGGTTATTTTCCTATCGCCAGCCAGTGCATGCCACAGTCCCAGTCACTGTGCACATTTCCAAAAATTTGCTTATTCCAGTTAAACCCATCGTTGTTGTAACCGCCCATTAGAGGCCCATAGTCATATGACTTATCCCACGCGTTACGCCCCGGCCAGTACGGTGTTAGCGATATTGCCCATACACCTTCATGAAAAGGGACGTTAAAACTTTGCCAAAGATTGGCATCCTCATTAATGCCTCGGGTGACCGTTTGTCCGCATTGAATGATAAATCCGGTGTTCTCATCCTTACGCCAACCTACCCCTTCAGATATCCTTGCCAGGCCACGGGTAAAAACTTCGTGATAAAGTCGATACCGTTTCCCATCCAGGGAGAATCCGCCTATGGCAAAAGCATTATCGGTATCTAAACCAAAATAAGTGGTAAAATCCCCCTCACGGTGTAGCAATAGCGCGGCTTCCGCATCTTTATTGCCTTGGTTACTGATTTCCAGCGCGGGTTTCCCGTTGCCCTTCGCAGCAGATAAATGCGGAGTATCGTTAGACATAAACGTTGTGCATTTCGATCCATTCGGTGGGTATCTCGCCCCCACCGTCATGACATCCCCAAGGTTTACCCCTTTTGCGCCAGTGAACGCGTCCGTCACCGATTTTGGCGTTGCCGCCGTGGTCTCATCGTTGCTGTTTGTCTCATCGCTGAGTTTGGTGACCCAAAAATCGGTTAGCGATGCGCGTGCAGTGTGACCCACGTTCTTTGGAAAATAGAACTGCGGTACAGTACGCGCGTCATAAACCGCCATCGAATGACTTTGTTTGGTCACAAACTTGGCAATCTGACCGTTATAAACCGGATACCCCCCGAAATTAAGCAGTATAGGCTGGGCAACAGGGACACATGACCCATATTCATTCTCCAGATACACCTGTATTTGGTTTTCGGGGAGTGTTGGGTCTTTATACATCTCACCAACGTAAATCTTCCCTCCTGAAGCCGCTTTAAACGTTCGCGCTAACGTAAACAGTTGGGACGGCATAGCCGCAACAATGTTGGGTGTTGTGTCTGACATGGTTGATTCTCCATATAGGCGAAAGCCCCGCAAGGCACGCTTTGCGGGAGGATTGTTTTTGAGAAAATATTAATCTTTAGGGTTATCGTCTCTTTCGGAAAGCCCGCCGATAACACCTTGCCGTGCAATGGCCTGTTTATCTTCGCGTGTCAGCGTTCAAAAAAACGCTTTCCAGGCAGGGTCGTTGGCGATACGTGCTTCCATTTCTGCGATCAACGGCTTGTTGCCCCCGCTCAGACAGGCGAGGGCCGTTGGACTGCTGTACGATGGCACGGAACTCGGGAGAGGCCAGTAACCTGTCCGCAGCCACACTCCGTGCCGTACGGTTGGCTTATTTAGCCGCCATGCCTGCAACCGCGCCATCACTCAGTGTCGGCCGCACCACGGGTATATGACCCAGAAGGGTAGACACGAACGCCCCCCCTGCCATGGCGATAGATCTTGTCCAGCACGCCATATTTGGCATCAAACTGTGTGATAAATGTCACTGGCCCGTCTAAACATTCCCTTCACGCGCCTGTCTGTGCGCCCAGTTCACGCTCCACCATCGGCATAGTGCAGGAAGATTTCAAACCCTGGTACCAGTCAACAAACCCAGGCAAGTGGAACGCGTTTTTTTTACGGCTGCCTTGACTAAAGGCATCGCGCAGTGACGTGGCCACCGCCTCTCGCCGAATCCTATGTGACGGGATATCCTATTGCAGCGCCCTAAATCCTTTGGCATCTCCTTTGGCCAGATTTAGCAAGGCTACCCCGGCCTTGGTGCTAATATCACCCGGTAAGTCTTTACCTAGCATACCGGTCAACGCGTCCTACATGGTATGCTGGACACGGGTCAGCTTTTTAGCGGCCTGCCATTTAGCCGCCATGCCCGCATCAACAGCCGCCTTTTCCTGATCAGGCGTCAGCATCGCATAAAGCTACTTGAGCGCCTCTGTTTCCTTATCACGGAATGGCCCCGTGTTTTTTACCGATTGCCTGCCACATCTGCTTACGGATAGTGTCCAGTCTGGCGTAAGTAGGTACCGTAGCATCAGGCCCCGCAGGAGCCACCGCGTTATAAACCTGTTTTTCCTTTGTCGATAAATACTCTGCCCCCCAGAGTTCGTCCGCCTTGCGATCCAGGTAGCGAATAATGTTTTGGGCCTCAACGGGTTGACCCTTGGGGATCGCTGTTGTGATCTGGTTATAAAGTTGATCGGATTTGCTTTGCACTTTCGCTATGCCGCGCTGGAAAGAGGATAAAAAATTATCGTTCATGGCGGCCTTGTCAGGCAACGCGCCTGCGGCATCAGTCAACGTTGAGGCCCGTTTTGCGATTTTGGCCAGCGCCTGGTTTTCCTGCGCCGCCAGTTGCGAACCGGGAACCGATTTCAGGGCCTGTTCAAAGTCTCGATAGGCAGCATTACCAGACACATGGGACAGCAGCAAATCCTCTTCGCTCAGCCCCAATTGCCTGGCGGCATCGATAACTTCCTGGCGGGGGGCGACATCCTTTGCGGTCTCCGCCATGTTTGCCGGGATGGCGTGATCGGCTACCGCCCCTACACGCACGGCTACCTGTTTCATGTCGGGTATATCTGGCTCAGCCACGGGTACTGCTGCCCGCCCTTCACGGGGGACTGCATCCCTTAACACCCCTGCAATGCGCCCGCCGCCCGCGACAATGCCTCGACCTATCGCACTCCCCGCCAGATTACCCACCAAATTGTGATTCTGTGTCCCCTGCGAGAGCGCACCTGGGGTGTTCTCAGCCAAAAGTGTGGCAGCCTGCGTCGCCAGGCGTTCGGCACGCCCCGACGTTGCCGCTGCGGTACGTTCAGCGCCCAAGCCGGTGATCAGGTATGGCCCCATCTCAGCCGCCAGTTGCGCGTAAGGATCCGTGGGTTTCATACTCTCGGGGAGTTCAAAACGTCCGATGGAGGTGTAATCAGCAGGACGCCCGGCCAGGGCCGCCTCGGCATGGTTCACCGTACCAGCCAGCGCGTCGTAAACGGTTGGCACAATATTGGCCACATTCACGGCGGCCTGCTTGCCTGATCTGCATCAACTCGTTTTTGCTACCCGGCTGCGCAGCCTGTGTCCACGGCGCAAAACGCGGATCCATCACATAACCTACTGTTTCTGCAGGAATTTGCGTTTTCTCCCCTCGAAGGAACTTCCGCATGTTGCTTGGCCCCCAGTTGTAGGCTGCCAGCGCGTCAGGAACGTTGCCATGCGCGTAAAGCATCTGCTTGAGGTAGCGTGCGCCAGCCTCGATCTGAAGTCATGGATCGCGTTTTAGCGCGTCCGGGTCATAACCTATCCCCCGTGCCGTGTCGGGCATGATCTGCGTCAGCCCGATGGCCCCTTTTCCGCTGGTCGCCCCGGTATTGCCGCTGCTCTCCTTGCTAATCACTGCGTTGAGCAATCCTGGCGGCAGGCCAAACCGCTGCTCGGCAGTAGCAACCGGATCACCGTCATTATTCTGCGGTGACGCAGGATCGGCCGTGTGTGGTGGGTATTTTGTCCACGGCTCCGCCAAAGGGGGCGTGTCTATAGGCCTGTTTTGGTATTTTTCCCAGGGACCTGCCATAACTACTTTCTCCAGTTAGTAGGGTTACCCGGATCGCCACCCATAAAGGTGTAACCCCCTTCACGCTGTCCAGGGCGCGGAACGGCGGCGTTGCGCTGATCTTCTGCTGGTAAGTATCGATGGTAGACTTCTCGCGCCTTAAGTTGGTTACCTGTCGATCCAGTACCTTCTGCTAGCTATCGATAGCCGAGAGTGCTGCCTTGGGTGACATGTTTTGGTTGATATTCAGGAAGGCCCGCGCCGCCCCTTCTACCTCAAGATTAGTTATCCCGCCCCCTGTGCCTTTCAGGCTGACTACCCCCATCTGACACGCCTGCCCCTTCATCTGTTCTATCCATGCCCAGGCATCCGCTGCCGCTGTACCGGGGATGATTGACTTAATGCCTCCGCCAAAACCGAACACACCGTAAAACACCTTGGGGTCAATTCCTTTCACACGGTTTAGGTTGTCCAGCATGTTCGAGACCTGATCGACATGGTTTTGATACGCGCCCACGTAGTCCTGCATCTTTTGTACGGCATTTTGCTGGGTAGTCTGCGCCTTGCTGTTCTTTTCTCCCTCTTTCAGGCTCAGTTCCCACTGCTTGTTGGCAATATCTTCCTGGTTCTTTTACGCCGTCAGGCTCAGGCGCTGTTGTCCCAGGTCGAGATTGGCCTGAGCAATCCGCCCTGACTGTTGCAGATGGGCGTTTTTACTTTGCAGGGGGTTGTTGAATAAATCAAACCTTTGGCCGGCACGAGGATCAGATCACTATCCTTCTGTCAAAATAGCGACATTCCGTGGCCCAGCAAAAGTTCAACATCACCAACTGAAAGGCTTACAACAACGCCCTTATCGCTCGGGGTTCACTCACTTTCTCGGTGGATGAAACGGCACTTCACGCCTGGTACTGCGAGGCAAAACCTTCTCTGCGTGGTCGCCCACCACATTATTCCGATATGGCAATCACCAGCGTATTGATGCTGAAACGGATTTTCGGCCTGACACTTCGCGCCCTACAGGGCTTCTTCGATTCCATTGTCACACTGATCAAAGTGCCGTTGAACTGCCCGGACGACACCTGCATCAGTAAGCGGGCGAAGTCCGGCCATGTCCCGTTTAAAACCCCAACGCCGGGTGAAATTGCGCACCTCGTTATCGACTCTAGCGGGCTCAACGTGTTGGGTGAAGGGGAGTGGAAGGTAAAAAAACACGGTCAGGGGAAAAGTATCATAGGCTACCACCGACGTTCGATAGCGGCAACAGCGAGGTACAGAGTAAAACAGCTATTTGGTGGTCACCTGTCGCTGCGAGATTATGATGGGCAAGTTGCAGAGGCGCTGGCCATGATCTGTGCATTAAACAAGATGCCGCTCGCCGGTATGCCAGAAAGTGTACGCCTTGCCTGAAAGATGCCAATTCACGGGACTCTTTATTCCAAATCCGATTTATTCAACAAAGCAGTAAATAGACTCTTTATAATGCTTGCGGCATACAGAAACATAGCTCTCATTACCCCCTGTTACCACTTGCTCGCCAGCTTGCGTCGCCTGACCATTTTCATCCAGCCGCAGCACCCGGTTCGCTTTTCTTCCGCAGTGACAGATGGTTTTCAATTCAACCAACTTATCAGCCCAGGCTAGCAAGTATTGGCTACCGATAAACAACTCCCCCAGAAAATCGGTACGCAGGCCGTAACACAACACCGGAATATCCAATTGGTCTACGACATCGCATAGTTGCTCTACCTGCGCTTTGGTCAGAAATTGGCTTTCATCCAGTAAAACGCAATGAATCGGCTGCTGTTGATGCTGATGACTGATCATAGTGTACAGTATAGAGTCGTTATTATAGAGCTGTGCCAGAGAAGACAGGCCAATGCGCGAACTCACCTTACCCATACCAAAACGGTGATCAATTTCAGCGGTAAACACCAGCGTGCGCATACCACGTTCTTGATAATTATATGAAGATTGCAACAATGCGGTAGATTTTCCGGCATTCATAGCAGAGTAATAAAAATAAAGTTGAGCCATGAGCCAGCAACTCCAATAGTATAAGAAATATTCAGACCTAACTCTTGGCAGCCAGTGTACCACAGCAAGTCCGCATGCTCAGCCTTCACGAGTACAATCACCTGCTTTAGGTAATAATGCGCTTTCACTATGAAACATATCGTTCTACGCTCGCCTAGCTTATACATCTATTTGCGGGATAATCACTATCTGACAGCACTATTAATTATTTCTGATGTAGATGCCCACATTAATGCCTAGAATAGTGCACGTTACCAACTTGTGCGTTGAATAGCGCTGGAAGCGTATTAAACAGCGCTGAGGTATTTAATGGCATCAGATGACCAAAACAGTACACTTTGGCGTAGTCTTTAGCGGTATATCCGCCAATCTCGGCAATGTTTACCAAGCCTTTGCGCGGTTACCCCTGTAAAGCTCATTGCAATAATGATACAAATTACTGCTATTACTTATCCATAAAAGCCTTTTTATGCATCAACATACCACAACTACTGTAAATTTGACTTAAAATTAAAGTGGTAATACTTAATAATCCTATCTATATTAGCTTGTCAGATCTGATTGACCATTTTTTAAAACGGTTAATTTGAGTATTAAGACCATGTTAGCTATTGCAGAAAAGAAAAGAGCACTCTATTATTATACACACCCACACCAATATAATTTGAGACTAGGACAATGAGCGAAGCATTAAAGATTTTGAACAACATCCGCACTATACGCGCTCAGGCAAGAGAATGTAGCCTGGAAACGCTGGAAGAAATGCTTGAGAAACTGGAAGTTGTCGTGAATGAACGACACGAAGAAGAAAGTCAGGCTCAAGCAGAAATTGAAGAACGCACTCGCAAATTGCAACAATATCGTGAAATGATCATTGCTGATGGCATCGATCCAAATGAATTGTTGCAAACTATGGCGGCGACTAAAGCAGTGGGTAAAGTAGTGGGTAAAGCAAAGCGTGCGACACGTCCTGCTAAATACCAATATAAAGATGAAAATGGCGAACTCAAAACCTGGACAGGTCAAGGCCGTACTCCAGCGGTGATTAAGAAAGCTATCGAAGAGCAAGGTAAATCTTTGGATGATTTCCTGTTGTAATAACTCCTAGCTCCGTATACATAAGGCTCTCCTTAGGGGAGCCTTTTTTGCAACATTATAAGCCGAACTGACGATTACCTTCTTAGGTAAATATCTGAAAATACCGTATCAAGTTTCTCCGGCGAATTATCTGCAATGCAGGTGGCTTTGTTGAATAAATCGGATTTGGAATAAAGAGTCCCGTGAATGGGCATCTTTCAGGCAAGGCATACACTTTCTGGCATACCGGCGAGCGGCATCTTGTTTAATGCATAGATCATGGCCAGCGCCTCTGCAACTTGCCCATCATAATCTCGCAGCGACAGGTGACCACCAAATAGCTGTTTTACTCTGTACCTCGCTGTTGCCGCTATCGAACGTCGGTGGTAGCCTGTGATAATTTTCCCCTGACCGTGTTTTTTTACCTTCCACTCCCCTTCACCCAACACGTTGAGCCCGCTAGAGTCGATAACGAGGTGCGCAATTTCACCCGGCGTTGGGGTTTTAAACGGGAAACGGGACATGGCCGGACTTTGCCCGCTTACTGATGCAGGTGTCGTCCGGGTAGTTCAACGGCTCTTTGATCAGTGTGACAATGGAGTCGACGAAGCCCTGGAGGGCGCGAAGTGTCAGGCCGAAAATCCGTTTCAGCATCAATACGCTGGTGATTGCCATATCGGAATAATGTTGTCGGCGACCACGCAGAGAAAGTTTTGCCTCGCAGTACCAGGCGTAAAGTGCCGTTTCATCCACCGAGAAAGTGAGTGAACCCCGAGCGATAAGGGCGTTGTTGTAAGCCTTCCAGTTGGTGATGTTGAACTTTTGCTGGGCCATCGAATGTCGCTATTTTGACAGAAGGAGAGTGATCTGATCCTCGTGCCGGCCAAATGTTTGATTTCTTCAACAATGCCAATGCAGGTATAAAAAAGGAGCCGTAGCCACTCTATTATCCCTGCATCTACACAACTACTCAATCATTGAAATTTATAAAATTCCCGGTACCAATTTACAAAGCTTTTTACCCCTTCCTGCACGCTAGTTGCCGGTTCAAAACCGATAGCTTTGTGAAGCTCAGCGATATCTGCATGAGTATCCAAAATGTCACCAGATTGCATTGAAAGCATATTTTTATGCGCAGTTATCCCTAACGCATGTTCGAGCGCACTGATATATTCCATCAGCTTTACTGGGGTGTTGTTACCGATATTATAAACATGATAAGGTGCGGAACTAGTAGTCGGCGATCCCTCTTCCACAACCCATTCTGGATCCGCCTGAGGTATAATCGCTTGCAATCGCACTATGGCTTCAGTGATATCATCAATATAGGTAAAATCGCGGTACATTTCACCATGGTTATATACATCAATGCTATCCCCCGCCAATATGGCCTTGGTAAACTTGAATAGTGCCATATCTGGCCTGCCCCAAGGGCCATATACAGTAAAGAAGCGCAATCCGGTGGTGGGAATACCGTATAAATGGGAATAGCTATGCGACATCAGTTCATTGGCTTTCTTGGTCGCCGCATACAGTGATATAGGGTGATCAACGGAATCTTCAGTAGAAAATGGCAGCTTACGATTCAGGCCATAAACTGAACTGGAAGAGGCATACAACAAATGCTCAGCTTTATTACGACGACAGCCTTCCAGTACATTTAAATGGCCAATAAGATTTGCATCAGCGTAGGCCAACGGGTTTTCTAGCGAGTATCGCACACCAGCCTGAGCAGCCAGATGAATAACCCGTTGAAAGTTATGCTCGGCAAATATTGCCGCTATCCCCTCGCGGTCAGCCAAATCCAATTTAATAAACTGAAACCTTGGCTTATTAACCAACAGATCAAGACGAGCCAGTTTCAGAGCCACATCATAGTAATCATTCAGGTTGTCGATACCGACAATCTGATGCCCGTCGGCCAACAATCGCGCTGCTACATTATAACCAATAAATCCTGCGGCACCTGTAACCAGGAATTTCATTCCCTCCCCCTTAAATTACTGGCTTAATAGAGGAGCCACGGCCAATTGCATAATAGGTAAAACCACAGTTTTTAAGACGTTCAGGATCAAATAAGTTGCGACCATCAAAGATGACCGGTTGCTTTAACGCCCCTTTGATAATATCGAAATCCGGTGAGCGGAAGCTCTGCCACTCGGTACAGATCACCAAAGCGTCAGCACCTTGTAGCGCAGCCTCTTTTGTATCCATCACTTTGAGATCATTACGTTGGCCATAGATGCGCTGAACCTCAAGCATCGCTGCTGGATCGTAAGCCTGTACCGTGGCTCCAGCCTGCCATAACTGTTCCATCAACACACGGCTGGACGCTTCACGCATATCGTCGGTATTAGGCTTGAACGCCAACCCCCACAGGGAGAAAGTTTTACCCTTCAGATCTTCACCAAAGTAGTCGCTAATAAGCCTGTTTAGCTTGTATTTCTGCTGATAGTTAACCTGATCAACCGCCTGTAACAGCTTCGGCTGGTAGCCGATGTGTTCCGCAGTGCGGATCAGCGCTTGGACGTCTTTCGGGAAGCAGGAACCACCGTAGCCGCAGCCTGGATAGATAAAGTGATAGCCGATACGTGAATCGGAACCGATACCCTGACGCACTTTTTCGATATCCGCACCCAGCATTTCCGCCAAGTTCGACATTTCGTTCATAAAGCTGATTTTTGTCGCCAGCATGCAGTTGGCGGCATACTTGGTCAATTCAGCACTACGGATATCCATCATTATCATACGATCATGATTGCGGTTGAACGGCTCGTACAGTTCACGAATAGGTTCGATCATCTCTTTGCTGTCGCTACCGATAACGATGCGATCAGGGCGCATGCAGTTGGCGACCGCAGCCCCTTCCTTCAGAAACTCCGGGTTGGACACCACATCGAACGGCACGTTTCTGCCGCGTTTTTCCAACGTTGTGGCCATCACCTGACGCACCTTATCCGCTGTGCCGACCGGCACGGTGGACTTGTCAACCACAACTTTACGAGCGGTCATGTGCTCGGCGATAGTACGCGCTACTGCGGTCACGTATTGCAAATCGGCAGAACCATCCTCGTCCGGCGGTGTGCCAACGGCGATGAATTGGATAGTGCCGTGAGCAATGCCTGCCTTTGCGTCGGTGGTGAAATGCAGGCGGCCAGCTTCATAGTTTTGCTGCACCAACGGTGCCAGGCCAGGTTCAAAAATAGGGATATTCCCTTTTTTCAAGTTTTCGACTTTATGCTCATCAACGTCAATACACATAACGTCATGACCGACCTCAGCCAGCACCGCTGCTTGCACAAGACCAACATAGCCAATGCCAAAAACTGTAACTTTCATGGGAAAATCCTAGTTCTTCAAATTATCAATAAATTATTTCTTTGCAGCGGTTATCAACCGTTGTAACCACTGAGAAAAATCTTTGCCTAGGTTAGCGTGGCGCATACCATATTGGACGAAAGCCTGCATATAACCCAGCTTGTTACCGCAATCATGGCTAATACCTTTAAGATGGTAAGCTTCTACTGTCTCCTGCTGCATCAGCATCTCAATGCTATCGGTGAGTTGGATTTCATCGCCTGAGCCTGGAGGTGTTTTCGCTAGTAGCAGCCAAATATTGGCGGATAACACATAGCGGCCAACAATGGCCAGGTTGGAAGGCGCTGTGCCCAGCGTCGGTTTTTCGATCACACTGACCATCGGAGCACTCTCCCCTGGCTGCAACTCATAGCCTTGGCAATTTGCTATGCCGTAATTCCCGACATAGTTATGTGGTACCGGTTCAACCATAATCTGGCTGATGCCAGTCGCATCGAAACGTCGCAGCATTTCGTGTAAATTGTCTTTTCCCAGATCGGCGCTATATTCGTCAAGGATCACGTCCGGCAATACCACAGCGACCGGTTCATCCCCTACCATCGGATAAGCACACATAACAGCGTGCCCCAATCCCTTAGTCACCCCCTGGCGTACCTGCATAACGGTAACGCCTTTGGGGCAAATCGACTGAACTTCATCCAGCAACTGGCGCTTAACGCGTTTTTCCAGTATTGCTTCCAGCTCAAAGCTGGTGTCAAAATGGTTCTCAATTGAGTTTTTGGAAGAATGGGTGACCAACACAATCTCGATAATCCCCGCCGCAATGCATTCATTGACCACGTACTGGATCAAGGGTTTGTCCACCAATGGCAACATTTCTTTCGGGATAGCTTTAGTTGCTGGCAACATCCGTGTTCCCAAGCCTGCAACCGGGATCACCGCTTTTCTGACTTTAGGATTTATAGCAGGCATTGCTTCCCCTCTTAATAATATGCTCATTTTATGAGCCTTATATGCCATACAAAAACATTTAAGAGTATACCAGCTTATTGTTACCGAGCATTAGTCCGAACACAGGCGTTGTTGAATAAATCAAACTTTTGGCCGGCACGCGGATCAGATCACTCTCCTTCTGTCAAAATAGCGACATTCCGTTGCCCAGCAAAAGTTCAACATCACCAACTGGAAGGCTTACAACAACGCCCTTATCGCTCGGGGTTCACTCACTTTCTCGGTGGATGAAACAGCTCTTTACGCCTGGTACTGCGAGGCAAAACCTTCTCTGCGTGGTCGCCGACAACATTATTCCGATATGGCAATGACCAGCGTAATGGCAATCACCAGCGTATTGATGCTGAAACGGATTTTCGGCCTGACACTTCTCGCCCTCCAGGGCTTCGTCGACTCCATTGTCACACTGATCAAAGTGCCGTTGAACTGCCCGGACGACACCTGCATCAGTAAGCGGGCGAAGTCCGGCCATGTCCCGTTTAAAACCCCAACGCCGGGTGAAATTGCGCACCTCGTTATCGACTCTAGCGGGCTCAACGCTCAACGTGTTGGGTTAAGGGGAGTGGAAGGTAAAAAAACACGGTCAGGAAAAACGGCGGATCTGGCGAAAACTGCATTTGGCCGTAGATACAGAAACACATGAGGTCATCTGTGCTGACCTCTCCTTGAGCAATGTCACCGATACCGAAGCCTTCCCAGGTCTTATCCGCCAGAGGTACCGTAACATCAAAGTCGCCTCGGCGGATCGGGCTTAGGATACGCGAGTGTGTGATGATGAGTTAAGGGGCAAGAAGCTCAAGGCGTTAATACCGCCCAGCAGCGGAGCCCGTTATTGGTCGGCAGACTATGCAGACCGAAATCAAACGGTGGCGAACCAGCGCGTTACCGGAGACAACACACAGTGGAAAAGTATCACAGGCTACCACCGACGTTGGATAGCGGCAACAGCGAGGTACAGAGTAAAACAGCTATTTGGTGGTCACCTGTCGCTGCGAGATTATGATGGGCAAGTTGCAGAGGCGCTGGCCATGATCTGTGCATTAAACAAGATGCCGCTCTCCGGTATGTCAGAAAGGAAAGATGCCCATTCAGGGGACTCTTTATTCCAAATCCGATTTATTTAACAAAGCCCCGAACACGGCCAGCCCCGTTGCCAAGGTTGGCGCGTCTTGCCTGTGGATTAAAGTATGAAAGGCATAAATGCAGAGGGCCCCGATATAGATTGCGGGGCTTACATCAATGAAGGCTCAAAAAATTACTAAGCTTCGATGCTGATGAATTTACGATTGTTCGGGCCTTTAACTTCGAATTTGACTTTACCGTCTTTCAAAGCAAACAGTGTGTGGTCTTTACCGCAACCCACGTTATTACCGGCGTGGAATTTGGTGCCACGCTGACGAACGATGATGCTGCCAGCTAGTACTGCTTCGCAGCCAAAACGTTTCACGCCCAGACGTTTAGCTTGTGAGTCGCGACCGTTACGCGTCGATCCGCCAGCTTTTTTATGTGCCATTAATCCGCTCTCCTAACTTAAGCGCTGACGCTGGTGATTTTAACATCAGTAAACCACTGACGGTGGCCCTGCTGCTTACGGTAGTGCTTCCGACGACGAAACTTAACAATCTTGATTTTCTCGCCGCGACCATGTGCAACAACTTCAGCGTTGATCTTGCCGCCATCGACGAAGGGAACGCCGATTTTGACATTTTCGCCATTAGCGATCATCAGAATCTGGTCAAACTCAACTGCTTCACCAGTTGCAATGTCCAGCTTTTCCAAGCGAACGGTCTGACCTTCGCTTACTCGGTGTTGTTTACCACCACTTTGGAAAACCGCGTACATATAAAACTCCGCTTTCCGCGTGCTCTTCTAATTTAGTATAGAGCGCGCCATAAATATTTATAATAGGGCGAGAATTATACGTAAAAACTGGCACATGACAAGAGCACAATAACGCCAGAAGCAGAAAAAAGAAGAAAAAAACCACAGTTTCTTTGAGAGCGTTTATCTGCACCGTTTTTCAAGTACAATCAAGCAACAGTTATCGTTATGTACCGATGTAGGAAGCACTCTCAATACACGGTGAAGAGAAACACAACTGAAAAAAAAACCATGAATCTAGAGCAAATTACCGTGTTAACCTCACAAGATATGAGGGCTGTGAACGCAGCAATTCTGGAACAATTGCACTCCGATGTCACACTCATTAATCAGCTTGGCTATTACATTATCAGTGGTGGCGGTAAGCGCATCCGGCCTATGATCGCTGTGCTGGCAGCGCGGGCATTGAACTATGAAGGCAACAAGCATGTTATCGTTGCAGCGCTGATCGAATTTATTCATACCGCTACACTGCTGCATGACGACGTGGTGGATGAATCCGATATGCGCCGAGGAAAAGCCACTGCCAACGCCGCATTCGGCAATGCCGCCAGCGTGCTGGTCGGCGACTTTATCTATACCCGTGCCTTCCAAATGATGACCAGTCTGAAATCGCTGCGCGTGCTAGCGCTGATGTCCGAGGCGGTAAACGTGATTGCCGAAGGCGAAGTGCTTCAGTTAATGAACGTGCACGATCCTGACATCACTGAAGAAAGCTATATGCAGGTGATCTACAGAAAAACCGCTCGATTGTTTGAATCAGCGGCACAGTCATCGGCGATCTTATCCGGTGCCAACCAGGCGGAAGAAAAAGCATTGCAGGATTATGGCTGCTACCTCGGTACCGCATTCCAATTGATCGACGATCTGCTCGATTATAGCGCCAATGGCAGCACCTTGGGTAAAAATACCGGTGACGATTTGAATGAAGGGAAACCAACTCTACCGCTGCTGCATGCCATGCATCATGGCGACGAAGCGCAAAGATCGATGATCCGTGAGGCCATTGAACAAGGCAACAGGCGACATCTGCTGGAACCGGTGCTACAGGCCATGCAGCAATACGCTTCACTGGAATACGCCCATAATCGCGCTGAGGAAGAAGCCAACAAGGCGATCGCCGCACTGCAAGCACTGCCGAAATCGCCGTATCGCGATGCGCTGGAGGGCCTGGCTCGCTTGGCGGTACAACGCGAATTTTAGGAAGTTTGTCGTTTCTAAAAATACCTTTACAGGCACAGGCTCGCAGCATGAGCCTGACTACTTATCCTCGGTGATGCACGCCAGCAGGCCACAAATCCCTTTTCGTATTAGAAACGCAAGAATTTTTTCGCGCTCACTTTCCGTTAGGTAATAGTAGTACTCAATCCACACTGTCAGCGGGTCCTGCCTTTCCACTTCATAAACCGCCACATCCTCATTTAATAACAACAGGTTGCGTACATTGTGCGGCAAGCTGTTGATATGATACTCCAAGGCTTTTCCTTGCACGCCTTTTCGCCTGCGACTGATCCATCTCTCTCGCCGAGCCATCAGATTTATTCCCTGTGTAGAAGAAGGTAATCCTGCGATGTTGGTAAGATCCTTGGCAGCGAACCAATCATTTTTCATAGCCATTATCTCTGAGTCATTGTGAGTAACATTATTTTTCAGAAATTTTTTATATTTTTAGGAGAGTTAGTGGTGTCTTTATTGCCATACATATAAGCATTCCATGTTACTCAAACAACTAACTTATAAATATTAATTATACCATAAATATGGGTTTTGCTAATCAAAAAAAGAGTGTGAACATGAATTTTAGGAATCTGGGGGCGTTGTTGAATAAATCGGATTTGGAATAAAGAGTCCCGTGAATGGGCAGCTTTCAGGCAAGGCGTACACTTTCTGGCATACCGGAGAGCGGCATCTTGTTTAATGCACAGATCATGGCCAGCGCCTCTGCAACTTGCCCATCATAATCTCGCAGCGACAGGTGACCACCAAATAGCTGTTTTACTCTGTACCTCGCTGTTGCCGCTATCCAACGTCGGTGGTAGCCTGTGATACTTTTCCACTGTGTGTTGTCTCCGGTAACGCGCTGGTTCGCCACCGTTTGATTTCGGTCTGCATAGTCTGCCGACCAATAACGGGCTCCGCTGCTGGGCGGTATTAACGCCTTGAGCTTCTTGCCCCTTAACTCATCATCACACACTCGCGTATCCTAAGCCCGATCCGCCGAGGCGACTTTGATGTTACGGTACCTCTGGCGGATAAGACCTGGGAAGGCTTCGGTATCGGTGACATTGCTCAAGGAGAGGTCAGCACAGATGACCTCATGTGTTTCTGTATCTACGGCCAAATGCAGTTTTCGCCAGATCCGCCATTTTTCGTGACCGTGTTTTTTTACCTTCCACTCCCTTTAACCCAACACGTTGAGCCCGCTAGAGTCGATAACGAAGTGCGCAATTTCACCCGGCGTTGCGGTTTTAAACGGGACATGTCCGGACTTTGCCCGCTTACTGATGCAGGTGTCGTCCGGGCAGTTCAACGGCACTTTGATCAGTGTGACAATGGAGTCGACGAAGCCCTGGAGGGCGCGAAGTGTCAGGCCTAAAATCCGTTTCAGCATCAATACGCTGGTGATTGCCATATCGGAATAATGTTATCGGCGACCACGCAGAGAAGGTTTTGCCTCGCAGTACCAGGCATGAAGTGCCGTTTCATCCCCCCAGCAAGTGAGTGAACCCCGAGTGATAAGGGCGTTGTTGTAAGCCTTCAAGTTGGTGATGTTGAACTTTTGCTGGGCCACGGAATGTCGCTATTTTGACAGAAGGAGAGTGATCTGATCCTCGTGCCGGCCAAAAGTTCGATTTATTCAACAACGCTGAATCGGGGTTGAGTACCCAGTGTATAAGCAAGAGGGGAACAACGCTAGAGAAGATATCACTCCATGCCAATGGATTGGCGGGTTTCAGTTTACTTTGCAGTGCAATGCGCATTTTAAGAAAATAGCGTTTTCGAAAAAACTTTATAGGTATAAGACACGCACCAGGAGAGTCTGATTACTTTCCGTCGGAGATCCGCGCCAACAGGCAACCAATCCCTTCACGTATGAGAAACGCGAACATCTTATCGCGCTCACTTTCCGTTAGGTAGTAGTAGTACTCAACCCACACCGATAGTGTATCCTGCCTTTCCACTTCATAAATCGCCATATTATCATTAAATAACAATATGTTGTGAGCACCATATGGCAAGCTACTGATATGATATTCCAAAGCTTTCCCCTGCATGCCTTTTCGCCTTCTGCTGATCCATCCCTCGCGCCGAACCATCTGATTTATTCACTGTGTGGAGGAAGGTAATCCTAAGATGTTAGTAAGATCTTTGGCAGTAAACCACTCGTTTTTCATAGCAATTATCTCTGAGTAATTGTGAGTAGCGTTATCTTTTGTAAAAATTAGGATATTTTTAGAAATTTAATGATATATTTGTTTACGTATAAGCTTTTCATACTGTTAAAACAATTAACCTTGACCAGTTATTTATACCACTAAGTGAACTTTTGCTAATTAAAAAGGATTGTAAAAATGAATTCAAGGCATCAGGATTTGCACCCTGCAAATATCATCGCGGCACTACGCAAGAAGGGAACAACACTGGCAGCAGTATCTCGCTGTGCCGGTTTGAGTTCATCAACGTTGGCCAATGCGCTGTCGCGCCCCTGGCCGAAAGGTTAGTGGCTGATCGCTTAGGCGCTCGGTGTACATCCTTCAGAGATCTGGCCTAGCCGCTATTTTGATCCGTACAGTGATCGCCTATTGGATCGAAAAGCACGTATTAAGTCGTAAGCGTAGGCCAAAAAAAACCGCCGGACTCCTGTCCGGCGATTTGCTGCATGCAAAAGTTCTGCCACGATCAGTTATCAATAAATCTCTCGCCTAATTCGATATCTTTATGCAGCACGTCCAGCATCTCAGTGAGTGCTTGCTGTTCGAATGCGCTCAGGGTGCCGATGTCTTGACGTTCTTCAACACCATTTTTGCCCAGTAACAGCGGCTGTGCGAAGAAGCGTGCGTACTTGCCGTCACCTTCAACATAAGCGCATACCACCATGCCTTTTTCACCCTGTAGCGCCCGCACCAAAGACAGGCCGAAACAGGCCGCCGCTAGGCACATGGACAGGGTAGCTGACCCACCACCGGCTTTGGCTTCAACCACTTCAGTACCGGCATTCTGAATACGCTTGGTTAGATCTGCTATTTCCTGCTCCGTGAAGCTCAAGCCAGGGATCTGTGACAGCAGCGGCAAGATAGTGACACCAGAGTGGCCACCGATAACCGGCACATTCAGCTCTTGCGGCTGCTTGCCTTTCAGCTCAGCCACGAAGGTGTTGGAACGGATGACATCCAGCGAGGTCACTCCGAACAGTTTATTCCTATCATATACGCCGGCCTTTTTCAGCACTTCTGCCGCGATGGCTACCGTGGTATTGACCGGGTTGGTGATAATGCCGATGCAGGCTTTCGGGCAGGTTTTCGCCACTTGTTCGATCAAATTGCGCACGATACCGGCGTTAACATTGAACAAATCGGCACGATCCATGCCTGGTTTGCGCGCAACGCCGGCAGAGATAAGCACCACATCCGCGCCATGCAAAGCAGGAGTCGCGTCTTCACCACAGAATCCTTTGATTTTAACTGTGGTGGGTATGTGACTTAAGTCAACGGCAACACCAGGGGTAATAGGGGCAATGTCATAGAGAGAGAGTTCAGAACCTGAAGGAAGCTGGGTTATAAGTAGAAGGGAGAGGGCCTGGCCGATACCGCCAGCAGCACCGAGAACTGCAACTTTCATCCTATACTCCTTTTATTAATCATCTTGAATATAAAGTGCTGTGAATACGTTAGGTACTAACTTTAAATGGCGTTGTTGAATAAATCGGATTTGGAATAAAAAGTCCCCTGAATGGGTATCTTTCAGGCAACGCGTACACTTTCTGGCATACTGGCGAGCGTCATCTTGTTTAATGCACAGATCATGGCTAGCGCCTCTGCAACTTGCCCATCATAATCTCGCAGCGATAGGGGAACACCAAATAGCTGTTTTACTCTGTACCTCGCTGTTGCCGCTATCGAACGTCGGTGGTAGCCTGTGATACTTTATCACCGTGTATTGTCTCTGGTAACGCGCTGGTTCGCCACCGCTTGATTTCGTTCTGCATAGTCTGCCGACCAATAACGGGCTCCGCTGCTGGGCGGTATTAACGCCTTGAGCTTCTTGCCCCTTAACTCATCATCACACACTCGCGTATCCTAAGCCCGATCCGCCTAGGCGACTTTGATTTTACGGTACCTCTGACGGATGAGACCTGGGAAGGCTTATATATCGGTGACATTGCTCAAGGAAAGGTCAGCACAGATGACCTCATGTGTTGCTGTATCTACGGCCAAATGCAGTTTTCACCAGATCCGCCGTTTTTCCTGACCGTGTTTTTTTACCTTCCACTCCCCTTAACCCAACACGTTGAGCGTTGAGCCCGCTAGAGTCGATAACGAGGTGCGCAATTTCACCCAGCGTTGGGGTTTTAAACGGGACATGGCCGGACTTCTCCCGCTTACTGATGCAGGTGTCGTCCGGGCAGTTCAACGGCACTTTAATCAGTGTGACAATGGAGTCGACGAAGCCCTGGAGGGCGCGAAGTGTCAGGCCGAAAATCCGTTTCAGCATCAATACGCTGGTGATTGCCATTACGCTGGTCATTGCTATATCGGAATAATGTTATCGGCGACCACGCAGAGAAGGTTTTGCCTCGCAGTACCAGGCATGAAGTGCCGTTTCATCCACCCAGCAAGTGAGTGAGCCCCGAGTGATAAGGGCGTTGTTGTAAGCCTTCCAGTTGGTGATGTTGAACTTTTGCTTTGCCACGGAATGTCGCTATTTTGACAGAAGGAGAGTGATCGGATCCTCGTGCCGGCCAAAAGTTCGATTTATTCAACAACGCCACTTTAAATTATTACACATTTTAAAAATAATTCTTTAACGTTCTGTTCCAGAATCGTGACAATAAAATGAGCTACAGCGAGTTCATTCTAAATTAAATCGCTGGCGACTGAAGGACATGGCGCACACTAATCAAAAATAGTGCGAAGTTATTCATAGGCAAGTTAGCCCATGGTAATATTACACTTTATATGTAATATTTTATTTACTACCTCTGCCGTTTTTAGTCGCTGAAAGGGCATATTTATCAGGGGCAGGTTTTGCTAAAATCTCTTTCTTTCTTTGCCACCCGGTTTATAAATGTTTCCCTCGGGCTGTTTTTTATTGAATAATTATGTATAATTATCACTTATGTCGTCAACATTCCATGGTACAAAATGCGTAATCCCGCAAAGCAGTGAGATCTCATCAAAGCGTTTAAAACGCTATTGAAAGAAGAAAAATTCAGTTCTCAAGGCGAGATCGTTTTCGCGCTACAGGACGAAGGCTTCGAAAATATTAACCAATCCAAAGTGTCACGTATGCTGACCAAATTCGGCGCTGTGCGTACCCGTAATGCTAAAATGGAAATGGTGTATTGCCTTCCAGCCGAACTCGGTATGCCAACCGCCACCAGCCCGTTGAAGAACCTAGTACTGGACATCGATCACAACGATGCCATTGTGGTGATCCACACCAGCCCAGGTGCGGCACAGCTCATTGCCCGCTTGCTGGACTCGCTAGGAAAATCGGAAGGCATTCTCGGCACCATTGCTGGCGATGACACCATTTTCGTGACACCCGCCAACAGCTTTACCACTCATCAACTCTACGTCGCCATTCTGACGTTATTCGAACAGGAACTGTGAAACACAACACCAACAAGATAAGTGTGATGCGCACATTTTTTTAGCATTTATTAAAAAGGTAGTAAAAATAAAAGGTTAACATAATAAGCATCGCTAGAAGAAAGATGCATTTCTATGACTTAAATTACAGTCCGTTGAGACTTATTCACGTTATACAGGCGGGCTAATACGCGTCCAGAAGAATCTAATTACTCTGGCCCCCTATGGCTTTTAACTCTTATTTTTCGCCATGGCTGCTAGCAAGCGATCATGAATTCCGCCGAACCCCCCGTTGCTCATCACCAATATCCAGGTGATCAGACCGGCGGTAGTAGTTTTGCCATGGGTGCCAGCAACCGCCAATACCCAGCAATCGCGTAACACGTAGTCATGCAGCTATTGTGGGCCGGAAACGTAAGGGATGCCCAGCTCCAACACCGCCTCTACGCACGGATTGCCACGTATCATAGCATTACCGATGATCACCAGATCCAGTGCTGTTTCCAACTGAGCCGAATCATAGCGCTGAATAAGATCAATCTCCTGGTTTTCCAACAATGTACTCATTGGGGGATAAACGTTGGCGTCAGAGCCAGTGATTTCGTGCCCCTAATGAGCGAGCTAGCAACGCCAGCCCCCTCATAAAAGTGCCACAGATCCCAAGAATATGTATGCGCATGTAGGTTTCTCATTTGAGTTCTTAGAATGGTAGGTTAACGCTCCACTATCCATCTGTAGATTCAGAGATTGTGTCATAAAAACGTTAGACGAATTTATCGTCGAGAAACAGCATGACTTCTCTCACGCTACTGGCGAAGTGACTGCGCTACTCTCAGCCATTAAATTGGGTGCCAAAATCATCCACTGCGATATCAACAAAGCTGACCTAGTTGATATTCTAGGCACCAACGGTGTATCCAGCGTACAGGGTGAAGTCCAGATGAAACTGGATCTGTATGCTAACGAGAAACTGAAAGCGGCGTTAGTTAAAAGCACGCGGCGAAGTTGCAGGTATCGCTTCCGAAGAAGAAGATCAAATAGTGATATTCGACGGAGAACGGGCTAAAATGCCAAGTATGTATTGCTGATAAGCCCGTTAGACGGTTCGTCCAACATTGATGTCAACGTCTCAGTCGGTACTATTTTTTCGATCTATCGTCGTATCACCTCTGCCGGCAGCCAAGTAACCGAAGACGACTTTTTGCAGCCGGGCAGCGCTCAGGTAGCCGTAGGCTATGTGGTTTACGGTTCATCCACCATGCTGGTGTACACCACCGGCTATGGCGTGCATGCCTTTACCTATGATCCTTCTCTGGGTGTATTTTACCTCTCTCACGAGAAAGTCCATTTTCCTGAAACCGGCAACATGTATTCCATCAACGAAGGAAACTATATAAAGTTCCCTCTAGGCGTAAAAAAATACATTAAATATTGCCAAGAGCAGGGGCGTTGTTGAATAAATCGAACATTTGGCCGGCACGCGGATCAGATCACTATCCTTCTGTCAAAATAGCGACATTCCGTGGCCCAGCAAAAGTTCAACATCACCAACTGAAAGGCTTACAACAACGCCCTTATCGCTCGGGGTTCACTCACTTTCTCGGTGGATGAAACGGCACTTCACGCCTGGTACTGCGAGGCAAAACCTTCTCTGCGTGGTCGCCCACCACATTATTCCGATATGGCAATCACCAGCGTATTGATGCTGAAACGGATTTTCGGCCTGACACTTCGCGCCCTACAGGGCTTATTCGATTCCATTGTCACACTGATCAAAGTGCCGTTGAACTGCCCGGACGACACCTGCATCAGTAAGCGGGCGAAGTCCGGCCATGTCCCGTTTCAAACCCCAACGCCGGGTGAAATTGCGCACCTCGTTATCGACTCTAGCGGGCTCAACGTGTTGGGTGAAGGCGAGTGGATGGTAAAAAAACACGGTCAGGAAAAACGGCGGATCTGGCGAAAACTGCATTTGGCCGTAGATACAGAAACACATGAGGTCATCTGTGCTGACCTTTCCTTGAGCAATGTCACCGATACCGAAGCCTTCCCAGGTCTCATCCGCCAGAGGTACCGTAAAATCAAAGTCGCCTCGGCGGATCGGGCTTAGGATACACGAGTGTGTGATGATGAGTTAAGGGGCAAGAAGCTCAAGGCGTTAATACCGCCTAAAAGCGGAGCCCGTTATTGGTCGGCAGACTATGCAGAGCAAAATCAAGCGGTGGCGAACCAGCGCGTTACCAGAGACAACACACGGTGGAAAAGTATCACAGGCTACCACCGACGTTCGATAGCGGCAACAGCGAGGTACAGAGTAAAACAGCTATTTGGTGGTCACCTGTCGCTGCGAGATTATGATGGGCAAGTTGCAGAGGTGCTGGCCATGATCTGTGCATTAAACAAGATGCCGCTCGCCGGTATGCCAGAAAGTGTACGCCTTGCCTGAAAGATGCCCATTCACGGGACTCTTTTTCCAAATCCTATTTATTCAACAAAGCCAAGAGCAGGATGAAGCGACACAGCTTCCTTACACCTCACGCTACATCGGTTCACTGGTGGCCGACTTTCACCGCAACATGCTGAAAGGCTGCATTTACCTTTACTCAAGCACTGCCAGCCATCAGCAAGGCAAGCTGCGCCTGCTGTATGAATGCAAACCGATGGCGTTTCTGGCCGAGCAGGCCTGTGGTAAAGCCAGCGACGGCAAAAACCGTATTCTGGACATTACCCCGGTGAAACTACACCAGCGCGTGCTATTCTTCGTTTGCACTAAATCAATGGTTGAGGATGCCGAGCGCTTTATCGCCGAAAACCCAGACGAGTAGTAACACGTCCAACGAGGGGGGGTGGGCGATGAAAAGGGCAGGAAATCGCAAAAGAGTCCGCTTATAATAGCCACCACTCAATTTCTAGTTAGATTATTAGATTAAAGGAAACCGACATGAGCTTGAATTTGGTTCCAGCTGGCAAAGACCTGCCGGAAGACATCTACGTTATTATCGAAATCCCGGCCAATGCTGATCCGATCAAATATGAAATCGACAAGGACATCGGTGCGCTGTTCGCTGACCGTTTCATGTCCACGGCGATGTTCTACCCATGCAACTACGGTTATATCAATCACACCCTTTCTTTGGATGGTGATCCAGTTGACGTGCTGGTGCCAACCCCATATCCGCTGCAACCGGGTTCAGTGATCCGCTGCCGTCCAGTTGGCGTATTGAAGATGACCGATGAAGCCGGTGAAGATGCAAAACTGGTTGCCGTTCCGCACAACAAGCTGACCAAAGAGTATGATCACATCAAAGATGTGAACGACCTGCCGGAACTGTTGCGCGCCCAAATCGCTCACTTCTTTGAGCACTACAAGGATTTAGAAATAGGCAAATGGGTGAAAGTGGAAGGTTGGGCGGACGCGGCGGCAGCTAAAGCTGAAATCGTTGCCTCTTTCGAACGTACCGCCAAGAAGTAATACCTACTAAAAAGAGCCTGTACGTAATTCTGTGTAACTGCCCGCCTATTAAAGGTGATCGCTTAGGCGATCACCGAACTCGATAATAAAACGACTCATTGCCAATCGCCAGTTCTGGATCGGCATATTCCATTTTTTCGAGGCGTTGTTGAATAAATCGAACATTTGGCCGGCACGCGGATCCGATCACTCTCCTTCTGTCAACATAGCGATATTCCGTGGCCCAGCAAAAGTTCAACATCACCAACTGGAAGGCTTACAACAACGCCCTTATCACTCTTTCTCGGTGGATGAAACGGCACTTCACGCTTGGTACTGCGAGGCAAAACCTTCTCTGCGTGGTCGCCGACCACATTATTCCGATATGGCAATCACCAGCGTATTGATGCTGAAACGGATTTTCGGCCTGACACTTCGCGCTTCGTCGACTCCATTGTCACACTGATTAAAGTGCCGTTGAACTGCCCGGACGACACCTGCATCAGTAAGCGGGAAAAGTCCGGCCATGTCCCGTTTAAAACCCCAACGCTGGGTGAAATTGCGCACCTCGTTATCGACTCTAGCGGGCTCAACGTGTTGGGTGAAGGGGAGTGGAAGGTAAAAAAATACGGTCAGGAAAAACGGCGGATCTGGCGAAAACTGCATTTGGCCGTAGATACAGCAACACATGAGGTCATCTGTGCTGACTTTTCCTTGAGCAATGTCACCGATACCGAAGCCTTCCCAGGTCTCATCCGTCAGAGGTACCGTAACATCAAAGTCGCCTCGGCGGATCGGGCTTAGGATATGCGAGTGTGTGATGATGAGTTAAGGCGCAAGAAGCTCAGGGCGTTAATACCGCCTAGAAGCTGAGCCCGTTATTGGCTGATAATACTATGCAGAGCGAAATCAAGCGGTGGCGAACCAGCGCCTTACCGGAGACAACACACGGTGGAAAATTATCATAGGCTATCACCGACGTTCGATAGCGGCAACAGCGAGGTACAGAGTAAAACAGCTATTTGGTGGTCACCTGTCGCTGCGAGATTATGATGGGCAAGTTGCAGAGGCGCTGGCCATGATCTGTGCATTAAACAAGATGCCGCTCGCCGGTATGCCACAAAGTGTACGCCTTGCCTGAAAGCTGCCCATTCACGGGACTCTTGATTCCAAATCCTATTTATTCAACAAAGCCATAATTTTGGGGGTGATGAGATCATTTTCTAGCCCCAGATGCACGCTCGCGTGAGGGGACGGCGCAGATAAAACCTTAGTAACAGGCATGCCACAACCATTTCGCGCTTCGCTGATAATGCTGCTCAGCATCCCTGCCTCAGCACGACGTCCGGACAGAAACAGCAGACTGTCGGACAGGGCGTGCAAGCGCTGCAACCATATCAGCCCCGACTCCGGTAGCAGCCTGACTGCCATATAAATCCCACTCTGCGTCCCGGCTCCCGATGCCTTTTGCCGCACCCGCCATATTCCTCTGTGCAACGCTCAGACCCGGATACCACCGCCCTCCACCTGCGCCAGCCACTCCAGATTGTGAAGCAACCCGGCCCAGTAAACTGCACAGGCCCAGCTGGGTGTCTGTTCAGCCTGCTCTTCGGGTGTCGCGCCCGGCGGCAGCATCATGCCACGCACCCACCTCACCGCACTCGCCGTCAAGTGCAGGCTCAGGTCGGTAAATCCGCCGGCTCCAGAGTACGGGCCATTCCATGCCGACGGGCAACCCTGTAAACGCGCCGCCATCTCTTCCAGCGGACGCAGCCACCAGGCTTCGGTCACCTGCGGTGACAGCGGGCTGCTCTCCAACAGCACCCGGATGAGACGTCGCCGCTCTTCCGTCTGCAACAGCGATTCGCCCGCCCGTGCCGGGCGAAATCCCTCATCAGACACCGCGTGGGCGTGTACAGGCTGTGCCTGAGCGCCTGTCTTTCTGTTCAGTCCACCTCTTCCTGTTAACCAGTTCAGCCCACGCACGCTCACCTCCGTTGGCATTCTGCCCGTATAAAATGACGTTACGCTAAAAGCCTCCATCAGATTTGCAACGGAAAACCCGGAACAGTCGGCTCTACAAATTCCGCTTGTATAAATCTCAGACACGGCTTCAGAGTTTCCGGCTGCCAAGATACTGACGCAATGCTCTCCTGCCACCCTCATTTTATTTTTTCGCACTATCAGTAAGTGACTCATGCAGCAGTGCATTTTCATGGCCGCCCTCCTCTTCTGGTTCGCCCTTTCCGGGCTTGTCAGCCACGTCTATACCACTGAGTCCCCCCGTGGCCGGTTTATTCATTACGATGCGGTCAGCCACTTCCATCGCCTCTTCCTGATCATGGGTCACAAACACGCTGGTGAACTTCAACTCTTCATGCAACTGACGCAACCAGCGGCGCAATTCTTTGCGCACCTGCGCATCCAGCGCGCCAAAAGGCTCATCGAGTAGCAGGATCTGTGGCTCGACCGCCAAGGCACGTGCCAGCGCCACTCGCTGTTTCTGGCTACCGGACAACTGCGATGGATAGCGGTTAGTAAAGTGGCTTAACTGAACCATCTCCAGCAATCGGGTGACTTTCTGTTTGATTGCCGCCGCACTCTGGCGTTTACGACGCGGCAACACGCTGAAACCGAAGGCGATATTATCGAATACCGTCATATAGTGGAATAAGGCGTAATGCTGGAATACAAAGCCCACGCGGCGATCTCGCGCATGCATATAGCTAACATCGGTACCGTGGAAGCTCAACTTACCGCTACTTTGGCTTTCCAGCTCGGCAATAATGCGCCGCAGCGTGGTTTTACCGGAACCCGATGGCCCTAGCAACGCCACCATTTCTCAGGAAAGAATATCGAGCGAGATATCATTCAATACCTTGGTACGGCCAAAGGATTTATTAATGCCGTTAATCTCAATGCTCATGATTCGCCTTCCGTTCGAACCTTGCGTTCTGACGTTCCAAATGCCATTGCAAAGCGCTTTTCAAAAACAGGGTCACTATCGCCATCAAGGTCAGCAGCGCGGCAGCAGTATAAGAGCCCACGGCGTTGTAATCCTGTTGCAGCAGTTCAACCTGTAGTGGCAAGCTATAGGTTTCACCACGAATTGAACCGGATACCACCGAGACTGCACCAAACTCACCGATGGCGCGCGCATTGGTCAGCACCACACCATATAGCATCGACCAGCGAATGTTAGGCAGCGTGACGCGCCAGAACATCTGCCAGCCAGATGCACCCAGCATTATGGCGGCCTCGTCTTCCTGGCTATCCTGGCTGAGCATCATCGGCACCAGTTCGCGTACCACAAATGGGCAGATGACGAAAATAGTCACCAGCACCATACCCGGCCAAGAGAACATAATCTGGATGCTATGCGTATTCAGCCACCGGCCTAGCAGGCCGTTGCTGCCGTAAAACAGCAGGTAAATCAGCCCCGCCACCACTGGCGATACGGCTAACGGGATATCGATCAGGGTCAGCAACAACTGGCGTCCTGGAAAGGTAAAACGTGTCACAAACCACGCCAGCAGTGTGCCAAAAATCAGTTTGCACGGCACAGTTGACAGCGCGATCACTACCGTGAGCCAAATGGCGTGCAACATGTCTGGATAGATCAGGTTGCTCCATAGCACACCGATACCCTTAGAGAAAGCCTCGGCAAAAATCGATACGATGGGCACTACCAGCAGTAACACCGAGAACAGCATACCGATGGCGATCAGTGACCATTTGGCCCAGTTGATACTGTGACGCTCGGCAGCGTTGAAAGCGGAAATATCAGCCACCAGTTCCCCCGATGCGTTGACCAAAACGGCTTTGCAAAACGTTAATGCTAAACAGCAAAAACAGCGACACTGCCAAGATCACCGAAGCGATAGCACTTGCTGCCGGGTAGTCGAACTCTTGCAGGCGCACAAAAATCATCAGCGAGGCTACTTCCGTCTTCCAAGCGATGTTGCCAGCAATAAAAATCACTGCACCAAACTCCCCCAGGCTGCGGGTAAAGGAGATAGCTGTGCCAGCCAGCAATGCCGGTGCCATTTCCGGCAACACCACGCGGTGGAAGCTCTGCCAACGGGTGGCCCCCAAAGTTTCAGCCGCTTCCTCATATTCCGCCCCGAGCTCTTCCAGAACCGGCTGAACGGTGCGCACCACAAACGGCAGGCTGGTGAATACCATCGCCACCGCAATACCCAACCAGGTAAAGCTGACCTTGATATCGAAATGCGCCAGCCATTGACCATACCAGCCGGAGGTGGAGAATAGCCCGGCTAGCGTCAAACCGGCCACCGCCGTTGGTAACGCAAACGGCAGATCGATCAAACCATCCAGCAGTGAACGGCCAGGAAAGCGATAGCGAGTCAATATCCAGGCCATCAGCATGCCGAACAGCGCGTTGAACAGGCTGGCAGCAGTGTCACCTGATACGCTGCCACCACCTGAGGATTGGAAATCACCGCCCAATACTGCGCTAGGTTCATTTGCGCCAACTGCATCACCCGCGCGCTGAGCGGCAGCAACAGGATCAGGCAGGTGTAAAATAGGCTACTTCCGAGGCTGAGACCACATCCAGGCAGAACCCGCTTCTCGTACCAGGACAAAATTTACTTATGTCCTGCCGCTAATAGCTGATCCAGCTCGCCGCCGGTGGAAAAATGGGTTTTCATTACTTGAGGCCAGCCACCAAATTGATCTTCCATCCGAAACAGCCGTGTGTCCGGGAACTGCCCCTTCACCGCTGACATCGCTGTTGGGTTATAGACTCGATAATAGAAGCGAGTGATCACCTGCTGCGCCGCTGGGCTATAGATGTATGCAGATAATCCTTGGCGACCTGTGTATTGCCATTTCTCTCAACATTTTTATCCAGCCAAGCCACCGGGAACTCTGCCAGAATATCTACGTGTGGTAGCATCACGTCATATTTGTCTGCACCGTACTGCTGGAGAATGTTATTCACTTCCGACTCAAAGCTGATCAGCACATCACCCAGACCACGCTCAACAAAAGTGGTAGTGGCGCCACGACCACCAGTGTCGAACACCACCACATTTTTCAGCAGACGGGTCATAAAGGTACGGGTCTCGGCCTGATCGTTACCATCAGCCTGACTGGCAGCACCCCAGGCGGCCAGATAGGTGTAACGGCCATTACCAGAAGTTTTTGGCTTTGGGAACACCAGTTTCACATCGTCACGCACCAGATCTTGCCAAGTGTGGATGCCTTTCGGGTTGCCCTTGCGCACCAAGAACGCCATGGTAGAATAGAAAGGCGAACTGTTGTTGGGTGAGCGGGACTGCCAACCAGCTGGGATCAGTTGACCACGGTCATGCAGGATCTGCACATCCGTCACCTGATTATAGGTCACCACGTCCGCGCGCAACCCTTGCAGGCTCGCCAGCGCCTGCCTGGAGGAACCAGCGTGGGACTGCTTAATGGTCAGTTTATCATGCGGATGCTGCTGGTTCCATTGCTGTTCAGCACGGTGAACAACTCACGGGAAATGTCATAAGAGCTGTTCAGCAATTCTGCTGCCGACGCAGCACCGCTGGCTAACAGCGCGGCAGCCAGCCATCCTTTCAGCACGATATTTTTTACCGCAGTTTATTTCATTATGCACCCCAGCTCGCTGAGTCAATTTATCCGGCTTTCATCTTAATGGAGTCATTGTATTTATAACTCACTGCAGAGCTGTAACGCTTTTATATACCGTTTAGTGATTTTTAAGCATAAAATGCTATAAGGCAGGCGAGAAGCAGGTTTTCTGGGGGTGAGTTTATCACTGTCTATGGCGGGGATGATGTCGAACCAACCCGCCCTCCCCTTCCTAAAGCTAAGGTAGTAAGCGGTGACCTGCCATCTACGCTTAACATTGATAAAGCCGGTTTTTTATAGGCGGTGTTATACCTATCATTATTGGGTTCCTTCTGGCTAAGGAGTTTAGCTAGATTTCATTCGGACCTGTGGGTTAGCATGCCAGATAATCTTGCTGATAGCCCAGTTTTTCAGCGTGTCGTCCGGCGGGATGATCTCCTGCTAACCAGCCCATTTGCCGCTGAAAATATAGGTGACATACTTGCTTTGCTCCGCTATATACGCCACCTTGCCAGCGTCTTCGTCGGTAGCAAGTTTACAGGCACCGAACGCCTTGCTGTACATATTGCTAAACGGCGTGCCAGGCTTGCTGCCCCATAAGGTCACAAATTTTGATCCATGATCTCCACCTGCTGCACCCGGCCCTTGGGTTGACCAATAATAACCAGCTTAACTTTATCGCCGGACAGCGCCTGATAATAGGCAACGACCTGGCCATTGCGGGTCGCCATGCCACCACGTAGGCGATAGTTGCTGCCGAACCCGGTGAGCGGCCATAGGCTGGGCCAAGAAAAATTGGATAGGGCCGAACAGCCAGTAAGTAGCAGCGGCAACCCTAACAATAGTGGGCGAATATTCATTTTATTACTCTTTAACATCAATGGGATAGGTTATGAGGAGCGCCATGCCGCAATTCGCTGCCTGGGGCGCAACTCAGTATTCTTGATCTTCGATCAGTCGCTTACCCAGGCTGACAATGCCCTGAAGCTTATAACCGAGCTTTTCGTACATATCGACCACGCTGTCATTGTCTTCACTTACCATCAGTTGGATCTTTGGGCAACCACGGGCGATCAGCTTCTTTTCCAGACGGCTAATCAATGCGTTGGCAATACCACGCCCACGGTAATCAGGATGTACGCACAGATAATAGGCCGAACCACGGTGGCCATCGTACCCCCCCACTACCTCGCCGCCCACTTCCGCAACCAAGAACAGATCAGCATCGTGATTCAGTTTACGCTCAATATCCATCTCCGGATCGTTCCATGGACGCAGCAGATCACACCACTCCCACAGGGTAATGACCTCTTCAAAATCGTCTTGTCGAAATACGCGAATTTCCATCGATGTTGGCCGCTGTTAATTAAGGTGTTTATCTAATTATCGTAGGATTATTGGCATACGCAATACCAAACTGCAATTTACCCCGCTATTTGGCTGTCCTGAAGCGCTTGAATCATTACTCCAGCACAAGGGTGCTGCCGACAGCGGCGAATAAGAACCTTTCCCAGTAGACGTGTATTGTGGCAGCCCGTTTGCACCACAGGGACAGCGTGCACTCACCGCAGCGTACACGGAGTACGTGAGGAGGGTGAGCAAGGCCCAGGGCCAAAATGGTAAATAAAATAGTCTAATGATAAATGTTCTAGGGGTATACTCCGTGCCTTGTTTAGTTAAGTGCTATGAAATAATCCCAGATGAGTATACTCGCCCTAGCTGAAGTAAAATATTTCCTGCTGGCATTGCAGGATGGCATCTGCACGCAACTAGCCCAAGCCGACGGCGGTGCCGTTTTCACCGAAGATCAATGGACGCGTGAAGAAGGCGGCGGCGGCCGTAGCCGCGTACTGGCTAACGGCACGGTGTTTGAACAAGCAGGGGTAAACTTTTCCCACGTATCCGGTGCCACGCTGCCCGCATCCGCTACCGCGCACCGCCCTGAACTGGCCGGGCGTGGCTTCCAAGCACTGGGCGTATCGCTGGTGGTTCATCCGCTCAGCCCTTACATTCCCACCAGCCACGCAAACGTGCGTTTCTTTATCGCCGAAAAACCGGGTGAAGATGCGGTGTGGTGGTTCGGTGGTGGCTTTGACTTGACACCATTCTACGGCTTTAAAGAGGACGCAGTACACTGGCACCATACCGCCCAGCGGCTGTGTGCCCCTTTCGGCAATGAGGTCTATGCCAAATACAAGAAATGGTGTGATGATTACTTTTTTATCAAGCACCGTAACGAAGCACGTGGCATCGGCGGCCTATTCTATGACGACCTGAACACGCCAGATTTTAACCACTGCTTCGCCTTTACCCGCGCGGTAGGTGAAGGCTTCCTTGAAGCCTATCTGCCAATCGTCGAAAAGCGCAAAACGCTGGGCTGGGGTGAGCGTGAACGCCAATTCCAACTTTATCGCCGTAGTCGCTACGTGGAGTTCAACTTGGTGTCGGATCGCGGCACACTGTTCGGGTTACAAACCGGCGGCCGTACCGAGTCGATTCTGATGTCGATGCCGCCGCTGGTA
Organism: Serratia symbiotica (Periphyllus acericola); assembly: GCF_964019515.1. NCBI lineage: Bacteria > Pseudomonadati > Pseudomonadota > Gammaproteobacteria > Enterobacterales > Yersiniaceae > Serratia > Serratia symbiotica. Next base: position 1,788,478 of record NZ_OZ026452.1, read on the forward strand.
CGCTGGAAATACCACTACCAACAGCCAGACGATAGTCATGAAGCGGCGCTATACCGCGATTTCCTGCCGGTGCGCAACTGGCTAATGGAGCCTGAATGATGCAGATTTGGGTCGATGCGGACGCCTGCCCGAAGGTGATCAAGGATGTACTTTTCCGCGCAGCCGATCGCACTGCCATGCCGATAACGCTGGTGGCCAACCAGCCATTGCAGACACCACCGTCGAAATTTATTCGCACCCTGCAAGTGGCGGCTGGTTTTGACGTAGCGGATAACGAGATCGTACACCGCTGCGAGAAAGGCGATCTGGTGATCACAGCTGACATTCCGTTGGCGGCACAGGTGATAGAAAAAGGCGCATTTGCGTTGAACCCGCATGGCGAACGCTACACGCCCGATACTATCCGCGAGCGCCTCAACATGCGCGACTTTATCGACACCCTGCGCTCCAGCGGCATCCAAACCGGTGGCCCTAACGCGCTCAACCAGCGGAACCGTCAGTAGTTCGCCAACGAACTGGACAAATGGCGGCAACAGGTGAAACGCTCGTAGTTGTGCACGCCCTGCTACACAAACTGCAACGTTACGCGGCGTTGTTGAATAAATCGAACTTTTGGCCGGCACGAGGATCAGATCACTCTCCTTCTGTCAAAATAGCGACATTCCGTGGCCAAGCAAAATTTCGATTTATTCAACAACGCCGCTTTATGATCGCCTGTATGCTAAATACCGAATCAGACAGAACACAGTGAACCATCATGACAAACCATGCAGAGCTTAAGTGCACCATGTACGGCCTTTCTCCTAAAAGCTGCAACACCATTAAAAAAGCCTGCCGCTGGCTGGAGGCACAGCAGCTACGCGATTTTATCGAGCAGCTAGGTTGGCAGCCACTGCTGAATACTCGCGGCACCACCTGGCGCAAGCTGGATGAAACGCAGCGTAACACCTGTGATAACGCCGATGCCGCCATCGCGGTGATGCTGGCGCGCAACCGGCGATTATCAAACGGCCGCTGCTGGACGACGGCCAGTGGCACACCCTGCTCGGTTTCAGCCCCAATAACTATCAGCAATTTATCTCCGAGGTCACCGCATGATTTGCCCGGTTATCGAACTGGCTCAACAATTGATCAAACGCCCTTCCCTCAGCCCACATGATGAAGGCTGCCAGCAATTGCTGATTGCGCGCCTGAAGGCGATCGGCTTTACCGTAGAAACGCTGGATTTCGACGATACTCAGAACTTCTGGGCCTGGCGCGGTGAAGGCCGAACGCTAGCATTTGCTGGCCACACCGATGTGGTGCCTGTCGGCGACGAGAAATGCTGGCACAACCCGCCGTTTGAACCAACCATCCGCGATAGCATGCTGTATGGCCGTGGCGCTGCGGATATGAAAGGATCGTTAGCGGCGATGGTGGTAGCGGCGGAGCGCTTTGTTGCTGCCAACGCGACTCATCAAGGTCGGCTGGCGTTTCTGATCACTTCCGACGAAGAAGCCAGCGCCGCCCACGGCACAGTCAAAGTGGTGGAGGCACTAATGGCACGCAACGAGCGACTGGATTATTGCTTGGTCGGCGAACCTTCCAGCACTGACCGCGTTGGCGATGTGGTAAAAAATGGTCGCCGTGGTTCGATCACTGCCAACCTGCGTATTCACGGCGTTCAGGGTCACGTTGCCTATCCGCATCTGGCAGATAACCCAGTACACCGCGCCATACCAGCACTGAATGAGTTGGTTGCGATCGAATGGGATCAGGGCAACGAATTCTTCCCGCCGACCAGCATGCAGATCGCCAATATTAGGGCTGGCACCGGCAGCAATAATGTGCTCCCTGGTGAGCTGTGGGTTCAATTTAACTTCCGCTTCAGCCCTGAGCTGACCGATACGCTGATCAAGCAACGCATTGAAGCGTTGCTTGATCGCCACCAACTGAACTACAGCATCGAATGGCATCTGTCCGGGCAACCCTTTCTTACTGCACGTGGGGCACTGGTGGACGCCGTGGTTAATGCAGTTGAGCACTATTCTGAATTAACACCACAGTTGCTGACTACAGGCGGTACCTCCGATGGCCGCTTTATCGCTCAAATGGGGGCGCAGGTGGTGGAGCTCGGGCCGGTCAATGCCACCATCCACAAGGTTAACGAGTGCGTGAATGCCGGCGATCTGCAACTGCTGAGCCGTATGTACCAACGCATCATGGAGCAACTGGTCGCATGATCACCACGGAAATGCTTACCGGGTGCTCTATCGAACACTTGGCACCACTCAGTGGCAACCACCGTCTACAGCCTGCTGCGGTGGTCGCATTCCTCGCCATGCAGCAGGCAGCGCAGGTGGTGGGGTTCAATCTGCAACCCGCCAGCACGTTCCTTGATTTCGCGCGGCAATTGGCGATCTGGAATGGAAAATTCTGTGGCGAGCGCCCAGTATTTGATAGGGGCGGCCAACCGATCGACGTCCTGCTGTCCACTGCCGAGCGCTGTGAAACCATCCTACGCTGGTCGGCATTGCCAAGTGCCAGCCGCCATCACTAGGGCAGTGATCTGGACGTGTACGATCCGTCACTGCTACCAGAAGGCCAAAAGCTGCAACTGGAACCCTGTGAATATGAGCTAGGGGGGACTTCTACCCGCTCGATCAGTGGCTGACGGCACATATGGCGGAATTTGGTTTTTATCGCCCATTTAGCACAGCGGGTAACGGCGTGGCGGTCGAACCTTGGCATCTGAGCTACCGACCGCTGGTACGGAAGGCCGAACATCTACTGATGCCGACGCGGCTGCTGCTGGCCTAGCAGAACCAAAAAGTGGTCGGCGCCGAATGGCTTGAACGCCATTTGCCATCGATATTTTCGCATTTTATACGCTGTGAAGAAAAAGACTGAATATGCGATGGTTAGCAAATCACTGGTGGATTATGCTACTGATCCCGGTGGGGATGATCGTCAGCGCCGTCAAAGATCTGCGGCGCGTGAATCTCAAAAGCTATCTGACCGACAAGCCAGAACTGCCGCCGCACCGCGATAATAACGCTCAATGGGACGATGAAGACGACTGGCCGAAAAAGAAATAACATCAACGCGCCGCATTCCAGCCACCTGTCTGTGGCCGCTAAATCAACAACAACGGACGGTCCAAGCGCGCCACTGGTGGCAATGTTGAGCATCAAGCTGCGTCAATGCTTCCGCCACCTCATGCCGCCAGTGACGCAGCAGGGCTTTCTCACTACTGAGACCCAACTGTATGATGCACTGCGCTGGCGTTTGCTGCCGTTGTAAATGCAGGCGCAACGCCGGTAGTGGCAGGCGACTGATACGTAGTAGTCGCTGTAGCGCTCCCAGGCTTGCCTCCAGTGGCCGATGGGCGAAGGCGAAACCAGCCAGCTCGCGCCAATCCTCCTGCGCTAATTGTGGGTCGTCTCCATCAAAGGGGATCACCAATTGCACATTAATGCGCTGCTGCAACCACTGCCAATCGCGCTCCAGGCGCTTATGTGCCGCCTGCCGCAGTACCTCCCCCTGTTTGCTCAACGGCAGGATGGCCATGGCGGTATAGCATCCGCTGCGGCTATCCAACTTGCTGCCAATGCGAACCAACTCAAAGCCACATGACTGCCAGAAGCGCCATAGTGGCTCGGTATAACCGAAGCTGACCGAGAGAAAATCCAGTCCCTGCACCTGTTGATGCTGTTGTGCTATCAAGCGGCGGGCGATACCCTGCCGCCGCAGTGCGGGCAATACGGCAATGCGCGTAATGCGCCGTGAATACAACATCGGTGCCCACCATTGGCCGCCGTGCGCCGCCAAAGACTGTGCCACCAAATTGCCCCGCGGTCGCCGCCGCCCAGCCCAAACTCCATGCGCCAATTCGGCGTTAAGGCCGCCTTCATCCACCAGCCATAGCGCACCGACCACCTCCTGCGCCATCTGTGCCAAAGCAAAATGTATGCCAGGCGCATCCATCAGCCGACGTAAATCCAACGGCGAAGTACGGTAATGCGCACTACTCAATAAGGCATAAAAACACCGTAGCCGCTGCGGATCTTCACACAGCTCCTGCTGTTCGACTTGGCTGACGCTGATCTCCTTCTTAGCCGCCTGCCATTCTGGCAGTTCGTTGAACAACAGTGCATTATTTATCACCCGTTCCAGCGTATCGTCCTGCGTCCAGCGCATCGGTTGTTGCAGGCTAAGCGAGCGATACGCTGGCAACCCGGCGCAAAACTTGAGCAAAAAGCCGCGCCCGCTGCCTTCATACCCCTGCACCGTGGTGGTCAATAGCACCCGAGGAAAATATCTGACCAATTGCTGCAACAGCGGGCCAGGAATGGCGGCCGCCTCATCCACTAACAACCAACCCACTTGACTAACGTCCTGACTACGGCAGTGCGCCAGCAGTGCATCGGGCGCCCAGAACTGCGCACGGCCTTGCGCCCATTCGCCCACAACCTCGGTAGCTGCCCGGCTCGGCCCGGTGATCCAGCAACTCAGCGGTGAGTTCGCCACCAGCATGCCCGCCAACGTTGATTTGCCGCGACCACGCGCAGCAGTCAGCACCCAGATGCCGGATGTAGCCTTCAGCAACTGCCTCAACAGCGCCTGCTGTTCCGTGGAAGGGCGACCATCAGGTTGCCGCCAGCTAGCACGTTCAGCCAGCGGTGCCAGTACCAAAGCCTCACCCTGCTGCCACAGCGTCACCTCATCGTCAGCGGCCAGTTCACGTTGCAGATGCTGGATAAAATGCGGGGTGGTGATCGGCTGCGAACCATCGCTCCAGCGTAGGCTGTCGTCATCCGTCAGTCGGTGCCACTGCCGCCACGGCGGCGTCAACAGCAGTAGCCAACTGCCAGCACGCAATGCGCCGGACAACACCGCCAGCGCCTCAACATCCAGCGCCTGCGTGGCGTCAAATACCGCATGCAGCCGCTCCTGCCCTAACAACTGACGCACCGCACCGCTCGCCAATGCCGACAAACCGGGTGGCGGGCGTGCGCCGATCCACGGCCAGTCGCCCGGTAGCGTAGCAGCCAGCCATTGCGCCTGCTGTCGGCACCATTCAGATTCACCGCTGATTACCAGCAGACGCCTGATGCCCTGCTGCTGCATACGCTGCTGCATTGCTTGTAACATCAGAGTCCAAACTGAAAACATGCCAGCCTCAGGTTGCGGCATAGGTTGTGTTAACGGGAGGCAAATGTGTTGCAGGTTTTGGGATCACTGCTGTCGAAGCCCTGTTTCAACCCAAAATAACGTTGCTGTAAGGTACCATGAGTAAAGCTGTCTGGCACTACTAGCCCTTGGCTCTGCTGCTGCAAGCAGTCATCACCGATCGCCTGTGCGGCGTTCAGCGCCGCCTGCAAATCCCCGTCTTCCAGCATCTGCTGTTTATCGGCGAATTTGCCCCACACGCCAGCAAAACAGTCCGCTTGTAGCTCTATCTTCACCGACAAGCGGTTAGCTTCCGCCTGGCTGGCACACTGCTGCATCTGGCGTATCATAGGTCAAATACCCAGCAAGTTCTACACATGATGGCCGACTTCATGCGCCACCACGTAAGCCTACGCAAAATCACCGCCAGCGCCGAGTTTGGTTTTCATATCTTGATAGAACGACAGGTCGATATACACCGTTTTGTCTGCTGGAGAATAGAATAGCCCCATCGCCGCCTGGCCAGTACCACAAAGGGTGCGCGTGACGCCGCGATACACCACCAGCTTGGGTTGCTGATAAGTTTTGCCCATGCGTTGGAGCACCTCATTCCAGTTATCTTCGGTCGATGCCAGCACCACTGAGGTTAATTTCGCTATTTCATTGTCTTTCGGGCTGATATTGGTGCTTTGCGGCGGGCTGTACGGAACCCCATCTCCGCCGTTGAGCAGCGGCGAAAGGTCGATTCCGTAGTAACACTACCACCAGAATGGCAATACTGTCCTTACCACCTACCGGACCCCGGAACCCCCCTCCCGCGCCCAGATCTGAAGACTGCCCGCGACGATCCTCAACATCGTCACTTTCTTGACGCACTTGCCAACGCATAATTCAACTCCAGATTAGGTTTTTTTATAATGGTAGGAAACTCACTGAGTGATTACCATTATAAAGAGTCAGTGGTAATGTAAATGTAGAATTTTTCTGGCAGTGTGGAGAATGAATCCAGCAATGGGCGCAAGTCCATGATTATCCTATTAGTCAGCCCCCCTTATAGCCTATCCCAGTAGGTGTTCATTGTTGTAACATAGGCAGCGCGCAACAACTAGCGCGTACATAGAATACGTTAGTATGGTGAACACTGCCCAAATGCAAAATGGCAAATAAAATAGCCTAATAGGATAGGTTCTTAGCCTGTGCTGGTTACCAATGCTGTGTAGCTTCTTGATATCAAATGATACCGCCGGGAAACATTAATGTTCGGGCGATCAGGCCAGATCGCCCGTAGGGCAGGCAGACGCTTAGCCCAGCTTCACGCCGAAGCGCCGAGCCACTTCTTCGTAAGCTTCGATCAGGCCGCCTAAACTCTGACGGAAACGGTCTTTGTCCATCTTATCGAGGCTGGTTTTATCCCATAGGCGGCAGCCATCTGGCGAGAACTCATCACCCAGTACCAACTCGCCATTGAACAGACCGAACTCCAGCTTAAAGTCAACCAGGATCAGGCCCGCATCGTCGAACAGCTTGCTCAGCACATCATTGGCTTGGTAGCTCAGTTGGCGCATGCGTGCCAGATGCGCTTTGCTTACCCAGCCAAAGGTCTCACAGTATGATTCGTTGACCATAGGATCATGCATAGCGTCATTTTTCAGAAACAGGTCAAACAGCGGCGGAGTCAATACCTGACCTTCTTCGATGCCAAGCCGCTTTACCAGTGAACCGGCAGCACGGTTGCGGATCACGCATTCGACAGGCACCATCTCCAGCTTCTTCACCAACACTTCATTGTCGGAGAGCAGATGCTCCATTTGGGTAGGGATGCCAGCTTCTTGCAATTTGTTCATGATGAAATGATTGAACTTGTTGTTCAACATGCCCTTGCGAGCGAACTGTTCAATGCGCTGACCATCCAGTGCTGACGTATCGTTGCGGAACTCCAACACCAGCAGATCGGGATTTTCGGTGGTGTAGACGGTTTTTGCCTTTCCACGATACAGCTCAGCTAGCTTTTGCATCTTACTGACTCCAATGATGTTGCCCCGTCATCTTTAAGGCGGAGGCCAGAAATGCACGGGTAGAAAATTGACCGCAAGAATTCTTTAGCATGATACCGGGTATTTTGCCAAACCTGTCACGCAAACGATACCGTGCCAACCAAACAAAAAGGAGCTGAGGCTCCTTTGGGTTTATTTACTGCTGGTATGACTGAATGCAGACTGGAATACTGCTACCAACCCGTCGTTTTGCGACTGGGTCAATGGCCTGCCCTTGGCATCGATAAATTGCAGGCTAGTGCGGTTGTTCAGGTCGTCGACTTGCAGTTTGTAATTCCCTGTGGCCAGTTCAGGCTCCTTGACACCCAAGGCATCCCAATCGCTGCGGCTCAACGTTTTGTAGGTGACGGCCACGCTGCCCTGCGGGCGGTTGCGGTCACCCACTTTCATCCCCAGTTTTTCCAGCGCTGCCGGCAGGCGATCCCACACCACAGTGTAAGGGCCGCGCACCACTAACATTGGCAGAGCGGTGTCATCAGCACCGCTCTGCACGTCCAGCTCGCCGAAACGGCTAGCTGACTGCCTGCTCGCCAAGTTGTCCTGCTTATCCAAGGCTTCGATGATGGTGTTCATCATCACACCGTTGTAGCGTTGGATTGCAGACAGATCGCTCACCGGAGCGGTTTTACTTTGCTGCTGTAAGCCTACGCTTTTAACCACCAGCGCCTGCTGGTAACCCTGTTGCTGCAAGCAGATCTGGTAGCGTCCTTGGTACTGGCTGTCTTCATCCAAGCGGTTCCACTTCACCCAGTCAGTGGTCAAGGTTTGAGCGGCGTCCTGGCGTGAGGCGATAGTGATCTTTTTTGCTTGCAGTATGCTGACCACGCGCGACCATAGGTGTTGGTTCTGCGGGCTGTTTTCCAGCAGTAGCGTGCGGCTATCACCGTTGTATTGTGCGTGTGAACCGCTCAGTAGTGCAAGAGGCTGCACCGGTGGACGAATATCTAGCTGCTTGCCAACACTGCCTTTCAACGTGATAGCTGGCACCTCATAGTTGCCGCTTTGCACCGGCAGGATCATTCCAACCGGCGCGTTCAGCGCTTTGAGCGGTACGGTGTCAAGATACGCCTCGTCGCCACTCACTTGGCGTTTGTAGCGCTGATCGCTGCTACAGCCCACCAGCATCATAGCCAGCGAGAGGCCAGCGACTTTTGCTACCGTCGATTTTTGCAATAAATAAGCCATTAAATTTCCTTTAGAGTTACAGCAAACCGGCGCTTTTCAGCGCGAGTTCCACCACCGGACGGGCAGCGTTACTCAACGGCGTCATCGGCAGACGCAGCGTATCGGTTGACAATAATCCCAGCGCCTTACAGGCCCACTTCACTGGAATCGGGTTTGCTTCTACAAATAAATTTTGATGCAGCGGCATCAAATGCTGATGCAAGCGGTGTGCTTTCGCAAAGTTGCCTTGTGCTGCCAACGCACAAAGCTGTGCCATTTCACGCGCGGCCACGTTGGCCGTAACAGAAATAATCCCTTTGCCACCCAATTTCATGAAGTCCAGGCTACTGGCGTCGTCGCCACTCAGCAGGATGAAATCTTCATCATCAACCTGCTGTTTGATCTGGCTGACACGGCTTAAGTTTCCTGTCGCCTCTTTAACAGCAACAATATTGTTGAGTTTTGCCAGCCGCGCGATGGTCGGGGGCAGCAGATCGCAGCCGGTGCGCGAGGGTACGTTATACAGAATCTGCGGCAGCGCAGTGCTTTCGGCGATCGCCTTGAAATGCTGGTACAGTCCTTCCTGAGTCGGCTTATTATAGTATGGCGTCACCGTCAGGCACCCTACTACACCCGTATCGGCAAAGCAGTCGGTAAGCGAAATGGCTTCAGCAGTGGCGTTAGCACCAGTACCGGCGATCACTGGAATGCGGCCATCAGCCAGTTCCAGCGTCCGCAATACCACGTCAATATGCTCGTCGTGGGTAAGCGTTGCGGCCTCACCAGTAGTCCCAACAGAAACAATAGCCGCAGTTCCACTGGCTACATGATAATCAATCAGTTTTTTTAGGCTCGCGCGATCAACAGTCCCTTTATTGTCCATCGGCGTAACCAGAGCAACAATACTTCCCGTAAACATTGACCGTCCTCTCCATAAACAAGTCATTCATGGTACTTTTGCTGCCTATCCAAAGCAAGTAAGCAACCGTCTTGTCAGCACTTGGCCGGCGGTTTTTTTATGTTTACCTTGATAAATCCATTGAGTTAAGAATTGAGCAAGCCTGTCAGCGTCTATGTACAGAATTAAGCGCACAAGGCAATATTAGCATTATGAACTAACGACAGCACGATGAGTAAAGAGGGAGTACTGACATGAACCCACTAAAAGTTAACAATATAGCGCCGAAATTTAGTTTGCCTGACCAAGACGGTGAGAAAATTAATTTGTGATTACCAAAGACAACGTGTACTGATTTATTTTTATCCCAAGGAGATGACGCCAGGCTGCACCGTGCAAGCCTGCGGGCTGCGGGATAACATGGCCGAGTTGAAAAAGGCCGGTGTTGAGGTGCTAGGTATCAGCACCGACAAACCGGAAAAGTTGTCACGTTTTACTGAAAAAGAGTTACTCAACTTCACGCTACTGTCTGATGAAGATCATCAGGTAGCGCAACAGTTTGGCGTGTGGGGTGAAAAAACCTTTATGGGCAAAACCTACGATGATATTCACCGTACCAGCTTCTTGATAGACGCAACAGGCAAGGTTGATAAAGTGTTTAATAATTTCAAGACTACCAATCATCACGATATTGTGCTGAGTTACCTGCACACTTTTTCGCGGATAGTAATGATGGGTGCGGCATCCGAAGAAGAACGTTTGTCAGATACTAACGTATTGAAAAAATAAATATTTATTTAACGTAAGTACCTGACGATGACCATTCAGTTGACTAAAACAGCGATAGCAGTACTGTTGCTCGCTACGTTTTCAGCCCCTCCACTGGCGAAGAGCCATGATCAGCTACCTGACACATAGGCACCTCCCACGGCGGCACGCTGAGCATCGGTCAATAGCGGGCGATAGGCGACTTCTATGTGCGACCGCGCGCTTTTAATCCATGATCAGCTGCTGACGCAATACATCAACCAACTGGGTAATCGGCTCGTGGCTAGCGCCTATTTGATACGCATGCCCTTCCATTTTTATCTGGTACGTAATGACGAGATCAATGCCTTCGCCTTCTTTGGCGGCAACGTCGTGCTACACTCCGCTCTGTTCCGCGTCAGTGATAACGAAAGCCAACTGGCTTCGGTGCTGGCACACGAAATTTCACACGTTACCCAACGCCATTTGGCGCGCGCGATGGAAGACCAGCAGCTGCAGGCTCCGTTGACTTGGGTCTGCGCGTTCAGCTCCATTCTGCTGGCGATGGTCAGCCCCACCATGAGGATGGAGGCACTGAGCAGCACCCTCGTCGGCACCCAGCAATGCAGGATAAGCTTTACCCAATCAAATGAACAAGAAGCCGACCGCATTGGCATTTAGGTGTTACAACGCGCTGGTTTCGATCCGCAGGCGATGCCCGTTTTCTTAAAGAAGATGTCGGATCAATCACGCTATGCGTCTAAAACGCCGGAAATGCTGTTGACCCACCCCTTGCCGGACAACCGTCTCGCCGATGCACGCAACCGAGCTAACCAAATGCCGAAGCATCTTAATACAGTCCTCGCAGGACTACCTGATGGCTAAGGTGCGTTTACTTGGCATGTACAGTACTGAAGAGGCCTTGACCGATGCACAACTTAACACCTACAGCCAAGGCAACGTGCGCGAGCTGTTTGCCGCCAAATAATGCCATGCCATCCTGTTATATGAAGCGAAAAAGTACGATGAAGCACGCCATATTCTCCAGCCAATGTTGGCGTAGAACCCGAAAAACCTCTGGTTACTCGACCTGATGGCCGATATCGATATCGGTCAACAACGCGCAGCGCAAGCTATTGCCCGTCTAGAAGCTGCCAACACCGTGCAAAGTAATAATGTTGTGCTGCAACTTAACCTGGCCAACGCTTATGTTGAAGGCAACCAACCCGCCATGGCGTCGAAAATGCTTAACCGTTACACTTTTGATCATCCGAACGATCCGAATGGCTGGGAACTGCTGGCGCAGGCCAGCGCCACCCAAGGGATGCGCGATGCAGAGTTGGCGGCTCGCGCCGAGAGCCTGGCGCTGACCGGCAAGCTAGATAAAGCTATCGGCCAGCTCGCTACAGAAGCTCGGTAGCCTAAAACAGGCGCGCTATGATGCGCGTATCGACCAACTGCGCCAGTTGCACCAGCGCTTACGTCAATACCAACGGCACTGATTTCATCAGGAATAAAAGCCATGAAGCACGTGACTGTTTATAATAACCCACACTATTCTAAGAGCCGCGAATGCTTGTCGCTGCTGAAGCAGCGTGGCGTTGATGCCAACGTGGTACTGTACTTTGAAACGCCGCCATCTGGCGATGAATTGCACAACCTGCTGAAAGCACTGGACTTCCGCTCCGCCCGCGATCTGATGCGCAAAAAAGAAGATTTATACCAGGAATTAAAGCTGGCAGACGCCAGCTTGAGCGAACAGGAGTTTCTCACCGCGATGACGGAACACCCAAAGCTCATCAAACGCCCTATCGTGGTCGCAGGCGGCAAGGCACGCATTGGCCGATCAGCGGAGCAGGTGCTGGAGATTTTGTAATTTCAGCAGTTTTGATTGCCTGCGATTATGATAATACCCCTGATCTGTGCTACTTCGCTTACCCCATGTCACCTGGATGGGCATTTCGTGCGAGCAACGGGCCGCATCAATGGCACTTTGCGCGCTTAGCGCGTGCCTATGATAAGCATCGGGTCTACGCCGAAAACCCCCAGAACTGCACGCCAAACAATTGACCAATGCCCTGCGCTGCTGCTACAGCCCTAGGGTTTCTTTGACGAACGGGATGGTCAGCTTGCGCTGGGCGGTGATTGAGGCATGATCGAGCTGATTCAGGGTCATGAACAACGTGCGCATCTCGCGATCAAGCCGCTTCAGCAGAAAACGGCCCACGTCCTCTGGCAGCTCGAAGCCGCGCAGTTTGCCACGCAACTGTAAGGCCAGCAGCTTTTCTTCATCCGATAGCGGCTGCAACTTATAAATCTGCCCCCAGTCTAGGCGCGAAGCTAGATCCGGTAAGTATAGATTCAACTGACGCGGTGGCCGATCGCCGGTAATAAACAGCAGCGTGTGGCCGGTTTCCAGAATGCGGTTGTAGAGGTTGAAAATCGCCATTTCCCACGCCTCATCGCCAGCGATACGCTCGATATTGTCGATGCATACCAACGCCAACTGTTCCATGCCATCAAATACTTCAGGCATAAAATAGGTGCGCTTATCTAGTGGCACGTAACCCACTGCTTCACCGTGCTGTGAAAGTTCGGCGCAGGCCGCATGCAACAGATGGCTGCGCCCCCCACCCTCACGTGACCAAAAATAGATATAGCTGCCATGCTCTTGGCACACGGCTGATCGGATGGCGGCAAGCAGGGATGGGTTCTCTCCCGGATAAAAACTGTCGAAAGTCTCATCATCGGGGAGATAAAGTGGCAATGAAAGCTGTGCCGACGTATTCAGAGAAGTACCTCAACCAAAACAGGCAGGAAAACGCGGCCAGTTTAACACAGAAAATCAGCGCTGTTGAACCGGCAGGATTTAGAGCCTATACCAGTAAGCCTACATTGTTTCAGCCCCTTTGGATACAGACACAGACGTTGTTGAATAAATCGGATCTGGAATAAAGAGTCCCCTGAATGGGCAGCTTTCAGGCAAGGCGTACACTTTGTGGCATACCGGCGAGCATCATCTTGTTTAGTGAATAGATCATGGCCAGCGCCTCTGCAACTTGCCCATCATAATCTCGCAGCGACAGGTGACCACCAAATAGCTGTTTTACTCTGTACCTCGCTGTTGCCGCTATCGAACGTCGGTGGTAGCCTGTGATACTTTTCCACCGTGTGTTGTCTCCGGTAACGCGCCGGTTCGCCACCGCTTGATTTCGCTCTGCATACTCTGCATAGTCTGCCGACCAATAATGGGCTCCGCTGCTGGGCGGTATTAACGCCTTGAGCTTCTTGCCCCTTAACTCATCATCACACACTCGCGTATCCTAAGCCCGATACGCCGAGGCGACTTTGATTTTACGGTACCTCTGGCGGATGAGACCTGGGAAGGCTTCGGTATCGGTGACATTACTCAAGGAAAGGTCAGCACAGGTGACCTCATGTGTTTCTGTATCTACGGCCAAATGCAGTTTTCGCCAGATCCGCCGTTTTTCCTGACCGTGTTTTTTTACCTTCCACTCCCCTTAACCCAACACGTTGAGCGTTGAGCCCGCTAGAGTCGATAACGAGGTGCGCAATTTCACCCGGCGTTGGTGTTTTAAACGGGACATGGCCGGACTTCGCCCGCTTACTGATACAGGTGTCATCCGGGCAGTTCAACGGCACTTTAATCAGTGTGACAATGGAGTCGACGAAGCCCTGGAGGGCGCGAAGTGTCAGGCCGAAAATCCGTTTCAGCATCAATACGCTGGTGATTGCCATATCGGAATAATGTGGTGGGCGACCACGCAGAGAAGGTTTTGCCTCGCAGTACCAGGCGTGAAGTGCCGTTTCATCCACCGAGAAAGTGAGTGAACCCCGAGCGATAAGGGCGTTGTTGTAAGCCTTACAGTTGGTGATGTTGAACTTTTGCTAGGCCACGGAATGTCGCTATTTTGACAGAAGGAGAGTGATCTGATCCGCGTGCCGGCCAAATGTTCGATTTATTCAACAACGCTTTAAGAAACACATAGCGGGTTTCTTCCAGCCCATTTTGATTGGAAAAATAAACGTTATTGAACTGTTTCGAAACAGGTGTACCTTGTTCGTTCCAAATTAGCATTGCGGTTTGGATGGCGGCATGGCTCACGATAAATTGCTCGTAACTCAAGGGATGACGCGAATTCTAACGGCACTGGCACAGTGGCGCAAATTCGAGAAAAATAAAATTGAAAAACGCTGATCGGACTTGTTCGGCGTACAACTGTACGCTAAAGTGCGATGCAAAACCCCTTAGGTAAATATAATAAGTGTGGGAGAGGTATTAAATGAAACGTGCAGTGATTACTGGCTTGGGAATCGTCTCCAGCATTGGTAATAACCAGCAGGAGGTTCGGGAGAGCCTACAGGAAGGTCGATCTGGGATCACTTTCTCCCAGGAACTGAAAGATTCCGGCATGCGTAGTCACGTATGGGGCAATGTTAAACTGGACATCACCGGTTTGATCGATCGTAAAATAATGCGTTTTATGAGCGACGCATCTGTTTATGCTTATCTTTCCATGGAAGAAGCTATCAAGGATGCTGGCTTGACTGCGGATCAAGTATCTAACGATCGTACTGGTCTGGTGGTCGGTTCTGGCGGTGGTTCGCCACGTAACCAGGTTGCTGGCTCTGATGGCATGCGCGCTAAAGGTTTGCGCGGCGTTGGCCCATACATGGTGACCAAGGCCATGGCTTCTGGCGTTTCTGCCTGCCTGGCAACTCCGTTTAAAATCCGTGGCATCAACTATTCTATCAGCTCTGCCTGCGCCACCTCTGCACATTGCATCGGCCACGCGGTTGAATTGATCCAACTGGGCAAGCAGGATATCGTTTTTGCAGGCGGCGGCGAAGAATTGTGCTGGGAAATGGCCTGTGAGTTTGATGCAATGGGCGCATTATCTACCAACTATAACGATACCCCAGAAAAAGCCTCCCGCACCTATGACGCAGCACGCGATGGTTTCATTATCGCTGGCGGTGGCGGTATGGTCGTGGTTGAAGAGCTGGAACACGCGCTGGCTCGCGGTGCGCATATCTATGCGGAAATCATCGGTTACGGTGCGACCTCAGACGGAGCCGACATGGTAGCGCCATCAGGCGAAGGCGCGGTACGTTGTATGAAGATGACCTTGCAGGGTATTGACACCCCCATCGACTATATGAACGTGCACGGCACGTCCACGCCTGTTGGCGATGTGAAAGAACTGGGAGCAATCCGTGAAGTGTTTGGTGACAACATCCCGGCAATCTCCTCCACCAAGGCGATGACGGGTCATTCTCTGGGCGCTGCTGGTGTTCAGGAAGCGATTTACTGCCTGCTGATGGTTGAGCACGGTTTTATCGCGCCCAGTATCAACATTGAGAACTTGGACGCACATGCGGTGGGCATAAACATCGTAACCCAGCCGACCCAGCGCCAGTTAACCACTGTGATGTCAAATAGCTTTGGCTTCGGTGGTACCAACGCTACGCTAGTCATGCGCAAGTTACCGCAGTGATCATGGTGGTGTACCGCATAGCTTGGTAGCAGTAAATAGTGCCAGGCACAGTGTTTCAAGATGATCAAACATTGAGGTAATAAGAATAAAAAGTTAATTGCGATTAGGTTACTGTCGGTCGTGCTAGGCTATGTATGGTGGGCACCAATACCTAAAGGCTCTAAGCAGGATAACTGGGAGACCGCAGCTGTTATCGCTGCGGAACAGCGGAGGTTACTGGCCTGACTCTCGGTATTATCGCCCTAACTTAAATAACAGGTCATTATCTGTTCCGCGTGTATAAGCCCGGGGCGTTGCCTAAAAGATGCCCATTCAGGGGACTCTCTTATTCCAAATCCGATTTATTCAACAACGCCGTATTTAGGATCAGATCACGCATCCCCCTGACAATAGAGGCAGTCCCGTGGCAAAGCAGAAGTTCAGAATCACCCACTGGAGCACCTACAGTAAAGCACTCATCAACCGGGATTCCATCACCTGCGGTGGCGGTAAGCATCATGATCGAGTCTTGAACGTCCATCCGAAACTAATTTCACGTTTGATTTTCGGGGGATAATAGTTTTTATCCCTCTGCGTTTCAGCTCGTTACGCTGTGTATGCCCAAAGTAAGCATTATCAGCCAACACCAGACGTATACAAAGTTTCATGCTGCCCCTTCCCACGCTGCACGCCAATACCCTCCAGATGGCGTAACGCGAACTGACATTTGTAGGCCTGTCCGAAAATCAGCATGATATTTAACGGGATACCGCTTGCGTCTATTGCCATATGGATTTTGGTGCCATAACCACTGCGCGAGCGACCTAGGCTGTTATCTCCAGTGATATCGGTTTTTTTAAGCACCGACAGCACATATGATAGCCCAGATATTACTGCCATCCAGAGCGGTGGCAAACCAGTCAGCAAGGCCATGAGCATAAAGGTATGAAAGTAACCTGTTGAAAATAATGTTAATAACTCCATACGTCAACCATCGTTTAAAGCCGTTATAAAAGGTTTTACATGGGCCATATCGCTTAAGTAAATCGCGCTATGATACTCCTGAACACAGTATCTATAACCTTCCTTGGGAAGATCGTAGCAAACCATAGTTTTATATGTTGTAGAAACAGACAATTACTATAGCTTAAGTGATTAAGGAACACAGCCTGGTCTTAATGCCTTCAGACTCTTTTTTTCTCGACTGGATAGCCTTTATCCATGCAGAAACGGACATTACGCAACAGCCACAGCGTACATGGAGTACGTGAGGATGGAGAGAACTGCCCAGGGCCAAAGTGGCAAATAAAATTACCTAATGAGATAGGTTATTAACTTGCGGGCGGTTTTTCATCGTGGGGCTTACTGTGCCGAATCGATCTCGTCTAAATCCCCCTGGATCGCTTTGGCATTCTGGTTTTCATCCGGCTTTAGCGAACCGCCTTTGGCGATAAAGTCATGACGTTGGAAGTAGGCTTCACGCACCATCATGTAAGGGTCGGAAGAGTTGCGGAGCAGGCCATCATAATCCAGCAACTGGGCACGAGTTTCAATGCCTTCAACCACCCATTTGCCCGCCGACATCCAGAAGGTCAAGTAACTTAGCATCGGGTAGAACGCATCCGCCCAGTCGCAGAGATCTTCACGCAAGGTGAAACTACCGTAGCCCGGTAGCATCACGTATGGGCCATAGCCAACATTATAATGTCCCAAGGTTCTGCCAAAACGGTTTGATTCTTCTCGCACCAGTGTCGGGTTGGCCATGCCAGCCACGTCGATCAGCCCCACCATTCCCAACAGGGTATTCAGGAAGAAACGGTTAAAATGGATCATCCCACGGTACGGGTCCCCCTTTAGGAATGCATTAACCATGCTGGCTGGCTCTTCCAGATTAGAGGTGAAGTTGCTCAGTCCGTCACGCGCCGACATTGGCAGATAGTCACGCCAAGCTACCGCCACCGGGCGCAGTACATAGGGGTCCAAAACGTTATAGTTAAAGTCAAACATCGTCCGGTTAAACCCTTCAAGAGGATCAGATCGCCCCGGTGATTCATTATCTGGCGCACTGGCGCAGCCCACCAATAATACCGTTGCAAAAGCCAGCCCAGTCAGGCGAAAGTTCATATTTTTTTCCATAAAACACGTTCGTTTTTTCAGGGTACCCGCTTGTTTATTTGAACTCTAACCTGCTCTTTACTGCTGAGGTTCTGTAATAGCTTAGCTGCCTCCAGCAGCAGCGTCTATTGACACTAAGTTTAACAGTTTATTCGCAAGCCTGTGTTTTTGCTTGCGCAATGCGGCGCCTGATCGTAGCTTTCCCCTGTTGAGGCCTATTTTGTCGCATATTGCATCCCTCAGCAACGCCTGCCCGCCAAACCAGCCAAAATACGCAGCAGACTGGCCTTAACTGCGCCGTTTTACCCTGCGACCTGAATGAATTTCGCCAGGATGCACCGAAAAGTTTAGCTTACTAAACAGGGAGCGTTCATCGCGCACACCACTCAAACCTTTGACTTGCCACATCTAAAGGTACACATGTCTCTTTGGGATAGCGAATCCCCTAGCATAAGCCGCATGCAGCCCGCTGCGTATGCTCCAAAGCATAAATAGACGACAATGCGCCTGATACCTAGGAAAAAAACCGTGTTCACAGCCAACCTAGCGAATAAATAGATGAGCACTTGGTGAGTAAATAAGCAAACGCACCGGTAAGTACTTGTTCTGAAAGTAATAAAAGGTATAATACTCGGCAGCTTAGGCTACCGTTCCATAGAGTCCCCGTAGTTAAACGGATATAACAAGCCACTCCTAAGGGCTAGTTACTGGTTCGATTCCAGTCGGGGACACCATTTTGCTGTCTACCGACGTCTACAAAAACTAGCTTTATCACACAAAATTAATGAGTTAATCAACTCACTTCGTCTACCAAATTCCACCCACCGCCCCGCTTACTTGTTGGTATGGTAAGTTCGATTTGGTTTGTACCAACACAGGGATATGTATGCAATAGCCCTCAATGAAGCAAGGGTAAATAAGACAAAACCTACCGATAAACCGGTGAAACTCACAGACCTGCCCCAGGATTAGATACAACGTTCAGTTAGCAATGTCAGTTTGTTTACTCACTATTTCTCAGTTTCGCCACTCAGTTGCAAATTCATACGGCGTCAAATAATTCAGTGCTGAGTGCGGTCGGCACTCGCTATGCTCCTTACGCCATTCATTGATTATTCCCCGCGCGTGACTGACATCACTGAACACGTGTTCATTAAGGTATTCATCGCTAAAACGTTCGTTAATACTCTCGATAAACCCGTTCTATGTCGGCTTTACCTGGCTGGTTCAATCGCAACTCCACACCATGCTCATCAGCCTATTGGTCTAGTGCCCGGCAGGTAAATTCAGTCCCCTGATCTGTTCTTATCGTCACCGGATAGTCACGAAACAGCGCAATTATGAACGTCGATTACAAAAATGTGCCTAAATCAGTGTCCGATGTTGGTTGACCATTACAGATGGTTTCAAACGAGTATAAATGGGGAGAAAGGTGATGCATCTAATTAGTCGAACCTGTGTTTATCAATGAAGGAAACGATGACGTTTTCATGCAACGCAATAGAACGTGAGAAGCAGAGAGTTTTGCGAGCTACTCTTTTGATGAGGGTACTATTCGCTTAGACGCAAGTTTTTTAAAGTGCGGAGAACCCTGTTGATACCGATTTTTAAGGGTCGTTGCTATATCGCGAACCCCAGCGCCGTTGAAGGCCATATCAACGATTGGCTCTTTAACGTCGGGCTTCCTGGCCTGATATGTGTAGTTGGGCTGGGGAAACGCTTCTAGCATTTAGGGTTCTGACTATCACGGTGAACCAGAGCAGAAGCACAATGGGGACGATGAACCATTAACGCAGGTCATGATGAACCTAAAAACCGGTATTGTACAGCAAATTAAGCCAATTAAAGGCATCAGCAATGATGTCAATTAATCAGCAGGTTTTCAATTTTTTTCAGCAGTTTTTCCGCCTCGACGGATGGCAATACCGCATCAACTGGCAGATACCACCAGTTGGGCTGAGCAAAAGCATGGCATTTTACCGCATCCTTTTCCGTGATCAACAGCGTTTGCCCTACTGGCGTTAGCGCCGACAGTGACGCCAACTGGTACTTCTGATGATCGGCAAATGCCACTTCTTGTTCGACATCAGTTCCCAGCTTGTCCAACATAGCGAAAAAACGTGGTGGATGACCGATACCCGCCACCGCCACCACATTTGTTAATTCAGCCACTGGACAACGCTCGCCACTGAGCATATTCACCGCCTCACTCGCGCGCAGGCGCATAGCGATTTCCCCCACCTGCGCCACGCCGCCGTTGGCAATGCACGCGTCCACGCTATTGAGACGCGCTGCACGTTCACGCATCGGCCCTGCCGGTAGCCACCAACCGTTACCAAAGCGACGTACGCCGTCGATCACGACCAGTTCGAAGTCACGCTGCAACGCATAATGCTGTAAGCCATCGTCAGTGATCACCACATCAAGCTGATGCTGCTGTAGTAATGCCTGAATCGCATCAGATCGTTTAGGTGCAATAGCCACCGGTGCGCCGGTACGCTGATAAATAAGCACAGGTTCATCACCCGCCTCATGGGGGGAGGTGTTCTGACTAAGCACCAACGGATAAACCGCAGATTTACCGCCGTAACCGCGTGATACTACACCAACCCGGTAACCTCGTTGCTGCAATTGCTCCACCAACCAGATCACTATCGGCGTTTTGCCATTACCACCAGCGGTTAGGTTGCCGACTATCACCACCGGAACCGGTGCGCGCCAGCTTTTACGCAGGCCGCAACGATAACTAAAGCGGATAAGCGTACTGACTAGGCCATACAACCAAGACAACGGCAGCAGTATCAGATAAAGCAGAGAGCTACCTGACCAGACGCGGTCAATCATTCTTGACCAAATTGCAAACGATACAATTGCGCATAGACACCTTGCTCGTCGAGTAATGCAACATGTTCACCACGTTCAACAATGCGACCTTCCTCGATCACCAGAATTTCATCCGCCTTTTCAATCGTTGACAAACGGTGAGCGATCACCAATGAAGTGCGATCTTTATGCAGTTCGTCCAACGCCGCCTGAATAGCGCGCTCAGACTCAGTATCTAGTGCTGAAGTTGCCTCGTCCAGGATCAGGATCGGGCAATCACGCAGCAATGCACGCGCGATGGCGATGCGCTGGCGTTGACCACCGGACAGCGTTACGCCGTTCTCACCGATTACCGTATCCAACCCATTATCCATCTTATCGATAAAGTCCATCGCATAGGCCATACGCGCCGCTTTCTCGATTTCTTCGCGGCTATAGCGTGCTTCATGTGCGTAAGCAATATTATTAGCGATGGTGTCGTTGAACAGATGAACGTTTTGCGAAACCAGCGCTACCTGATCCCGTAGAGAAGCCAACGTATATTCACGCAGGTCATGCCCATGCATCAGGATCTCACCTTCCTGAATATCGTAAAAACGGGTCAATAAGTTGGCAATTGTCGACTTGCCTGAACCGGATCGGCCTACCAATGCCATAGTTTTACCTTCCGAAATGCTCAGGTTGATATTACGCAGCGCCGGAATTTCTCTACCTGGGTAATAGAAGGTCACGTTACGGAATTCGATATCGCCTTTCGCACGCGCCACTTGACAAGTGCCGATATCTTTCTCCTGCTCCATATCCAAAATTGAGAATAAGGTATGACAGGCCGCCATACCGCGCTGGAACTGGGCGTTGACGTTAGTTAGCGATTTCAGCGGACGCATCAAGGCGATCATGGAGGAGAACACCACGGTAATAGTACCGGCGGTAAGTGTTTCCATCACACTCGGGAAGCTGGCGGCATACAGTACAAAGGCCAAGGCTAAAGAGGCGATCAGTTGGATAATAGGGTCGGAGATGGAGGAAGCGGATACCAACTTCATGCCCTGTTGGCGCATGCGATTGCTAACCGAGTTGAAGCGATCGGTTTCGACCTGTTGCCCGCCAAAAATCAATACCTCTTTATGCCCCTTCAGCATTTGCTCGGCACTAGTGGTCACTTGCCCCATAGTATTTTGCATGTTTTTGCTGATATTACGGAACCGCTTGGACACGATGCGGATCGCAATTGACACGATAGGTGACAGCACGATCAGGATCACCGAAAGCTGCCAGCTGTAATAAAACATCATACAGAACAGTGCGATAATCGATGCGCTTTCACGCACCACAATCACCAGCGCGCTGGAAGAGGATGATGCTACCTGCTCTGAATCGTAGGTAATGCGGGACAACAACGTGCCAGTAGACTGTTGATCAAAGAAAGAAACCGGCATTCTCATCATGTGGCAAAATAGACGGCGGCGCATATGCATCACCACCATGCCGGAAACCCAGGAAATGCAATAGCTGGAAATAAAGCTGGTTGTACCGCGCACCACCATCAAACCAATAATGGCCATCGGCATCCACTGTAGGATACTATCCTCGGTTTTTCCAAAACCGTCGTCCAATAAAGGTTTAAGCAAAGACAGCATAAAGGCGTCGCTGCCCGCGTTCACAATTAATGCTAAACCAGCCACAATCAGGCCGGCCCTAAAAGGCGTGATCATCGGCCAGAGGCGACAGAAAGTCTGCCAGGTGGAGAGATCATTATCATTCATCATGCAAATACCAGCATCGGAAGAAATAGCGGCTTATTTTACTCATTATTACCCTCTACGCCAAATCGCTGGTGATACCAACGGGGCATTAATTGTTCACGAAAGTCTTTAATTTGCCAATCGTTGTCGAAAAAAAGCACCGATAACTGGCCTAAGTAGGAAGTATCGCGCCATATGATGCCATTTGCCAGATATCTGGCGACAACCTTCACCGCAGGTAATCGCCATTTGTGGTAACGAGATGCCAAAGCCAACGCTGCTTCAGGTGCAACCGCACGAAAAAAAGGCGGCAATGAAGAGGTTTTACTGCCGTGGTGCGGAACTTGCAGTAGGGTAACACCGCCAGCTTATCGCGCTGTAACCTGAGCAACTGTGCCTCCGCTTTCTTTTCCACGTCACCAGTCAGTAATAAGCTAAATTGGCCGCCATCCACGCGGATCACACAGGAGTCATCATTGATCGGTCTTTTCAGCGCTTTCGGTGGCCACAACACCTCAAATTGCAGCGATTGCCACTGCCAGCTTTCTCCGGCTACGCAAGGTAAATGGCCTGAGTTAGGTATCTGGCTGCGTACTCTCGCCTGTGGAAACGCCTGCTGCACATCTTCCAGCCCACCGATATTATCAAGATGATCATGGCTAATGTATTCCAGTTCGATACCCCGCCAATTTAGCATAGGCAAAATATGGCGTTCGGCAGCACTACATGCTGCCCAGCGATCACCAGTATCAGTACCCCTTTGCCATTTAGCTCGATCACTACCACAAGGCCATGGCCTACGTCCAGAATATCAAACCGCCAACGGTATGCGGGTTATTTTTCGCGCCACAGCACGCAACAGATCGCTACCGTGAGCCATCCCGACGCATAACGCCACCACCCGTGAAAGCGCCAGCAAATCACCAGTAGCCAGCCCGCAGCGCTAGCCAACAATGAGGCAGCGCCCAGATCGATCCGGCCTCGCTGCATATATTGCAGTGGCGTAAAGACCCACAGCAGTGTCAGATCGGCCAGCCCCCATAGCCCACTGCCCAATGCTGGCAAAGCACCGTAGATCACCGCCAGTAGAATCAACGGCACCGTCACTAGCGGATCGTAAAGCAGAATTAACCCTACGCACCATAGCCACACCTGCCAAGAAACGCAGTGAACACCACGTAGACGCAGCAGCATCCACAGTGTCAATGCCAGTGCGGTGCGTATTGCTGGAGGCTGTGCGCCAGCCAGCCAAACATACACCAACGTACCAAGCCAACTGGCTATAAGAGGGAAACGGTAACCAATTGAGGTGGGCAGGCAATAGCCACTGAGCCGCCCGCCCAAATTAGGATAGCCGCCATAGTCACATGCAAGCCTGAAATGGCCATCAGGTGCGCAATGCCCGTTTTTAGCATCAAAGTGCGCAACGTGGGTTCCAGCAAGCCTCGTTCACCAAAGGCCAGAGCCAGTAGTACCGATTTATAGCGCAAGTCAGCCATGTTGTTCTCAACATGGCTGATAATGCGTTGCCGTCAAGCAGGCTGGCATGTTTGACTTGACCAGTCAGTGGCTGACGTTGTGCCATCGACCAACGTTGGCTGTCAAACCCACCTTGGTTCAACTTGCCATGCACCGGCCTCATGCGCAGCCGAAGCTGCTAACGCTGTCCAGCATAAAATCGTTGTTCATCCGGCTGCAAAGTCGTGGCAAAGGCGATGGATTGGGTGAGCCAACGTCCGTTAACCTGTTCTATTCGCATCCGCGTTTGTTTGCTGGCACAGGTAGTAGAGTAGCGCCGATAACCTGTACCACTGCCGTTACCTCATGGCCACGGCTCAACCGTTTAGCTTGCCCCAGAAAATTTCCAGCATTGAAAACCGCCCACAGAAATCCCAACGATCCCAAACCGATAAATTGACAAGCGACCCGTCAGTCACGCAGCATCAGGCTGAAAGGAAAAACAACCAGCCATGTTGTCAACATATCAGGCAATTTTGGCAGTACAAGAAAGGGCAAAATGCCACAGACAATGGCAATAACCGCCAGATCCAACGAGATTTTGATCGGCCTTTCTCCCATTAAACAAACAATGCACAGCCGCGTATTACAGCTAGCCGACGGGATTCTTCACCTTTCATTCGGCAAGTGCTAGCGCCCTTGCGATGACTCGCGATAAACGCCGCAGATTAACGATTAAGGTTTCATTTATTGATGTTGAACCAAGGCACTGCACGCAAGAAGAAGTCAGGTGGGAGGAGCATAAAATGACTAAACAGCAAGCAAAAATATATGGAAAAAACATATGGACAGTTCAGCGATTAGCCGTAGATATTGGCGCGATCACGTAACTCTTTACCAGGCTTAAAGTGAGGAACGTACTTGCCATCCAGCTCCACTTTATCACCTGTTTTTGGGTTGCGACCCACACGCGGGGTACGGTAGTGAAGAGAAAAACTGCCAAACCCACGGATCTCAATGCGTTCACCATAAGCCAGTGTTACAGCCATATGTTCAAGCATCTCTTTCACTGCATCCTCAACGGTCTTCGCAGGGATACGAGATTGCTGACTAGCAAGTCTTTCGATAAGTTCAGACTTGATCATAATTCCTCCAAGCTTTGCAGCTAAACTACCGTATCTGGCGGCCAGAAACCCGCCCCCGTCATTACTCGCCTTTAGCCGCTTTGAAAGCTTCAGCCATTGCGTTGAGGAAGTTGTTGCCTTCTTCCTGTTTGTGGTTAACAGTTGCGATGGTATCTTTCTCATCAGCTTCGTCCTTAGCACATACAGACAGGCTTACTACGCGGTTCTTACGGTCAACGCCGGTGAACTTGGCTTCAACTTCATCACCAACGTTAAGAACCAAAGTTGCATCTTCAATGCGGTTACGAGAGGCTTCAGATACACGCAGGTAACCTTCTACACCACCTGCTAATTCAACTGTAGCACCTTTGGCGTCAACTGCGGTGACTTTACCCGTAACAATAGTCCCTTTCTTATTAATAAACAGGTAATTATTGAAGGGATCTTCAGCCAGTTGCTTCACACCCAAAGAGATACGCTCGCGCTCTGCATCAACTTGCAAAACAACCGCGGCAATTTCGTCACCTTTTTTGTAATCACGAACTGCTTCTTCGCCCGCAACATTCCAGGAAATGTCAGACAGGTGAACCAGGCCGTCGATGCCACCATCCAGGCCGATGAAGATACCAAAGTCAGTAATAGACTTGATTTTACCTTCAACACGATCACCTTTGTTGTGAGTTTCTGCGAACTGCTGCCATGGGTTAGATTTGCACTGCTTCAAGCCCAGAGAAATGCGACGACGTTCTTCATCAATGTCCAGAACCATCACTTCTACTACATCGCCCACGTTAACAACTTTGGATGGGTGGATGTTTTTGTTGGTCCAATCCATTTCAGAAACGTGTACCAAACCTTCAACACCTTCTTCGATTTCTACAAAGCAACCGTAATCAGTCAGGTTGGTAACACAACCTGTGAGTTTTATGCTTTCAGGGTAACGTTTAGCGATAGCCACCCATGGATCTTCGCCTAGTTGTTTCAGGCCCAGGGAAACACGAGTACGCTCGCGGTCGAACTTCAGCACTTTAACGGTGATTTCATCACCCACATTGACGATTTCACTTGGGTGCTTAACGCGTTTCCAAGCCATATCAGTGATGTGCAGCAGGCCATCTACACCGCCCAGATCAACGAATGCACCGTAGTCAGTGAGGTTCTTAACGATACCTTTAACTTCCATGCCTTCTTGCAACTTTTCCAGAAGTTGATCGCGCTCTGCACTGTTCTCAGATTCAATAACCGCACGACGAGAAACCACAACGTTGTTGCGTTTCTGATCCAGCTTGATGACTTTAAACTCAAGCTCTTTGCCTTCCAGGTGCAACGTGTCGCGTACCGGACGCACGTCAACCAGGGAACCTGGCAGGAACGCCCGAATGCCGTTCAGCTCGACGGTGAAACCACCCTTAACTTTGCCGTTGATAACACCGACGACAGTTTCAGCGTCTTCATAAGCTTTTTCCAGCGTGATCCAAGCTTCGTGACGCTTAGCTTTTTCACGGGATAGCAGGGTTTCACCGAAACCATCTTCAACAGCGTCCAGCGCAACGTCAACTTCGTCACCAACCTGGATTTCCAGCTCGCCCTGTACGTTTTTGAACTGCTCAGCCGGGATGGTAGACTCAGACTTCAGACCAGCGTCAACCAGTACGACATCTTTATCGATAGCAACGACAGTGCCACGAACGATGGAGCCTGGACGGGTTTCGATTGTTTTCAGCGATTCTTCAAAGAGTTGAGCGAAAGATTCAGTCATGTTGTTAATCTTCAAGATTCTTTAGTTTAACGTCCATCCAGCATCCCGCCGAATGGGGTTGTTTTACATACCCCGCCATTGGATCCATGCCGACAGAGTTTAGGCTATAAGGGTAAATTTTACCCACTACATTGCGGTACTTCTATGAAAAATAGGGTAAAAAACCAACAGTGCCACTACACTTATTGCTGCGGTAACGCCATGATTTTCTGTACATAACCCAACGCTTGCTGGATGACTGCCCCGATCGACAAGCTGGTTGAATCCAGCACAAAGGCATCGGAGGCAGGCACCAGAGGCGCGATAGCCCGATTACGGTCACGGTCATCCCGTTCCCGTATCTCGGCTAAAAGACGTTTAAAGTTAACATTAAAGCCCCTTTCCTGCAACTGTAGCCTACGGCGCTGCGCACGCTCTTCAGCGGTGGCATCAAGGAAAATTTTAACCGGGGCATCCGGGAACACCACCGTGCCCATATCGCGGCCATCGGCAACCAGGCCAGGCTCCTCACGAAACGCGCGCTGGCGGCGTAGCAACGCCTCGCGCACCCGTGGTAACTTAGCCGCCCTCGAAGCGGTGTTGCCGACGGTTCCCGTACGGATCTGATTGCTGACGTCCTCACCTTCCAAAACCACCAGCAGCTTGCCATCCTGAGCGACAAAGCAAGCATCGAGATGTGCGGCCAACGGAACCAGCGCTTCCTCAGAAGTGATATCCACCTGATGATGTAACGCCGCCATCGCCAGCACACGATAGATCGCGCCAGAATCAAGCAAACGCCAACCAAGGGATTCGGCTATGGCTTTACACAGCGTGCCTTTGCCAGCGCCACTTGGCCCATCAACGGTTATCACCGGGGCTGTAGCCGTCATTTCTCTCTCCTTTCAGGTAGAAAACCTCACAGGAACATTGCCAGTCCTCAAATTAATATGAAGGTCTGGTTGCCAGCGCCCCTGCCGATTGCCCAATAGGGGGCAGATACTGTGGCGCAGTATACGCTGCCATGCTGTGAACTGTTACCTCGGAACGGTCTTGTTGCATAAAAATAAGCGTATAACCGCGAAAAAGCATAGAAAAATAACAATTATTCGGCAATAAATACGATAAATTTCCACCCAAGGAGCCTTGAAATAAATGCTCTGATCGTTACTCCAACCGGCTGATCTGCGCTAGCTGTTCGAAATAGTCTGGGAAGGTTTTCGCTGTGCATTGCGGGTCAAGGATGGTAACAGGTGTATCCGACAACGCCACCAGCGAAAAACACATCGCCATGCGATGATCGTTATAAGTGTCGATAGCAGCGAACTTCAGCTTAGCGGGCGGCACCACATGGATAGAGTCCTCATCTTCGTCAACCTCTGCGCCCACTTTGCGCAACTCGGTGGCCATCGCCGCCAGACGGTCGGTTTCCTTCACTCGCCAGTTATAGATATTGCGCAAGGTAGTCGGCCCCTTGGCAAACAGTGCAGTGGTAGCAATGGTCATCGCTGCATCTGGAATAGAATTCACATCCATGTCGATGCCATATAGTTCGCCATAACTACACTCGATAAAATCATCGCCCCAGGTGATGCGCGCGCCCATTTTTTCTAACACGTTGGCAAACTTGGTGTCACCCTGCACACTTTTGCGGCCGATACCGGTCACACGCACGGTGCCACCTTTAATCGCCGCTGCAGCCAAGAAGTAAGAGGCTGAAGAAGCATCCCCCTCCACTAGGTAATCGCCCGATGAACGGTAAGTTTGACGTCCCTGAACGTGGAACCCCCGATAATTGTCGTGGCTAACTTCAACGCCAAAGCTGCGCATCAGGTGCAGCGTAATGTCGATGTATGGTTTGGAGACCAACTCACCCTTGATATGGATCTGCGTATCCTGTGGAGCCAGCGGTGCAGTCATCAGTAACGAGGTCAAAAACTGGCTGGAGACGCTACCATCGACAGTGATATCGCCTCCCAAGAAACCGCCACGCAGGCGCACTGGCGGATAATCGGGTTGTTTCAGATAATCAATTTGCGCGCCGCCCTGGCGCAATGCGTCCACCAAGTGGCCGATCGGACGCTCTTTCATACGCGGTTCCCCCGTCAACACCGCATCGCCATGACTCAGACACAGCGCCGCTGCCAGTGGCCGCATCGCAGTGCCTGCATTGCCGAGGAACAATTCCAAAGGCTGGTCAGCCGCCAACGGCCCGGCAGCACCGTCAACTTGGCAGACGGTGCGATCAGCGGAAAGCCGATAGTTTACGCCCAATGCCCGCAATGCATTCAGCATATGACGCACATCGTCGCTGTCCAGCAGGTTGGTAAGCCGGGTCTTTCCCTCCGCCAGTGCCGCCAGCAGCAGGGCACGGTTGGATACACTCTTGGAGCCGGGTAAGTTGACGGTGCCATTGACCAAAGCGACCGGTTGTAACGTCAGTGAATCCACCATGTAAAGAAAACTCTCCAAATTCTGATGAACGGAACGGCTCCGAGAATAATGCTGGAGCTGCCTTACTACACAAGGACAATAGCGGTAAGTAGCCCACAGCTCTCAGTAAGCACAAACAGTATGCACAGGGACAATGCACAGCAACTGTAGCGTACAAGGAGTCCTTGAACAGGGTGAACCCTGCCCATGTCTAAAATGGTAAATAAAATAGCCTAATGGGATAGGTTCTTACCCGTGGCGGCGTTCAAAATCGTTCATAAAGTCGGTTAACGCCTGCACACCCGCCAACGGCATTGCATTGTAAATAGAAGCGCGCATGCCGCCAACCACCCGGTGACCTTTCAGCGCCTGCAAGCCGATGGCTTCCGCTTCGCTGAGGAACACCTTATCCAGCGCTGAATCTGCCAACTGGAACGGCACGTTCATCCAGGAACGGTTGGCGTGCGACACCTGGCTGTGGTAGAAATCGGAGTTATCGATGGTGGCGTACAGCAGTTCAGCCTTGGCCTGATTGCGCTTTTGCATCTCCATCAGGCCACCCTGCTCTTTCAGCCATTTGAACACCATGCCGGAAAGATACCAAGCAAAGGTCGGTGGGGTGTTTAACATCGAATCGTTCTCGGCCAGCACGGTGTAATCGAGAATCGACGGCACTTCACGGCGAGCCTTACCCAGTAGCTCTTCACGTACGATCACCAGCGTCAGGCCAGCAGGGCCGATATTTTTCTGAGCGCCGGCGTAAATCACACCGAAACGGCTCACCTCCAGCGGGCGAGACAAAATGGTCGAGGAGTAATCGCCGATCACCACATTGTCACCGAAGTCCGGTATTTCATCGATAGCTACGCCGTCGATGGTTTCATTGGGGCAGTAGTGGACATAAGCCGCGCCATCGCTGAGCGGCCACTCTTTCATCGGTTTGATACCGCTCAGGTTACCAATATGGGTTTTCACTTCGATGACGTTCGGCGTGCAATATTTCTGTGCTTCGTTGATCGCACTATGCGCCCAATAGCCGCCGTCGATGTAGTCGGCGGTGGTTTTATCCCCAAGCAGGTTCTGCGGCAATGCTGCGAACTGTGCACGAGCACCACCATGGCAGAACAGCACTTTATAATTAGAGGGAATTTTCAGCAGATCGCGTAGATCCTGTTCGGACTGCTGGGCAACGGCGATAAATTCTTTACTGCGGTGGCTGATTTCCATTACTGAAGTACCCAGTCCGTGCCAGTTGCACAGTTCCTGCTCCGCGCGGCGCAACACTTCAGCCGGCAACATTGCCGGGCCAGAGCTAAAATTATAAACCTGTGTCATTTCCCCTCACCACTTTCACTCTATCTTGCCGCAAGAAGCGGCATGTCAAAATACACCCGAAGTTAACGCTCATGCTAACTATCACAGCGGTTTTATCACTCAGGTTACACGGCTGCAATGCTTATTCTTCGCTCGCAAGCTAGCACGGTGCGCAATAACAGGCTGTATGTATGCCCGTGAGCGGCGCTGGCGGTCATTGGAACGCACAGCAAGACGGTGGGTGGCCCATACCTAGGAGTGCATAAATCGCACAGCCCTTCGGGCCGCATCCCAAAAGCCGGGACTCCGCATTGTTAGGCACCCTGCGCCTTGACTACCGGCTTTTGGAACTGCGCCGCGCCACGCTCAATAACCGGACATAGCCCAGGAATACACGGAGCTTTGGCGTAAAACCCCATATCATCACGCGTTTTAGTACGCTTAAAAAGTGAAGACCCTGACGCAAACTTTTATCCTTAGCAAAGACGCCGCACTGGAAGACTCCATCACCTGTTACCAACAAAAGCTGAGCGATCTCAGTTTTAATATCGAAGAAGCCTCGTGGCTTAACCCGATGCCACACATCTGGTCGGTTCACATCCGTGATCGCGATTGCCCGCTGTACTTTACTAACGGTAAAGGTGCAAGCAAAAAAGCCGTGCTGGTTTCCGCTTTAGGCGAATACTTCGAGTGCCTGTCAACCAACTATTCTTAGCCGATTTTTAGTTGGGCCAACAGATCGCCGAGGGCGATTTCGCGCATTACCCCATTGAAAAATGGTTCCCAATCCCCGCCGATGGCTCACTACCGGCTGGCATCCTTGACGAGCGCTTGCACGTATTTTACGATCCAGAGTAGGAACTCAGCGCCCGCGATCTGATCGATTTGCAATCCGGCAATGGTGATCGCGGTGTCTGCACCCTGCCATTTATCCGCCAGTCTGACCAACAAATCGTTTATATCCCGATGAACATCATCGGCAACTTGTACGTTTCCAACGGTATGTCTGCTGACAACGCCACTAATGAGGCTCATGTGTAGGCGTTGTCCGAGGTGTTCTAACGCTATGCGAAAAACCGTATTATCGCGGAAACCATTAGCCTGCCGGCGATCCCTACCGAGGTGCTACAACGCTATCTAGGTGTGGTGGCAGCCATCGCCAAGCCGAAAGAAGAAGGTTTCCCGATCTTGTCTTACGACGCTTCGCTGGGTGGAAACTATCCGGTGATCTGCGTGGTGCTATTCAACCCTGCTAATGGCACTTGCTTTGCCTTGTTCAGCGCTCATCCCAACTTCGGCGTAGCACTGGAACTCACGGTGACCGAGCTGCTAAAAGGACACAACTTAAAGGCTCTCGATATGTTCACCGCCCCAACGTTTGGTAATGACGCAGTCGCCGAACACACTAACCTAGAAACTGACTGTATCGATTCCAGCGGTCTGATCTCTTGGGACATGTTCAAACAGGATGCGGATTACCCATTTATTGACTGGAGCTTCACTGGCAGCACTCAGGAAGAATTCGCCACGCTGATGCGCATTTTTGATCAGGAAGGGGCGGAAGTTTATATTGACGACTACCAGCACCTGGGCGTCTACGCTTGCCGCATCATTGTGCCGGGTATGTCCCGGCAGAAGACCTGCTGTTGGCCAACAATAGCATGGGGGCACACCTGCGCAATACCTTGCTGGCGTTGCCGGGTAGCGAATGGGAGCCTGAGGAATACCTGGCGCTGATCCAGCAGTTGGACGACGAAGGGCCGGACGATTTCACCTTCACCCGTGTGCCCGAGTTGCTAGGTATTGCCGGCGGTAAAGACAATGCCTGGTACACCCTGCGCATCGGAGAATTGAAGTCGGTGATGGCCTTGGCTGGCGGCGATCGGGATCAAGCGCTAATCTGGACTGAATGGACGCAGGACTTCAACGCTTCCGTCTGTAACCAGGGGCGCTGCAACTATTATCGTTGCCTGCGGACTTTTAGGTTCGGCCTGCGGCCCAGCGCAAGCACTGTTCAAATCGGTTACCCACCGATTTGAACAGCGTTGCCGCCTTCCTACCACTCGAGTTATTTAGGGTATAGCATTATTTATAGGCGCTTTTCAGCCGATAAATTCCTCCCCCCCCATGTAAGGACGCAACACTTCGGGCACCTGAATGCGGCCATCGGCCTGTTGGTAGTTTTCCAACACCGCAACCAGCGTGCGGCCCACCGCCAGGCCAGAACCGTTTAGCGTATGCACCAGACGCGGTTTCTTCTCGGTTTTGCTGCGGTAGCGCGTCTGCATGCGCCGTGCCTGAAAATCCCACATGTTGGAGCAGGACGAAATCTCGCGGTATGTGTTTTGCGCTGGCAACCACACTTCCATATCGTAGGTTTTACATGCGCCAAACCCCATATCACCGGTGCATAGTAACACTTTACGATAGGGCAGGTTCAGCAGTTGTAACACTTTCTCAGCATGGCCTGTCATTGCTTCTAGCGCCGCCATCGAATCTTCAGGACACACGATCTGCACCATCTCAACTTTATCAAACTGGTGCATACGGATCAGCCCACGGGTATCGCGGCCATAAGAGCCGGCCTCAGCTCGGAAGCATGGCGTATGCGCAGTCATCTTTAACGGCAGGGATCCTTCTTCCAGGATCTCGTAGCGTACCAGGTTGGTCAACG
Organism: Serratia symbiotica (Periphyllus acericola); assembly: GCF_964019515.1. Lineage (NCBI taxonomy): Bacteria > Pseudomonadati > Pseudomonadota > Gammaproteobacteria > Enterobacterales > Yersiniaceae > Serratia > Serratia symbiotica. Next base: position 1,821,414 of record NZ_OZ026452.1, read on the forward strand.
GCACTTCTGCGGTTGGGATCAGTGCATAATTGCTGTTGTCTGACTCTTCTTCCAATAACTTGGTGTGGAACAGATCTTCACCAAACTTCGGTAGCTGACCCGTGCCATACAGCGTGGTATGGTTAACCAGATAGGGGACATAGGCTTCCAGATAGCCGTGCTGTTCAGTATGCAGATCCAGCATGAACTGCGATAGCGCACGGTGCATGCGGGCTATCTGCCCTTTCATCACCACAAAACGCGATCCAGTGAGCTTGACTGCTGCGGCGAAATCCAGCCCCCCCGCCATTTCCCCCAGATCGACGTGGTCGCGCACGGTGAAATCATACTGGCGCGGCTCACCCCAGCGGCTGATTTCCTGGTTTTCGCTATCATATTTACCGCACGGCACAGAATCGTCAGGCAGGTTCGGTAGCGTTAAGGCGTAATCGCGGATTTCACGCTGCAACGCATCCAACTCAGCCTTGGCGGCGTCTAACTTTTCACCCAGTTCGTTCACTTCGCCACGTAGCGGCTCTATGTCTTCTCCAAGCGCTTTGGCCGTACCGATGGATTTCGATCGGGAGTTACGCTCTGCTTGCAGCGCTTCAGTTTTAACCTGTAGAACTTTGCGGCGTTCTTCCTGTGAACGAAGCAGATCCAGATCGAGTTTAAAGCCTCGGCGAACCAGTTTGGCGGCGACTGCGTCTCGCTCATTACGCAGAAAATTGGGATCGAGCATGCTAATCCTGTGCTTATGTTATTGAAAGAAAGTTTGTGTTTTATACCCATTACGCTTCAAGTTGCCTGTGCGTTAGCTTTCCTCTCTCACCCTAGTCACTTAATAGTCTAAGCTTCTAGGGATAAATAAACCTCATCTCTGGTGTTAAGCCTGCGCCCAGCGCAAACGCTGTTCAAATCGGTTCCTGACCGATCTGAACAGCGTTTGCGCCTTCCTGCAACTCGAATTATTTAGGGTACATATGGCTGATCTATCGCCATCTCAAGGAAGAGTTATACCCGCTAACCTTACCGCAACGGCAACGGCAACGCTAGCGGTAGCGTTTTGTCTTGCTATTTTGATCCTGTTCAGCCAGCCATGCCAGCTTCTCGCCAATTTTACCTTCCAACCCGCGAGAGGTCGGTTGATAGTAACGCGTATTGACCATTTCAGGCGGAAAATAGCTCTCACCGGCAGCGTAGGCGTGGTCTTCATCTTGGGCGTACGGTACTCAGCACACAGCCCCATCGCTTTCATCAGCTTGGTCGGCGTGTTGCGCAGATGTTCAGGCACATAGTAATCAGCCTGTGCGATGGCGCGTTCGCCTTCCGTAGGCCCCACGCGTGTGAAACAATCCCAGGCGGCGATCGCCACCTGCATGCCGCGCGGATCGGCGTTGCCGATATCTTCAGAGGCAATCGCCAGCAGACTGCACGCCACGTACAGCGGGTCACCGCCAGCAGTGATAATGCGCGCATACCAGTACAGTGTGGCGTCTGGTGCCGAACAGCGCACCGATTTATGTAATGCAGAGATCAGGCCGTAATAGCGATCCCCTTTATTGTCGAAGCGTGCACTGCGTTCATCCAATACCTCTTTCAGCAATTCAGGCGTCAGTACTTTCACCCATTTGGTATCGATTTCCGACATATCAGCCATCATTTCCAAGCTGTTCAGCGCCCGGCGCGCGTCACCCCCCACCAGTTCAGACAACATACGGCGCATCTCTTCCGGCAATTCGATATTCCGACCACCTAAGCCGCACTTGCTGTCGTTCATCGGCTGATCCAGTACCTGGCTGATGTCCTCAGCAGCCAACGCCTTTAGCAGATAAACGCGTGCGCGAGACAACAATGCCTAGTTAAGTTCAAACGAGGGGTTTTGGGTGGTCGCACCGATAAAGGTGATGGTGCCGTCTTTGATGTGTGGCAGAAAAGCATCCTGCTGGCTTTTATTGAACCGGTGTACCTCATCAACAAACAAGATGGTGCGACGGCCAGCACTACGGTTTTGCAGGGCATGCTCGATCGCATCGCGGATTTCTTTAATGCCGGAAGTGACAGCGGCTTGCCAGCGGCCAACAGATGCTGCCGGCCAATATATTGCACCAACGTGGTCGGTCGCATGCGGGCGGCCAACGGCTGGAACTCATTTTGGGAAAAATCAAGCGACAGATTACTAACTGATGCCTTACTGACGCTGCTCGTCCAGCGTCACCCCATGTGGTAGGATAAATGTGAATTTGGTGGCATGGGCAGAAACGTCCTGCTGGCTTTTCAGCACATAGGTACTGCGTTGCCCATCCTGCTCCACCGCAGCGAAACTGCGGATAGTGCCGCCATAGGTCACGGTAATGGTGAACTGCTTCAGGTTACCGCTGCTGGATTTTGGCGTCAGCTCAAAATCATCGCCTTTCTGCTTAACCTGGTATTGTTTCCAATCATTGGCATTGTTGCGTATGATCAGCATAAATGGCGTATTGCAGGTGGTATTCTTCAGCCAGGTCGCCGTTACCTGCTCAACGAATGGGTTATAGAACCATAGGGTCTGACCATCGGAAATTAACACACTCTCATCCGGCGAGGTCATGTGCCAATTAAATAAGTTCGGGCGTTTTATCCACAGTTCGCCTGCGCCCTGTTGAATCGCAGCGCCATCGCTACTCGTGATAGTCTGAGAGAAGTGGGCGTGGAAGCTGTCCACTTTAGCCAGACGATTTTGCAAATCCTGCGTGGCGTCAGCCAGCACGGAGGTGGACGCAAATCCCGAAAGCAGACAGCAGGCCACTAACAATTTTTTCATTATTCCAGATACCTTATGAAATACGCTAAACGTAAGGCGGTGCCGTGCGAACCAAATTACCCCTAACCACCGTTACCCTATCCGAAGCCACTTCTATTACAAGCAAAAGCCGGGGGTTATACTGCTTTGCACAATGGCTGCTTAGCGGCTCTTTATAATTGAATCACAGTGGTTAGACTTGCGTCAGTCTTGCCGTGGTGGTGCCAGTACCTTGCGGTTGCCGTTATGCCAATACCCTGCACTTCCATCTGTTTGATGATGCGCGCGGCGCGGTTATAGCCAATGCGGAATTGGCGCTGAACGCCGGAGATGGAGGCACGGCGCTTTTCCACCACGAACTCTACCGCTTGATCAAACAGCGGATCAAGATCGTCATGGCCTTCCATGCCGCCTGCACTCCCTTCACCCTCTTCACGGCGACTGAGTATCCCCTCTTTATACTGGGGATGCTCACGCGCTTTCCAATCCTTAACCACGGCGTGCACTTCCTGATCACGCACAAATGCGCCATGCACGCGCACCGGAATTGAGGAGTTCGGTGCCAGATACAGCATATCACCTATCCCTAACAGCGATTCGGCACCGCCTTGGTCAAGGATAGTACATGAATCAATCTTTCTGGATATGGTAAAAGCAATACGTGTTGGGATATTAGCCTTGATCAGGCCGGTGATCACATCCACCGACGGACGCTGGGTCGCCAGCACCAGGTGGATACCCGCTGCACGCGCTTTCTGTGCTAGACAGGCAATGAGCTCTTCGACTTTTTTGCCGACTGTCATGATCAGATCGGCGAATTCGTCAACCATCACCACGATATAAGGCTCTTTCTCCAGCACAGGTGGTGTGATGTCCATGCTATCTGTCGTTTTCCAGAATGGATCTGGGATTGGGCGGCCCATAGCTTCAGCCTGATCGACGCGCTCGTTGTAGCTAGCCAGGTTACGCACGCCCAATGCAGACATCAGCTTGTAACGGCGTTCCATCTCCGCCACACACCAGCGTAATGCATTGGCGGCATCTTTCATATCGGTCACTACGTCGGTCAACAGATGCGGTGTACCTTCGTAGACTGACAGCTCCAGCATTTTTGGGTCGATCATGATAAAGCGCACCTCTTTCGGCGTCGCCTTATACAAGATGCTTAGGATCATCGCGTTGACCCCGACTGATTTACCCGAACCCGTAGTACCTAACAGGTGCGGCATTTTGCCCAGTTCGGCCACCACCGGCTCGCCAGAGATATCTTTACCCAGCACGATAGACAATGGCGACGGATTGTCGCGGAATGCTGGGCAATCCAGTACTTCTCGCAAATACACGGTTTGACGTTTGGCGTTCGGGAACTCCAGCCCTACATACGGTCTGCCGGGGATCATTTCAACCACGCGCACCGCTGAGGTTGACAGTGAACGAGCAAGATCACGCGATAGGTTGGAAATACGCGCGGCCTTGATCCCCGGTGCTAAATCTAGCTCGAAACCGGTGATCACCGGCCCCGGTAGAATATCCACTACCTCGGCTTTGACCCGGTAATCAGCCAGGCTAGCTTCCACCAAGCGTGCTTTTTGTTCTAGCTCAAAGGAATTTACCGGTTCCACCTCTTTCGGGGCTAGTGTTGGCAACGGGGTAGTCGGCTTCTGCAATGGCATATTGCGCATCAGGAACGGTTGGATCAGGCAATCTATCTCAGGTTGTGGTGCAGCAGGCTTAGACTGACAACAAGGGCTATTACTTTGCTGTTCAGTACGCTCTTCCAACGAGGGTGACAAACTGAGCTGTGGCTCGCTAGGATCATCGTCCACCAGACCGTCCATCGGGGAAAAACTAAAAGCGTTGTAGGTATCAACTTAGCTTACCGCAGGGGGTCGCACAGCAGGCTTCTGTTGCCCATAGTGTGCCTGGTGCAGTGCGGCGCGCTGCGAAGGCAGCTTGATACCATAGGATTCCAGTGCGCGCCGGGTGGGAATACGTACCGGATTCGGTCGGGGAAATTCAGGGCCTATTCCCTGTTTAACCTGCGGGTTGCCATCGCAGGTCGCGGCAAAGGCTGGCATAAAGGTATTAGCGACACCCGCAGTTAACTGAGATTTCTTGCTGCCAAACAGCGTGTCCGCTGAATCAGCAAATGAACTGCTGACGTTGCTCTATGATGTCGCGGAGAAATCAAACAGCGAATGATCGCGCCGCGGTGTTGCATCAGGTTCCGGAAAATTGTTATCACATCGTGGTTCATCAGCGTGCTGATAGGGATCAACCGTGCGAGCCACCTTAGGTGCTGGCGTTTCCTCTGGGATCTCAAATGAATACAGCGGAGGTAGTGTATTTTCCGCTGGTGCGTTCATCGGATGCTGGCCGACCGAAGCCGACTCAACGCTCATCGGCGATGCCTGCACAATAATCGGCGCAGCTTCACTATAATCATCCTCGTTATTGCTGGCGCAAATGCCGCTGAACAGCGGCTTCCCGGCATCTGCCAACGCTATTTCGGCAGTTTCTACAAAGACTTTAGGTGCGGATAACAGTACATCGTCATCTAGCGTAGCCACCCCTTGCACTGTGGGTTCAGGCTCATCGACGGCATAGCGACTGTTATCGCTGTAATTGAGTTCTTCGCAGCGCGAACGGTTGGTCATAAAGGTAGCAACACCCAGCACCGCACCACCGATCTTCTCGGCGATCATCAGCCATGACCAGCCGGTGAGCAGCGTCACCCCTGCCGCCCAAACACAAAGTAGCGCCAGCGTAGCACTAATACCGCTAAATTGGGGTAGCATGGCATTACTTAGTAAGCTACCGATAACACCGCCCGATGCAAAGTAATAAATATCGTCAACATTCAGCGCTGCCAGTCCGCAGAAGCTGAACACCATCGCCAGCGTGCCAATCAGACGCAATGAGAGCTCAAAATAGTCATTATATTCTCTGCTACCGCGCTTCTGGCGATAGGCTACCCAGCACAGAACCAGCATAATCGGCGGTATCGCATAGGCGATCACCCCAAAGATAAATAACAGCATATCGGCTATCCAAGCACCGATACCACCGCCAAAATTACGAATAGGTTCATGCCACGCTGTCTGCGACCAGCTTGGGTCAGAGGGATTAAAACTGAGCAGCGCAACCATAAGGTAAACGGCAAAAACCGCTATTACGATCAACACAGCCTCCAGTAAACGCTGGCCACTACTGAGTTTTTTCAAGGTAACTGCTTTATCTTCTGTATATTCCTGGCTCAAAAAAGGCTCTCCAGGTTCCTGTAGTTGACATAGCAGCAGCACCGAGGCGCTTCCCCGGCACTGAAACTGTATGGATATAAAACTGTATGAATAAACAGGAGTGTAACCAATTTAATTAGGTTTTGCACCTTAACGTGTTTTGATCACAAGACGGTTGCTCTGTTTAACTTCTTCCATAACCACGTAAGTGTGGGTGTCGTTAACCCCCGGTAAAGGCAGCAGTGTTTCACCTAGTAGCTTGCGGTAAGCCGACATGTCCGGCACACGGGTTTTCAGCAGGTAGTCGAAATCACCGGAAACCAGATGACACTCCTGAATTTCTTCAAGCTTTTGCACTGCTGAGTTAAATTGCTCAAACACATCCGGCGCGCCACGATTTAGCGTGATTTCGACGAAAACCAGCAAGGAGGCATCCAGATAATGCGGATTAAGCAATGCGGTGTAGCCATGAACAAATCTCTGGCGTTCAAGGCGTCGCACACGTTCTAAACAGGGTGTTGGAGATAACCCCACACGCTTCGAAAGCTCCACGTTTGAAATACGGCGATCCTTCTGTAGCTCGTTTAGGATATTGCGGTCGATACGATCAAGATCTTTGCCAGGGCGTTTCTTATTCTCTGCCATTATTATTGTCTCTCTTATTTTCTTCCTTGCGCTCGCAACGCTTTAGCCAACGTCAATGTGTCTAGAGCTAGTTTCAAGCGAAGACCTGTTACCTGCATATGTTTTGCTGCTTTTATTATTGCACACTACGCAGTCTGCGCTAACGTTGAGCAAAAACCTGCCAGCGCTTGCGCGTCGCTTCCCACGATGCAATGTTGCCGCTATGGCATAACAAAAATAGGTACGATTTTCTGGCGTTACAGGGATAATTTCTTCTTCGTGTGATTTTTTCTTTTGCAAATGTGTAGTGGATTGTCAAAGCAAAATAGGCGTTGTTGAATAAATCGAACTTTTGGCCGGCACGAGGATCAGATCACTCTCCTTCTGTCAAAATAGCGACATTCCGTGGCCCAGCAAAAGTTCAACATCACCAACTGGAAGGCTTACAACAACGCCCTTATCACTCGGGGTTCACTCACTTGCTGGGGGGATGAAACGGCACTTCACGCCTGGTACTGCGAGGCAAAACCTTCTCTGCGTGGTCTCCCACCACATTATTCCGATATGGCAATCACCAGCGTATTGATGCTGAAACGGATTTTCGGCCTGACACTTCGCGCCCTCCAGGGCTTCGGCGACTCCATTATCACACTGATCAAAGTGCCGTTGAACTGCCCGGACGACACCTGCATCAGTAAGCGGGCGAAGTCCGGCCATGTCCCGTTTAAAACCCCAACGCTGGGTGAAATTGCGCACCTCGTTATCGACTCTAGCGGGCTCAACGCTCAACGTGTTGGGTTAAGGGGAGTGGAAGGTAAAAAAACACGGTCAGGAAAAACGGCGGATCTGGCGAAAACTGCATTTGGCCGTAGATACAGAAACACATGAGGTCATCTGTGCTGACCTTTCCTTGAGCAATGTCACCGATACCGAAGCCTTCCCAGGTCTTATCCGCCAGAGGTACCGTAAAATCAAAGTCGCCTCGGCGGATCGGGCTTAGGATACGCGAGTGTGTGATGATGAGTTAAGGGGCAAGAAGCTCAAGGCGTTAATACCGCCCAGCAGCGGAGCCCGTTATTGGTCGGCAGACTATGTAGAGCGAAATCAAGCGGTGGCGAACCGGCGCGTTACCGGAGACAACACACGGTGGAAAATTATCACAGGCTACCACAGACGTTCGATAGCGGCAACAGCGAGGTATAGAGTAAAACAGCTATTTGGTGGTCACCTGTCGCTGCGAGATTATGATGGGCAAGTTGCAGAGGCGCTGGCCATGATCTGTGCATTAAACAAGATGACGCTCGCCGGTATGCCAGAAAGTGTATGCCTTGCCTGAAAGGCACGTGCTGATTAGCCGTTTTATCGTCCAGGTCACAACCACTGAGCAGTAGGCTTGCGCCTATAAATGAGCAGAGGGCGTAAGGATAGTGTCATAGCAAGCTCTTTCTTTTTTCTTAAACAAAGGCGTATCAATCTGGCTAGCAGATTGGCTTGGTGAAATAACAGCGATAATTTACCACGCAAAATATTAAAATGATAACCATTAGTATCCCCTGTAGCGAACACATAGCAAGGATGCTAAGTAGGGTTGACCGAGAAAGGTGTTTCAAGCTGAAAATGCAAAAAGGCGCCTAAAAGAAGGCGCTTTTTTGAATTGGTGGGTCCTGCGGGATTCGAACCGTCGGCCCCCTCCGTCTAAAGGAGATGATATACCAACTGAGTTAGTCACCCTGATGTTCTCATTTCTTACTGTTTGACAAGATGGTGGGCGATGACGGGTTCGAACCGCCGACCCCCTCCGTGTAAAGGAGATGCTCTACCAACTGAGCTAATCGCCCCAACTTACTAGAGTCGCATTATAGGGATAGTTCAAAGTGAGTCAATGGTTTTTAAAATGATTTCAATCGTTCGGCGTAAAATTATGCAGGGTGCGATCATTATCGCCAGCAATGCCAAATTTTGCCTCATCGTCATGTGAAGCCAGCCGCAGAGAGCGCGGAATTAGCCAGCGAAATATCGTGTCAACGTTGAGGAATTAGCCCGTGGTGATACAATGTCGCCCACGTTTTTAAATTCCGAGCAACCGTTGGCAAACTGCTGACACGCGTTGCGTAATAAGGCAGTGAACCCAATGAAAATCAAAACCCGTTTTGCGCCGAGTCCTACCGGCTATCTGCACTTCGGTGGTGCCCGCACTGTGCTTTATTCCTGGTTGTTTAGCCGCCATGCAGGCGGAGAGTTCGTTCTGCGAATCGAAGATACTGACTTGGAACGTTCCACTCATGAAGCGATCGAAGCAATTATGGCTGGCATGAACTGGTTGAATTTGGATTGGGATGAAGGCCCCTACTTCCAGACCAAGCGTTTTGACCGCTACAACGCGGTGATCGACGACATGCTGGTGCAGGGTACAGCCTATAGATGTTATTGCTCCAAAGTACGTCTAGACGCGTTGCGTGAAAAGCAGATGGCAAACGGTGAAAAGCCACGTTATGACAGCCACTGCCGTGATAGCCAGTGCAGCCACACTGATGATGAACCGCATGTGGTACGCTTTCGCAATCCGCAGGAAGGCTCGGTAATCTTTGACGACAACATCCGTGGCCCAATCGAATTCAGTAATCAGGAACTGGACGATTTGATCATCCGCCGTACCGATGGTTCGCCAACATATAACTTCTGTGTGGTGGTGGACGACTGGGATATGGAAATCAGCCATGTGATCCGTGGCGAAGACCACATCAACAACACCCCACGCCAGATTAATATCCTGAAAGCGCTGGGTGCGCCGGTGCCGGAATATGCGCACGTCTCGATGATCCTCGGCGACGACGGCAAGAAACTGTCCAAGCGGCACGGTGCAGTGGGGGTGATGCAGTATCGTGATGATGGATACCTACCGCAGGCGTTGCTGAACTACCTGGTGCGTCTGGGTTGGTCGCATGGCGATCAAGAAATATTCTCCCTCGATGATATGAAAACGTTCTTTACCCTGGATGCGATTAACAAGTCCGCCAGCGCCTTCAATAATAAGAAATTGCAATGGCTAAATCATCACTACATCAACCATATGCCCGCGGAAGAAGTGGCGGTACATCTGGCGTGGCACGTTGATAAACTGGGTATGGAAACCCGCAATGGCCCTGAATTGAAAGATATCGTTAAGCTGCTGGGTGAACGTTGCAAAACCTTGAAAGAAATGGCTGAGTCTTGCCGCTACTTCTATGAAGAATTCCACCATTTCGACGCCGATGCCGCCAAGAAACACTTGCGACCGGTCGCCCGCCAGCCGCTGGAAGCGGTGCGTACCAAGTTGGCAACCATCAGCCCATGGACGCCGGAAAATGTGCACCACGCTATTCAGGATACCGCAGATGAACTGGGTGTGGGGATGGGCAAGGTCGGCATGCCGCTGCGCGTAGCAGTGACAGGGGCTGGGCAATCGCCTGGCATGGACGTCACTGTATATGCGATCGGCCAAGCGCGTTCTCTACAGCGTATCGATAGGGCGTTGGCATACATCGCCGAGCGCGAAGCGCAGTGTTGATTGCTCATCGTGCGGTATCAATCAAGCCACCCCGTGGAACGATCTCGCGTGACGATCTAGCTAGCCTCTATTGACGATTTTGGGCGTTAAGCAGGCTAATTTGGCGGCTTTTTCAGCGCTTGATCGAGGAATTCCATTTAGCCGTTGACAGTGTTTCTGGGGTTTCATATCATGCGCCCCGTTCGCAGCACAACCGCGCTGTGGAATGGGGCTATAGCTCAGATGGGAGAGCGCCTGCATGGCATGCATGAGGTCGACGGTTCGATCCCGTCTAGCTCCACCACTATTAAAGCGTATCTTCTACCCCAATCTCCCCATCATCCTACTCTATATCCTACTCTTATTCTGCTTCTGGCTATCTTTAGCCTCTAATTATCGTACTAAACTCCTGCTACCAAGTCCTACTTCTTAGCATCAGATTGTTTCTCTGCGAAAAAATCCGGAAACATTTCTCGTTTCCGGATTTTACACCGCCACTTAATTGGTCAACGGACCCTTAACTGACACCGGATACCTAGTCACATTTTCGCGGTGCCGTTTAGCTGAGCACCAGACCTGCTATAGCGGAAGACAGAATACTGACCAGCGTTGAACCATATACCAGCTTCAGACCAAATCGTGACACCACATTGCCCTGATGTTCGTTCAGCCCTTTGATCGCCCCAGCCAAGATGCCGATGGAAGAAAAATTGGCGAAGGAAACCAGGAACACCGACAGGATGCCTGTGCTGCGTGGTGACAGTTCGGCAGAGACTTTTTGTAGCTCCATCATCGCCACAAATTCGTTAGAGACTAACTTGGTCGCCATGATGCTGCCGACTTGTAAGGCTTCGTGTTTAGGGACACCTATGATCCAAGCGAACGGATAGAAGAAGTAACCGAGGATGCGCTGGAAACTCAGGCCAAAGATGGCGCTGAAGAGGCCATTGAGCGCAGCGAGCAGGGCAATAAAACCGATCAGCATCGCAGCAACGATAATCGCCACTTTAAAACCAGTCAGGATGTATTCACCCAGCATTTCAAAGAAACTTTGGCCTTGATGCGGGTTGCCCAAGTGCAGATCTTCTTCTTTACTGATGTCATACGGGTTGACCAATGACAGCACGATAAAGGTGCTGAACATGTTCAGCACTAATGCTGCTACCACAAATTTGGCATCCAGCATCGTCATATAAGCACCGACGATAGACATGGAAACCGTAGACATCGCGGTTGCTGCCATGGTGTACATGCGCTTTTCTGACATCTTGCTCAGGATATCTTTATAAGTGATGAAATTTTCAGACTGACCAAGGATCAGCGAACTGACGGCATTGAACGATTCCAGCTTACCCATACCGTTCACTTTTGATAGCACGGTACCGACAATCTGGATAATAAACGGCAACACCTTGATGTATTGCAGAATACCAATCAGTGCAGAGATAAAGACGATGGGACACAGTACCTTCAGGAAGAAGAATGCCAGGTTTTTTTCTGCAATGCCACCGAATACAAAATCAGTCCCTTGCCCAGCAAATCCTAGTAGTTTGTCGAACAATGCTGCACATCCCTTTACAAAGCCTAAACCCGCTTCCGAATGCAGAAGAAAATAGGCTAGCAGTACTTCAATGATCAATAATTTAATAATGTAGCTAATGTGGATATCTTTGCGATCTTGGCATACTAATAGCGCCAAAATCGCCACCACCATCAAAGCTAACGCAAAGTGCACAAAAGGGGACATGCTTGCTCCAAATATGAGGCTGGTTGGACTTTGGACGTCATTCTATGTAACGCTGCATTTAAAAACGAGACTTCTATTAAAAATATGCAAATTTCCAGTGGGAATATTCTTAATTATAAATTTTTTGATTAAAAATCAATATGTTATAACATTTGTATGAAAATTATATTCTTGTGCTAGTGTTATTTTTGCTGCGGGATTTTACAGTGTGGGTAGCTTTTTATTATTTTTCATATTGCGGAAAAGATGGTGATGATCTGTGCGCTGGTGGGGGATGTTAGTGGCACAAATTCCCGCTTAGCGCTGTGCACTGTTGCTACGGGTGAGATTATCCAGGCAAAAACCTATACTGCCCTAGAGTTTGAAAGTCTGAATGCGGCGATCCGCTAATACCTGAAGGAATACCAGGTTAGGGTGCAAGATGCCTGCATTGCTACTGCCTGTCCAGTGTCCGAAGACTGGGTGGCGATGCCCAACCATAGTTGGGCATTCTCGATCAAAGCGATGAAAGCCAACCTAAGGCTGAAACACCTGGAAGTGATCAATGATTTTACTGCGGTATCGATGGCGATCCCGATTTTATCGCAAGACGATATGCTGCAATTTGGTAGCGGCAGCGCACAGAAGGATAAGCCGATCGCGGTATACGGTGCAGGCACTGGGCTGGGTGTTGCTCATCTTGTGCATGTTAGCCAGCGCTGGGTCAGTTTGCAAGGTAAGGGCGGCCATGTTGATTTCGCGCCGAACAGCGAAGAAGAGGATCTCATTCTGGCGGTGCTGCGTGCCGAAATGGGGCACGTTTCCGCTGAAAGGGTGCTATCTAGCCCAGGATTTGTCAATCTTTACTGTGCCATTGTCAAGTTGGATAATCGTTTGCCGGAGCCGTTGGAGCCGCAAGACGTCAATACACGCGCATTGGCAAACAGTTGCATTGATTTCCGACGCGTTCTGGCACTGTTCTGCGTGATTATGGGGCGTTTCGGCGGTAATCTGGCGCTGAATTTGGGCGCTTTTGGCGGCGTTTATATTGTCGGCGAGGCATTGTTCCGCGCTTTATAGCGTTTTTTAAAACGTCCGGTTTCCGTACCGCTTTTGAAGACAAAGGACGTTTTAAGGACTATGTGCATGACATCCCAGTGTTTATGATCACCCACAGTCAACCAGGGTTACTAGGAGTCGGCGCTCATCTGCACCAGACGCTAGGTATGCATTTGTAATAACCTCTCCCATTAGGCTATTTTATTTGCTATTATGGCCCTGGGAAGTGCTCTCCCTCCACACGTACTCCCTGTACGCTGCGGCTGTTTCGCGCTGTCGGTGTCCAAACTGGCTGCAACAATCGTACACCCACTGGGATAGGATTCTTAATCCTGTTTGTTCACGCTGCACCAATGGATTAACATAGTTCCCACTTATTCCTTGCAGGGTTGTATAAATATCTGATGCGTTATCTGGTTGCTCTCCTCCCTCTGATCACCTTGCTGGCTGCTTGCGTCACGACTACCACTCTGCCTCAGCGCAACCACGGAGAAAGGCGGCTTTTTGCTGACGCCTGCCCACAGTGGCAAACCGCCAAGTTGGGATTTTGCCTACAACCTAAATACGGCGCGCTTTATAGATAAAATGGTGCGAGAGCGCGGTTTTGATCGCCAACAGCTACACAACTTGCTGGCGCAGACCAAACGGCTGGATTCGGTGCTGCGGCAGATGGAACAACAAGCACCAACCCCCACCACACAGGAACCAGCTTGCCCTAACGGCTTTTGGTTGCGCCACCGCAACAAATTTATCACAGCGGATAACGTGCAAAACGGCGTGGCGTTCTGGAACAAGTATCAAGCTGCCCTGCAACGCGCTTAGCAGGTCTATGGTGTGCTACCGGAAATCATCGTTGGTATTATTGGGGTTGAAACTCGTTGGAGGCAGGTAATGGGGAAAACCTGCGTTATCGATGCCTTGGCAACGTTGGCCTTCGACTATTAACGTCGCACCGACTATTTCGTTGGCGAGTTAGAGACATTCCTACTGATGTCGCACACGGAGTGGAATGATCTGCTGGAACTGCGCTGCTCATTTGGCGGCGCTATGGGCTACGGCCAGTTTATGCCTTCCTCATATAAGCCGTATGCGGTTGACTTCGATGGTGACGGTCATATTAACCTATGGGAAGCGGTGGATGCCATCGGCAGTATTGCTAACTACTTCAAAGCGCACGGCTGGGTCAAAAGCGGAGCGGTGGCGGTACAGGCTTATGCTCAGGCTCCTGGGCTGGAGCATAGCTTCAAAACCCGTTACCCGATCGACAGCCTGGCAGCGGCGTGTTTAAGCCAACAGGGATCGTTGGGCGACAATCATCAGGCTAGCCTACTGCGTCTGGATATCGGCACTGGCTATCAGTATTCGTACGGCCTGCCTAACTTCTACACTATTACTCGCTATAACCACAGCACTTATTATGCGATGGTGGTATGGCAGCTGGGTAAAGCGGTGGGGCGCTCGGCGCGCGGTTCATTCGAAAGCTTTCATCAATCTGTGTCACGCTAAAAATCACTGCAACCATCATTTATTGATGGCGACTCTTAACATAAATTGCCCACTAAGAACATCGTTTTGTGGAACTCTTCGCAGATGCCATTGCTCTGCGGCGACATCGCTCTGCTTGTAACCGAGTGGAGAACCCACATTGGGGTTGTACGCTGGAACCGCCGTAAATTTCCTGACTGATAGCTTTGTCACTCGTGCTGAGGGCAAACATCCGTATGATCTTGCGTTTGATCTCATCGGACAGCGTGGTCTGATGTTTCTTCACCCTTTGAGGGGCGTTGTTGTAAGCCTTCCAGTTGGTGATGTTGAACTTTTTCTGGGCCACGGAATGTCGCTATTTTGACAGCAGGAGAGTGATCTGATCCTCGTGCCGGCCAAATGTTCGATTTATTCAACAACGCCGTTCTGACCATGATGGTAGATCAGAGCAGAATCACAACGGGGACAATGAACATTAACGCTGACCATGAACAAAACTCAAAAGCACTTAATATATATCATATTCAACCAGTTATATGAATCCCCTATCGAAAAGCATATGTTCTAGCATATGTTCTACTAGTTGGAATCATCACCCGATTATTATGATGTCAGCACAATGTTCAATTCCCCGTTACTTGTGACCAACAAGTGATCCGTGCAATTTATCTTTTTAACGGTAAACACACCTGTCTTATTTCCACGCACTTTTTGAGATTTCCGGGTTTTCAGCCATCAGCCGGTACTCTTCCGGCGTCAGGTTATTCAGGAGTCCATGGGGGCGTTCGCTGTTATATTCGTTCAGCAGCTTTGTTGAATAAATCGAACTTTTGCCCTCGCCCAGGATCAGATCACGTATCGCAAACGTTACATGACTACGAGGGTCAGGTTCAGGTTACAGAGGCTTTGGCCAAAGTGCGTGCTCTGAATAAAATGACCAAGGCTGGTATGCCAAAAAGAGGGCGCATTGCCTGAACGTCGGAGCTGTCAAGGGGCTGCTGACCCAAAATCTGATTTATTTAACAAAGCCTCGTCCACCAGGAACAACTCTAGCAACGCGTTGAGGAATAGCTTGCCTTGCTCGGTAATTTGCCAATATTCCGGCGTCTCCTTCAGATAACCTTTCATCAGCGCTTCCTCTAACTGCGGGCGGATGGCGCTTTCCGCCAGTCCGGTGTAGTTGACAAAATCGGCGCGTGGCGCAGCCTCTAGCAGGCGGAAGCGGTTCATGAAGAATTCGAACGGCCGATCCGCTAGCACCACTTCATGCTGTTTGTCCCTATATTTTCCCTGCATAAAACCACGCGGATGTTTGGTCTTCGCCGTGCGCAGGATGCGGCCATCGCTGAAAGTCAGTTTGCCGTGCGCACCGCAGCCGATCCCCAAATAGTCGCCAAAACGCCAATAATTGAGATTGTGCTGACACTGATAACCCGGCTTAGCATAGGCCGAGGTTTCATACTGCTGATAGCCGGCGTCACTTAGCAACTGATGGCCTTGCTCGAAGATATCCCATAGCGCGTCGTCGTCCGGCAACACCGGCGGGCGCGAAATGAACAGGGTGTTCGGCTCAATGGTTAGCATATACCACGACAGGTGTGGCGGGTTGAGGGCGATCGCCTGGCGCAGATCATCCAGCGCGTCTTCCAATGACTGGTCTGGCAGGCCGTGCATCAAATCGAGGTTGAAGCTGAGCAGACCGAGGCCAGTCGCCAAATGCGCCGAACGTTTAGCCTCTTCCGCACCATGGATGCGCCCCAGACGGATTAACTTCTCAGCGTTGAAGCTCTGCACACCGATCGAAATGCGGTTTACACCAGCATGCTGGTAGCCACTAAAGCGATCGGCCTCGACGGTGCAAGGATTGGCCTCCATAGTGATCTCAGCGTCATCGGCAACGCGGATGCGTGAGCGCACGCCGTCTAGTAACGCCTGCATCGCTTCGGCGCTCAACAGGCTGGGGGTGCCGCCGCCGATAAAAAGGGTGTTGATTTCACGATCCCCCGCCAGCGGCAGATCGGCATTCAGATCGGCCAGCAGGTGATCGACATACTCCTGATGCGGCACCTCCTCCTTCAACGCATGCGAGTTGAAGTCACAGTAAGGGCATTTCTGCACACACCACGGGATATGAATGTACAAACTCAGCCGGGGCAGTTTAAGCATTGCGCATGGCAGCCAGCATAAGCTTTAATGCTTTACCACGGTGCGACAGCGCGCTTTTCTCCTCGCGGCTCAACTCGGCGGCAGTACGGCCCAGCTCTAGTAGGTAGAAGACTGGATCATAGCCGAAGCCGCCTTCACCCAGGGTTCCTATGGTGATTTCACCCACCCAACTGCCATGGCACACCAGCGGTGTGGGGTCTTGTGCATTGCGCATGTAGACCAGCACGCAGTGGAATTGCGCCCCACGGCTGCCCTGCGGCACGTCTTTCAGCGCCGCGAGTAATTTGTCGAGGTTTTGCCGATCAGAGGCGTCATCCCCCGCGTAACGAGCAGAGTAGATGCCCGGCGCGCCGCCTAGCGCGTCCACCGCCAGGCCAGAATCGTCCGCGATCGCTGGTAGGCCGGTTTCCTGCGCCGCGTGACGCGCCTTCAGGATAGCGTTTTCGATAAACGTCAGGCCGGTTTCCTCGGCGGGATCGACACCTAGTTCCGTTTGTGCAACCACCTTAAATTCAACATCGGCCAACAGATCGGCTAATTCACGCACTTTGCCTGGGTTAGCGGTGGCAAGAACAACGTTTTGCATAGCTACTACCTTAAAAATGATTCGATTATGCTGTGTATAGCGCCACGACCACGGCGGGGATCTGCTGCGGATGAATGATGCGTAATTTTTTATGCCGCCCCAGTTCGACTTTCTCAATGGTGACGTTACTTCTCGCCACTTTGAACTGCTTGGCGAGAAACTTGATCAAATGGGCGTTGGCCTGGCCGTCGACTGGCGGGGAGATAATGGCAATTTTAACTTCGTCGCCATGCAAACTGCTGATCTGATCGCGGCTGGCTTTCGGCTGGATATATAACCTGATCGCCAGCACATCCGCAACGGGGATGACTGCACTCACAGCAAGAACCACAGTTCGCCAAACAGATCGATGCCCAAATAGTTGAGCAGATACAAGATCAAGATCACCACCATAGCGGAAAAATCGATGCCACCCATCGCCGGGATGATACGACGGATCGGTGCCATCAACGGCTCGGTCAACTGGTACATCACATAATCAATCGGGCTGTGCCCCTGGCTGATCCAGCTCATCAGCGCACGGATAATCATCACCCAGAATATCAAGTAACCGACGGATTTGACCAACGAGATCAAACCAAACAGCAGGTTATACGGGTTAAGCGATATCGCGCCCCCCTGGATCAGCAGCAGTAGTGGGTACTTGATGGTCATCAGCAGGAACGCCAGCATCAGCGAGGCGCTGTCAATCGGTCCCAGCGAAGGGATGATACAGCGCAGCGGAGCGACCACTGGCTGGGTGATCTTGACCACAAACTGTGAGAACGGGTTGTAAAAATCAATGTGCGTCCACTGCAGCCAAATGCGCAGTAGTAGTACCATCACGTAAAGATCAGTAACGGTCTTGACTAAAAAAGTCAGCGTTAGCATGTTACAGCCCTTCCCATTAAAATTATGTTATTTAAAATTATTTTTCTATTTCCTTCCCGTGCGATACCGCCGCTTGCATAGCTTTGGCTACGGTTTTCAGCAGTTGCTGTTGGTTAAACACCCTCAGCGCTTCAGCGGTGGTGCCACCTTTGGAAGTCACCTGCTCACGCAGCGTGGACAATGGCGTATTAGGGTTGGCTTCAACCAAGGCGGCAGCCTGCTGCACCAGATAGCGCGAGGTTTGGCAGTCAAACCCCATACGCTCGGCCTCATTTTACATTGCTTCCATAAACAGGAAAAAATAGGCCAGGGCGCTGCCCGCTGCGGCGATCACCCCATTGATGCCGTTTTCGTCATTAACCCAGCAGACTTTGCCGACCGCAATCATCAGATCGAAGGTGTATTCACGATCCTGCGGGCTCACCTGCGGTGGCACATCCAGCCCGCTCATGCCTTTGCCAACCAGTGATGGGGTGTTTGGCATGATGCGCACCAAGCTTAGCTTGTCGCTCAACAGTTGATAGAAACGGCTGCCCTGGGTACTTGCGGCGATCGACAGTACCAGCTTGCCAATAAAGTCGACGTGTTCCCGCAGTGGCTGGCACACCTCCGCCATCATCTGTGGTTTAACCGCCAGCACCACGACTTCGGCTTCGCGCACGCTGGCGATATTATAACCACTGCTGACGATGCCTAAGTTCGCCATCAGCACATCCCGGTTCTTGGTTGTGGGGGCGCAAACACGGATTAATTTGGCCGGATAACCGTCCGCCACCAGGCCACCGATGATAGCGCGCGCCATATTGCCAGCACCAATAAGGGTAATCTTGCGATATTGCATCAAATCCCTCTTTTTGTCAGGCGGGTGAATAACCACGGTGACCAAAAATTGCAGTGCCTAGGCGTACCATGGTGCTGCCTGCGGCGATAGCCGCCGCCATGTCATCGGTCATGCCCATCGACAGTGTGTCTACCTGCGGGTAACGTTGCCGTAGCGCTAGAAAAGCATCGTTCATCTGGCAGAACACTGCGAGTTGCCGTGGGTAAACCACTTCCGGAGCAGGAATGGCCATCAACCCACGCAGCATCAGGTTCGGCAGCGCGACGATCGCCTCGGCCAGCGCTGGCAGCGCATCCAGTACAATGCCAGATTTGCTCTGCTCATCGCTGATATTTATTTGGATCAGCACGTTAAGCGGTGTCATCGTGGCCGGGCGCTGATCGTTCAGCCGCTGGGCGATACGTAGCCGATCCACTGTCTGGCACCAAGCGAAATGTTCCGCCACCAGACGGCTCTTATTCGATTGTAGTGGGCCGATAAAGTGCCATTCTAACGCCGTCCCTTCCTGCAAAGCGGCGAAATGCTGAATTTTGTCCACCCCTTCCTGCACGTAGTTTTCACCAAATGTGCGTTGACCCGCAGCGATAGCTTTAGCGATCACCGCCACAGGTTTGGTCTTACTGACGGCAAGCAAGGTCACTTCTTCTGGCGCGCGCGCGCAGTCTTGCGACATAGTCGCAATGCTGTTTCGGACATCCTCTAGATTCTGTTGGATAGTACGCATAATTGACCCAGGAGATTGATATGGATATCGGTGAATTAGTCGCCCTTAGTGTAAAGCATAATGCCTCCGATCTGCACCTTTATACTGGCCATACACCAATGTTGCGCATTGATAGCGAATTGCAGCTGCTGGCAGGGGCGGAAAACCTAACGGCAGAACAGATGTTAGCCTGGTGTGATGCACTGTTGGCCTCCCCGCAACGCCGTGAGCTACAGCAGCAAGGGCAGGCCGAATTTATTCATCACAGCCAGCGTTCGTTGGTTCAATAACGTGAAATTGGCCGTGACAGCCACAGTTTCAATGGGGCATTGCGCGCTGCGCTAAGAGAAGATCCGGATGTGATCCTGCTGGGAGAGTTGGGGGATACCGCGACCATACGTCTGGCGCTTACCGCAGCGGAAACCGGCTATTTTGTGCTGGCGACACTGCATACCCGCAGCGCAGGCGATTGAGCGACTAGTAGACGTGTTTCCAGCCGAGGAAAAGCACTGTGTCCGCGCCAAATTGGCAGGTAGCTTGCAGGCAGTGATCGCCTAAAAGCTGCTAGGACGCCCCGGTAGTGGAAGGGTGGCTATCTTTGAAGTGCTAACCGCAACTGCAGAAGTCAACAGCATGATCCGCGAAGGCAAAACCCATCAACTTAACAGCGTGCTGCAAACGGGGGCTCAGTCCGGCATGCAGAGCTTTGAACAAGGGCTGCAACAGCGGATCGAGGCAGGTTTGCTGGGCGGAAATGGCGCGGAGGCAGGCGGTTTTAGCCCTGCTGACGCTCGAACCAACTTTCCAGAATAACCACCGCCGAGGCGGAGTCTACCCTACCCTTATCCAGAGCACGGAAGCCGCCGCGATCAAACAAGTTGGCGCGGGCCTCAACGGTACTCAAACGCTCATCATGCAAGGCAATCTGCACACCAAAACGACCATGCAGGCGATTGGCAAACTTGCGTGCCTGCTCGGTCACCGGCTGCTCGCTACCATCCATATTCAACGGCAAGCCAACCACCACCAGATCCGGTTGCCACTCTTGCAGCAGTTTGGCGATTTTCTGCCAGTCTGGTGAACCAGCCTGCGCCTTGAAATCCGCCAGTGCGCGGGCGCTGCCTGTCAACTCCTGGCCAATCGCCGCGCCAATGCTTTTGCTGCCAAAATCGAAGGCGATAACGGTGCGATTGCTCATCAGGCGTGTCCTACGTGGTTGACGATGCTGCGGATATCGACGCCCAAGCGGTTGGCAGCCTCATGCCAGCGCTTGGCGATCGGCGTATGAAACAGAGTGTCGGTGTCAGCTTCGAGGGTCAACCAAACATTCTCCAGCACTTCCTGCTCCAATTGGCCTGGCTCCCAACCGGCATAGCCCAACGTTACCAGCACATTATCCGGCTGCTCTGGAGTACCCAATGTTTCCAACACGTCTTTCGAGGTGGTAATCATAGTTTGCTCTGAGATCGCCATGCTGTAACCAAAGCCCTGGCATGGCGTATGTAAGATAAAGCCGCAGTCATCTGCCAATGGGCCACCAGCAAATACCGGTTTTTCCAGGTTGATCGCCGGATCGCGTGTCTGGGACATAATCTTCAGCTTGTTTAGCACCATCGCTACCGTGCATTGCTCCAGCGGCTTATTGATCACTAACCCCATAGCGCCTTCTTCATTATGCTCGCAGATGTAAATAACCGATCGTGTGAAGCAAGAAGCCTGAAGTGATGGCATGGCGATCAGAAAATGGTGCTGTAGATTCATGGCGTTATCAGGGTGATTGATGGGGGATAAATTAAACAACCGCCAGTATGCGGTCATACCCGTAACCTTTCAAGCCATAGCCTGGCCTAAACCGACAATCACGGCGCGAAAGGGGCAATGGCAGGCGGTTTTCCGCCAGCATTGCAGATTCACTTCGCCGCCAGACGCTTTTCTATCGCTTCCATCAGCACGCTAGTGATAGACACCGAGAAGGCTGCCTCGATCTCACGCGCACAGGTGGGGCTGGTGACGTTGATCTCAGTCAAGCGGTCACCAATCACGTCCAGGCCGACGAAGATAAGTCCTTTTGCCTTTAACGTTGAAGCCACCGCGTGGGCGATTTTCCAGTCACTCTCGCTCAGCGGACGCACTTCGCCGTGACCACCAGCCGCAAGGTTGCCTCGGGTTTCACCTTGAGCAGGAATACGCGCTAGGCAGTAAGGCACCGGTTCACCATCGACCACCAGAATACGTTTATCGCCTTCCTTGATCGCCGACAGGAAATTCTGCGCCATGCAGAAGCGCTTGCCGTGCTCGGTCAGGGTTTCAATAATCACTGACAGGTTCGGATCATCCTGCTTTACACGGAAGATCGATGCGCCGCCCATGCCATTCAACGGTTTGAGGATGATGTCACCGTGCCGCTGGTGAAAATTACGGATATGTGCTGCACTGCGGCTGACCAAAGTGTCCGGCGTCAGTTCAGGGAACCAAGCGGTGAATAGCTTCTCGTTGCAGTCACGCAGGCTTTGCGGTTTATTGACTACCAGCGTGCCTTTAACCTCTGCACGATCCAGTATATAGGTCGCGTAAATGTATTCAGTATCGAACGGTGGATCTTTGCGCATCAGGATCACATCCAGATCTTGCAACGCCAGATCCTGCTCGGCAGCAAAACTGTACCAACTTTCCTGGTTTTCTTTTACGCTCAGCCCCCGCGTGCATGCGCGGCTATCACCAGCGTGCAGATAGAGATCGTTCATCTCCATGTAGTGCAGTTCCCAGCCACGGCGCTGCGCTTCAAGCAGTATGGCAAAGCTGGTGTCTTTCTTAATGTTGATGGAAGCGATAGGATCCATCACGATGCCGAGCTTGATCATCTTTTATCCTTTATCTTAGATCGCCGAAACTTACATGCAAAGCGGTAATTGCGGTGAGCGCGGTGGTTTCTGTACGCAGAACGCGTGGCCCCAGCAGGATATCAGTAAATCCATGGCCGGTGGTCATCGCAATTTCGTTGGCGGATAAACCGCCCTCTGGGCCGATCAGCAAGCCGATGTGATCCACTGGCAGCAGCAGGGTGTTGATACTGTGGCTGGCACATGGGTGCCAATTCAGTTTCAGGCTGCCGTCCTGTTCAGCACACCAAACCTCCAGCGGCATCGCCGCGCTAATTTCAGGAATGCGGTTGCGGCCATACTTTTCGCAAGCGGTGATGGCGATCTTTTGCCACTGCTGAATTTTTTTTGTCAGGCGCTCGCCAGAAAGCGTAACGCCGCAGCGTTCAGAAAACAGCGGGGTGATGACGTTGACGCCCAGCTCAATGGATTTTTGGGTGGTAAACTCAATCTTCTCGCCACGCGAGAGCACTTGGCCAAGATGCAGAGCGGTGACTCAAAGTCTTCCACCCGGCCAGCACCGCGCCGCACCTGAACACTTTTCTTATCCACCTCGACGATCTTGGCATCGCACACTTGATTGCTGCCGTCGAATAGCGCCAACGCCTGAACGATGCTCATGCGTAGTACGCGCACAACGTGGTTGGCCGCCTCAGCGCTCAGGGCGATTTCCTCATAGTCGGTCAATAGCTGCGGATGGTAAATACGGGGTATGCGCATGTGATGCTCTTATCCTAACGAAAGGGCACAGCGGATTGGCTTTACCTTGAGAGATAGATATAGATATAGATAAAGGCTATAGTAGGTTAGAGGCGATTTTCAATCCTAAATAGCGGTGCCTGATGCCATCACACTTTCGGCATTCTCGGCATCAGCGGCATCGATATGGACGGTTCGCTGCTGGAATTCGATTATCAAGAAGTGCGCACTAAACGTGCCATTATCGAAAGCTCCCGTTGCGTGATGTTGGTAACCGACCATTCTAAATTCAGCCACAACGCCATGGTCAACCTGGGTAACATGAACCTGATTGACTACCTGTTCACCGATCAACGTCCCTGGCCTAGTATGATAAAGATCATTGAGCAATACGGATGTGCAACTGGAGTTGTTTTGACCCTCTGCTCGCCATTGCCACTTCCAGGGCTGTGGCTTGCGGGTTCATCAGCCTGCTAAAGCTATTATAGCCTGCACCTATAGCTTTTCTCTGGGTATGACCCCTACCACCAAACTGTTACCTCTGTCACGCCTACATTTTTTTTGGTTAATTCTTAGCTTGTTCATGAGTTTTTGTTTAGGGTGGCATGACGTTGAAACCAGGGATCTGATAGTGATCAGTGGCAGTATTAAAGGTGCCGACATCGCGGCGGATACTGCCGGGCGTGGGCTATTGGTACTGCTACTGGAGGCGCAAGATCAAGATTTGGCCTGGGCGACCTCTTCTGCCAGTTCTAAGCTGATCCACGATGGCCTGCGCTATCTGGAACACTACGCATTCCGTTTAGTGAGCGGAGCGCTAGCCGAACGTGAAGTGATGCTGAAACTGGCACCGCACATCGCATTCCCGATGCGTTTCCGTTTGCCGTACCAACCGCAACTACGTCCGGCCTGGATGATCCGCCTCGGCCTGTTCCTGTACGATCACCTGGGCAAACGTACCAGTCTGGCAGGCAGCAAAATCTTTCGCTTTGGAGCAGAATTGGTCTTAAAGCCTGAGCTAAAGAACAGTTTCGAATATTCTGACTGCTGAGTCGACGATGCACACTTCGTGGTGCTAAATGCGCAGGAAGTGGAAAAGCACGGCGGCGAAGTGCGCACCCGCCCCAAAGTGAAGTGCGCATGGTGTGAAAACGGCCTGTGGATGGTGTAAGTGCTCGATATCAATAGGGGCAAAACCTTATACCTGGTACCTGGCGCGCTAAGGGCATGGTAAACGCCACTGGCCCCCGGGTGAAACACTTCTTCGACGACGGCCTTAAGCTGCAATTACCTTACCGCATCCGCCTGATCAAAGGTAGTTACATCGTGGTGCCACGCGTGCACCGTCAGCTACAGTCCTACATTTTGCAGAACGAAGACCAGCGCATCGTCTTCGTGATCCCATGGAATGATGAGTTCTCTATCATTGGCACTACCGATATGCAATACCATGGTGATCCGCAAGGAGTGAAGATCGACGAGAATGAAATCAACTACCTGCTAAACGTGTACAACCACGACTTCAAAAAACCGTTGAGCCGCAACGACATCGTCTGGAGCTACTCCGGCGTCCGTCCGCTGTGCGATGATGAGTCTGATTCTCCACAAGCAGTCACTCTCGACTACACGCTAGACATACAGGATGAGCAGGGTAAAGCACTGTTGCTATCGGTGTTCGGCGGCAAATTGACCACCTACCACAAGCTGGCTGAGCATGCGATGGAAAAGCTAGCGCACTACTACCCTGGCTGTGTGCCCCTGCGTGGACCAAAAATATTACGCTGCCTGGCGGCGACATCGCTGGCGAGCGCGACTGGCTGCCGGGATCCATGGCGCGCCGCTATGCTCACACCTAGGGTAGCCACAGCGAATTGATCCTGGCCGCTGCCAACAGCCTGGGTGATCTGAGTGAAGATTTCGGCCACGGCCTGTACCATGTACCAAGCCAAGCTACACTACCTGATCGAGAAAGAATGGGTAGTGGAACTGGACGACGCCATCTGGCGACGCACTAAGCTGGGCCTGTGGCTCGATGCAGCGCAGCAGGCGTGGGTGAAAACCTGGCTGGCGAAATACACAAAAAGGCTATCTCTCGTTTACTAAGAACCTAACCCAGTAGGCGTACATTGTTGTAGCCAGTTTGGATACCGACAGCACACAATAGCCCGAGTGTACATGGCGTACGTGAGGAGGGTGAGCACTGCCCAGGTGCAAAATGGCAAATAAAATAACCTACTGGGATGGGTTCTAAGCACCAAGCTGTATGAGGCCAATAGAGATAATAATTAAGCCTTTTTTTGCACCATAATTTCCGATCTCGAATCTCCCCTCTATAAAGGTGCAGATAGTTTCCCCTGCGGATTGACCTTCGCCGCACTGCAATGTGGCTTTCAGGGTCGCCAGAGATTAAGACTAAACGCACCGCGATAAAACAGGGGATAGCCATCTCACAACAGGATATTCAACATACGGCGCAGCGGCTCAGCCGCGCCCCAAAGCAGTTGGTCACCCACGGTAAATGCAGACAAGTAGTGCGGCCCCATATTCAGCTTGCGAAGCCTCCCGACCGGCGTATTTAACGTGCCGGTCACCGCTGCTGGCGTCAGTTCACGCAGGGTCAATTCGCGGTCATTCGGGATCACCCGCATCCAGTCGTTATGCATTGCCAGCGTTTGTTCGATTTCCGGCAACGATATGTCTTTTTTTAGCTTCAGGGTGAACGCCTGGCTGTGGCAGCGCAGTGTACCAACGCGTACGCACAGACCATCTATAGGGATCACACTGGAGGTATTCAAAATTTTGTTGGTCTCCGCCTGGCCTTTCCACTCTTCACGACTCTGTCCGTTATTAAGCGGCTTATCGATCCATGGGATCAGACTGCCAGCCAGCGGCACACCGAAGTTATCGGTTGGCAGCTTGCCGCTGCGGGTGGCTGTGGTTACCTTACGTTCGATATCCAAAATCGCCGAGGCAGGGTTATGTAACTCTTGCGCAACCTCAGCGTGCAGCAGGCCCATTTGGGTTAGTAGTTCACGCATGTGGCGCGCCCCACCGCCAGAGGCCGCCTGATAGGTGGCGACTGATGCCCACTCCACCCAGCCGTTGGCGAACAGGCCACCGAGCGACATCAGCATCAGGCTTACGGCACAGTTGCCGCCAACAAAGATCTTGATGCCTTTATCCAGCCCCTGTTGGATCATCGCGTAGTTGACCGGGTCCAAGATAATGATAGCATCATCCCGCATGCGCAGTGAAGAGGCGGCGTCAATCCAGTAACCCTGCCAGCCGCTTTTACGCAGCTTAGGATAAACTTCGTTAGTATACTCTCCGCCTTGGCAGGTAATAATGATGTCGAGCGCGCTCAGTGCATCAACATCATAGGCATCCTGCAACCTGCCCAGCTGGCCACCGAATGCTGGCGCAGCAGAACCGGGCTGTGAAGTGGAGAAAAAGACTGGGCGAATGGCATCAAAATCGTGCTCTTCCATCATACGGTGCATGAGAACCGAGCCGACCATTCCGCGCCAGCCGATGAAACCAACATTTTTCATAATCACTGTGTCCTGCCTTGTAAAGGGCTATTAGGTTGAGTTATGTGTAATATCTCTTCACCTTACAAAATGACAAAATGTTAGCATGTTAGCGCAGGCGCAAAGTGAATTTATTCTATGGCGAGGCATTTTTTAGCAATCCTGCTTATAAGTCACCATACGCACGGAAAGAGCGGCGCGTTTTCTCTATTTCGAGGTAATAATGACAGAGATGATTTCAGCTACAGTGTTGCTGTTTTTAATCATGGATCCACTGGGAAACCTGCCGATTTTTATGTCGGTACTCAAGCACCTGGAGCCACGTCGCCGGCGAGTGGTACTGATCCGCGAGTTGTTGATCGCCTTGCTGCTAATGCTGATCTTCCTGTTTGCTGGTGAGAAGATCCTGGCGTTCCTCAACCTGCGCACCGAGACCGTTTCTATCTCCGGCGGGATCATTTTGTTTCTGATCGCCATCAAGATGATTTTCCCCTCGCAGGAGGGCAACAGCTTTGGGCTTTCTCCTGGTGAGGAACCCTTTTTAGTGCCGCTGGCGATCCCGCTGGTAGCTGGGCCATCGATTCTGGCAGCACTGATGCTGCTGTCGCACAAGTACCCAAACTTGCTACCTCATCTGGTGATAGCACTGTTGATTGCTTGGGGGATTTCTGCGGCTATCCTACTGATGTCTAATCTGTTCCTGCGCCTGTTGGGTAGCAAAGGGATCAGTGCGTTGGAAAGATTAATGGGTTTGATTTTGGTAATGCTGTCTACCCAGATGTTCCTAGACGGCGTGCGGACTTATATGAAACTGTAACGGGAATACTGGTGCCTGAAGCACCAGCAATAGATGCGTGGTTAACGGGAGGCCACGCCCTGAACATAAGCGATAATATCAGCAACCACACAGTCCAGAGGTTGGTTGCTATCGATCGCGGCGTTGTTGAATAAATCGGATTTGGAATAAAGAGTCCCATGAATGGGCAGCTTTCAGGCAAGGCGTACACTTTCTGGCATACCGGCGAGCGTCATCTTGTTTAATGCACAGATCATGGCCAGCGCCTCTGCAACTTGCCCATCATAATCTCGCAGCGACAGGTGACCACCAAATAGCTGTTTTACTCTGTACTTCGCTGTTGCCGCTATCGAACGTCGGTGGTAGCCTGTGATACTTTTTCACCGTGTGTTGTCTCCGGTAAGGCGCTGGTTCGCCACCGCTTGATTTCGCTCTGCATAGTCTGCCGACCAATAACGGGCTCCGCTGCTGGGCGGTATTAACGCCTTGAGCTTCTTGCCCCTTAACTCATCATCACACACTCGCGTATCCTAAGCCCGATCCGCCGAGGCGACTTTGATTTTACGGTACCTCTGGCGGATGAGACCTGGGAAGGCTGCGGTATCGGTGACATTGCTCAAGGAAAGGTCAGCACAGATGACCTCATGTGTTTCTGTATCTACGGCCAAATGCAGTTTTCGCCAGATCCGCCGTTTTTCCTGACCGTGTTTTTTTTACCTTCCACTCACCTTCACCCAACACGTTGAGCCCGCTAGAGTCGATAACGAGGTGCGCAATTTCACCTGGCGTTGGGGTTTTAAACGGGACATGGCCGGACTTTGCCCGCTTACTGATGCAGGTGTCGTCCGGGCAGTTCAACGGCACTTTGATCAGTGTGACAATGGAGTCGCCGAAGCCCTGGAGGGCGCGAAGTGTCAGGCCGAAAATCCGTTTCAGCATCAATACGCTGGTGATTGCCATATCGGAATAATGTGGTTGGCGACCACGCAGAGAAGGTTTTGCCTCGCAGTACCAGGCGTGAAGTGCCGTTTCATCCACCGAGAAAGTGAGTGAACCCCGAGCGATAAGGGCGTTGTTGTAAGCCTTTCAGTTGGTGATATTGAACTTTTACTGGGCCACGGCATGTCGCTATTTTGACAGAAGGAGAGTGATCTAATCCTCGTCCAGGCCAAAAGTTCGATTTATTCAACAACGCCCGTCAGATGCAAAAAATTATCCAGAAAACACCAGATAAAAATTATGCCAGACGCCTTATCGCCATGTTGATATTACACCGTAGCAACACGCTGACTTACCTAGGTAAAACCTTATGTGTCGCCCGTTCCTCTGTCGGACTATGGGTTAATTTGTTCACATTGGTCGGCTATGAAGGATTGGCAAGCCTTTCACCTGGACGCCCCTGAAAATAGCCCACGGAGGCGATGTTAAAGATGCTTGATTTGCTCGTTCAGCGTTCTCCACAGGACTTTTGCTATCTGCGTTATCGGTGGAATACTGAGATGTTAACGGATGGGCAAGTTGCAGAGGCGCTGGCCATGATCTGTGCATTAAACAAATTGAAATTAATAAATTATTTAACTCGACGTTACATCCTGGCTCACTTCGGCGCTGGAGGGGCTTTTTTGAATAAATCAGGCCGCACAAGAATATGACGAGTTGAAACAAAATGCGCGTGAGCAGGCTGCGGTAGCTGCCGAGGCATTATTACATGCGGCGCTGTGGTCGTTCTTCGCATTATTTATCGGCGTGGTGATCAGCGCACTGGCCGGTTTGTTGGGGGTAACTACCAACACCCACCGTGTGACCGAAAGTCAACCGTAAGTTGTCATGATCCCGGCCTCTTTTCGCATCTTTGTGTGGGAATGTGAGGTTGGGTGACAGCTAGGAAAGACTAGCTTCCTGATGTATCATTTTCCGCTTGCCATCAGCGCTCTGTATCTTTGGCACAATTTGGTGATACCATCCACCAAGCCAAACGCGGCTGAGTGAGGTAACCCCTTCATTCTGTACACCAAGTTAGGTTTCAATCTGGCAATTGTGGGCGAGATCTGCCACCTAACTGAGAAAACCCAAAACGCAATTTTTGTATTGCATGTGATCTGTCGTGTGGGTCACCACTGTAGCTGTAGATAAGGATTTTTAATGCCTGTTATTTCGCTTCCAGACAGAAGTCAGCGTCATTTTGATTACCCCATTTCCCCGTTGGATGTTGCCCGTGATATCGGCCCTGGTTTGGCGAAAGCCTGTATTGCTGGCCGTGTCAATGGTGAGCTGGTTGACGCCTGTGATTTGATTAAATCCGATGCGCAGTTAGCGATCATCACCATAAAGGATGCCGAGGGTCTGGAAATCATGCGCCACTCTTGTGCGCACCTGTTAGGACACGCCATTAAACAGTTGTGGCCGGACACTAAAATGGCCATCGGCCCGGTGATCGATAACGGTTTCTACTATGACGTTGACATCGAACGTACTTTGACGAAGGAAGATTTGGATCTGCTTGAAAAACGTATGCATGCGTTAGCTGACAAAGACTACGATATCATCAAGAAAAAGGTCAGTTGGCAAGAGGCGCGTTATACCTTCTCTGCGCGTGGTGAAAGCTACAAAGTGGCGATTCTAGACGAGAACATCGGCCATGATGATCTTCCTGGCCTGTATCATCACGAAGAATACATTGACATGTGCCGTGGTCCACATGTGCCGAATATGCGTTTTTGCCATCATTTCAAGCTACAAAAAACTTCTGGCGCATACTGGCGCGGCGACAGCAAAAATAAAATGTTGCAGCGTATCTACGGCACAGCTTGGGCGGATGAGAAGCAGCTGAACGCCTACCTGCAACTTTTGGAAGAGGCAGCCAAACGCGATCATCGTAAGATCGGTAAACAGCTCGACCTGTATCATATGCAGGAAGAAGCACCTGGCATTGTGTTTTGGCACAACGATGGCTGGACCGTTTTCCGTGAATTGGAAGCTTTTGTGCGCATGAAGCTCAAAGAGTATCAGTATCAGGAAGTGAAAGGTCCGTTCATGATGGATCGTGTGCTGTGGGAAAAAACTGGCCATTGGGAAAACTATAAAGACGCCATGTTCACCACCTCGTCGGAAAACCGCGAGTACTGTATTAAGCCGATGAACTGCCCAGGCCATGTACAGATCTTCAACCAAGGCTTTAAGTCGTATCGCGATTTGCCGTTGCGCATGGGGGAGTTCGGCAGTTGCCAACGTAACGAACCTTCGGGTTCTCTGCACGGTTTGATGCGTGTACGTGGCTTTACGCAAGATGACGCCCACATCTTTTGTACCGAAGAGCAGGTGCGTGCCGAAGTGAACGCATGTATTCGTATGGTCTATGATATATATGCTACCTTTGGTTTCGACAAGATTGCGGTTAAGTTGTCTACTCGCCCCGAGAAGCGCATTGGCACGGATGATATTTGGACTCGTGCGGAAGAAGACCTGGCCGCTGCACTGACCGAAAACGGTATTCCATTTGAATATCAGCTGGGTGAGGGGGCATTCTACGGACCAAAAATTGAATTTACCCTGCATGATTGTTTGGATCGCGCATGGCAATGTGGTACCGTGCAGCTTGATTTCTTCTTACCGGGTCGTTTAGGCGCATCCTATGTTGGCGGAGACAACGATCGTGTCGTGCCGGTGATGATTCACCGCGCCATATTAGGTTCCATGGAACGTTTCATCGGTATCCTTACTGAAGAATACGCTGGATTCTACCCAACATGGATCTCTCCGGTGCAGGTCGTGGTCATGAATATCACCGACATCCAGTCCGATTACGTCCAGCAAGTGACCAAAAAACTGCAAGATGCCGGTATTCGCGCTAAAGCAGACTTGAGAAATGAGAAGATAGGCTTTAAAATTCGCGAGCATACATTACGTCGGGTTCCTTATATGTTAGTATGCGGTGATAAAGAGGTCAAATCAGGCAACGTTGCCGTTCGTACCCGCCGTGGCAAAGACTTGGGAAGCCAAGACGTAAACGAAGTCGTAGACAAGCTGCTAAAAGAGATCCGCAGCCGTAGTCTTAATCAACTGGAGGAATAAAGTATTAAAGGCGGAAAACGAGTTCAATCGGCGCGTCCCAATCGCATTAACAGAGAAATTCGGGTGCAAGAAGTTCGCCTAACAGGCATCGATAGCGAGCAGATTGGTATTGTCAGTCTGAATGAAGCTCTTCAAAAAGCCGGGGAAGCCGGCGCTGATTTAGTTGAAATCAGCCCAAATGCCGAACCGCCAGTTTGCCGGATCATGGATTACGGCAAATTCCTTTACGAGAAGAGCAAGTCGACCAAAGAACAGAAGAAGAAACAAAAAGTTATTCAGGTTAAGGAAATCAAATTCCGTCCTGGTACTGATGATGGCGACTATCAGGTCAAACTACGCAACCTGGTTCGCTTTCTGGAAGATGGCGATAAAGCCAAAATCACTCTGCGTTTCCGTGGACGTGAAATGGCGCACCAACAGATCGGTATGGAAGTGCTTAACCGCGTCCGTAGAGATCTGTGTGAAGAAGCTGATCTAGCCGTTGTTGAATCCTTCCCAACGAAGATCGAAGGCCGTCAGATGATCATGGTGCTCGCACCGAAGAAAAAACAGTAAGGCTTCCAAGTAATCGAACCCGCACAGCGACCGGGCCGTGTGGGCGTTTTGGTTTTATTCGCCTAACTGATTCGCTGTTTAACAATGCGAAGTGGATTTAATTAAAATGCCAAAGATTAAAACTGTACGTAGTGCAGCCAAACGCTTTAAAAAGACCGGTAGCGGTGGTTTTAAGCGCAAACATGCTAACCTACGTCATATTCTGACCAAAAAAGCAACTAAGCGTAAACGTCACCTGCGGCCAAAAGGCTTGGTATCTAAAAACGATCTGGCTCTGGTTGTCGCGTGCCTGCCGTACGCATAAATCATCTTTTTGAATTTAGAATAAGACTTTAGGAGAGAGCATATGGCTCGCGTAAAACGTGGTGTAATTGCACGCGCACGTCACAAGAAAATTATGAAGCAGGCGAAAGGCTACTACGGTGCCCGTTCGCGCGTATATCGTGTTGCCTTCCAGGCGGTAATCAAGGCAGGTCAGTATGCTTACCGTGACCGTCGCCAACGCAAGCGTCAATTCCGTCAGCTATGGATTGCACGTATCAACGCTACTGCTCGCCAGAGCGGTCTCTCTTACAGCAAATTCATTAACGGCCTGAAAAAAGCCTCTATTGAAATTGACCGTAAGATCCTGGCTGATATCGCAGTCTTCGACAAAGTGGCCTTCAGCACACTGGTTGAGAAAGCAAAAGCAGCTTTGGTGTAATAAAGTCAAAAGAGGGGGCATGCCCCTCCTCTTTTATTCATCGTTTATAGCTAAAAATATTGACTTTCATGACCAATAGCTATAGCACAGGTGGGTAATCATCGACAAGGTAACGCAATCCATGTATGTCGCTATTTTTCGCTTCTTTTTTGCTTTAGCGTCTGATTTAAGGAGGCTTGCGCGTAAGAAAAGAAACGAAAAGTAGCGCCTAAGCCTCCCTTGTGGAGGCTTTTCTTTTTTTGGGTGCCATCTTCTTCAGCTGTTGAGCCGTAGCGCTGTTCAAATCGGTTACTGACCGATTTGTCGCGAGTTAGCCCGCTAGCTACGACTTGAAAGTCTTTGAAGATAAACCAAAGGCGTGTTCGAATAATCGATTACAATTAATGAGGGCCATAGCGGCCAAAAGAAGAGGAAAGCAATGCCACATCTCGCAGAGCGGGTTACCAATGCCAAGGCAGCCATAGAAGATGCCCAGGATTCTGCCTCGTTGGATTTGGTACGCGTCGAATATTTTGGAAAAAAAGGCTATTTTACCCTGCAAATGCAGTCTCTACGTGACGTGCCACCAGAAGATCGTCCAGCGGCTGGTGCGGTAATCAATCAGGTGAAACAGGCGGTAAAGGATGCGTTGAATGCGCGTAAAAAAGCACTGGAAACCGCAGTGTTGAACGAGCTTTTGGCTGCTGAAACCATTGATGTATCTCTACCGGGTCGCCGTATGGAAAACGGTGGGTTGCATCCGGTGACTCGCACCATCGATCGTATCGCAACCTTCTTTGCTGAGCTGGGCTTCTCTGTGGCCACCTGGCCGGAAATCGAAGATGACTATCATAACTTCGATGCATTGAATATTCCTGGGCACCACCCTGCGCGTGCCGATCACGATACTTTCTGGTTCGATGCCACGCGTCTGCTGCGTACCCAGACTTCTGGTGTGCAAATTCGCACCATGAAGAACCAGAAGCCGCCAATTCGTATTATTGCACCGGGCCGTGTTTATCGTAACGACTACGATCAAACTCACACTCCAATGTTCCATCAGATGGAAGGGTTGATCGTCGATAAAGATATCAGCTTTACCAATCTAAAGGGAACGCTGCACGATTTCTTGAACAATTTCTTTGAAGCAGATTTACAGGTTCGTTTCCGTCCGTCTTACTTCCCGTTCACCGAACCGGCCGCAGAAGTTGACGTGATGGGCAAGGATGGCAAGTGGCTGGAAGTGCTCGGTTGCGGCATGGTACATCCGAACGTTCTGCGTAATGTCGGCATCGATCCGGAAATTTACTCCGGCTTTGCCTTTGGCATGGGCATGGAGCGTCTGACGATGTTGCGCTACGGTGTCACAGATTTACGGGCGTTTTTCGAAAACGATCTGCGTTTCCTCAAACAGTTTAAGTAAGGCGGGAATATCACATGAAATTCAGTGAATTCTGGTTGCGCGAGTGGGTAAACCCGGCCATCAGCAGTGAAGCATTATCTGACCAAATCACCATGGCAGGCTTGGAAGTAGATGGGGTGGAACCGGTCGCTGGTGCCTTTCACGGCGTAATGGTGGGCAAAGTGGTCGAATGCGGCCAGCATCCTAACGCCGACAAACTGCGCGTCACCAAAGTCAACATTGGCTGCGGTCGCTTGCTGGATATTGTCTGCGGCACACCAAACTGCCGTGCTGGCTTGAAAGTGGCAGTAGCTACCGTGGGCGCGACACTGCCGGGTGACTTCAAAATCAAGGCGATTAGACTGCGCGGCGAACTTTCGGAAGGCATGCTATGTTCGTTTTCCGAACTGGGTATTTCCGACGACCATGATGGCATCATCGAACTGCCAGGTGACGCGTCGATCGGTACCGATATCCGTGACTATCTGCAACTAAATGACAACACCATCGAAATCAGCGTCACGCCAAACCGCGCCGACTGCCTGGGTATTATCGGCATCGCGCGTGATGTCAGCGTGCTTAACCAAATGGCCTTGACCGAACCGGATATGAGTCCTGTTGTCGCTACCATTGATACTACGCTACCCATTCGTGTTGACGCGCCTAAGGGATGCCCGCGTTATCTCGGCCGTGTGGTAAAAGGCATCAACATCAAGGCTACCAGCCCGTTGTGGATGCGTGAAAAACTGCGCCGCTGTGGCATTCGTTCCATTGATGCGGTAGTCGACGTCACCAACTACGTATTGCTGGAGCTTGGCCAGCCGATGCATGCCTTTGATCTGAACCGCATCGAAGGCGGCATCGTGGTGCGCATGGCCGAAGAAGGGGAGGCCTTGACGTTACTGGATGGCAACGAAGTCAAATTGCATGCTGACACCTTAGTGATCGCCGATCATCATAAAGCGCTGGCAATGGGGGGGATCTTCGGCGGCGAGTATTCCGGGGTAAATGATGAGACTCAGGACGTGCTGCTGGAGTGTGCCTTCTTCAACCCGCTGTCGATCACTGGCCGTGCACGTCGCCAGGGTCTGCACACCGATGCTTCTCATCGCTATGAGCGTGGCGTGGACCCCGCGCTGCAATACCAAGCGATGGAGCGTGCCACCCGCCTGCTGATTGACATTTGTGGTGGCCAGGCTGGCCCAGTGATTGATGTCACTGATGAAAATGAACTGCCCAAGCGTACGACTATTCAATTGCACCGCAAGAAGCTGGATCGCCTGCTCGGCCATGTGGTGCCGAGCGATCAGGTCAGCGATATTCTGCGTCGCCTTGGTTGCCAGGTTACCGATCAAGGCGACACCTGGTTGGCGGTTGCTCCAAGTTGGCGTTTCGACATGAAAATTGAAGAAGATCTGGTTGAAGAAGTAGTACGTGTTTACGGCTACAACAACATCCCAGACGTGCCGGTGCGCGCCGATCTGGTGATGATTAAACACCCTGAGGCTGATCTGACACTGGAACGTGTAAAGACCCTGCTGGTTGATCACGGTTTTCAGGAAGCGATCACCTACAGCTTTGTCGATCCTAAAGTGCAGGCTTTACTGCACCCTGGCGAGGAAGCACTGATCCTACCTAGCCCAATCTCGGCTGACATGTCAGCGATGCGACTATCGTTGTGGACTGGCCTGCTTTCTGCGGTGGTATATAACCAGAACCGCCAGCAAACTCGCCTGCGCCTGTTCGAAAGCGGCCTGCGCTTTGTGCCTGATACTTCGGCAAATTTGGGTATCCGCCAGGATGTCATGCTGGCGGGGGTTATCGCTGGCTATACCCACGACAAGCACTGGGATTTGGCGTGTAAGCCAGTCGATTTCTATGATTTAAAAGGGGAACTGGAATCTGTCCTTGAGTTGACTGGTAAATTATCCGAAATTCAGTTCTGGGCGGTGGCCAATCCAGCGCTGCATCCAGGGCAAAGTGCGGCAATTTATTTACACGGCGAATGCGTAGGTTACATTGGTGTGGTTCATCCAGAACTGGAGCGTAAACTGGATCTTAATGGCCGCACCCTGGTGTTCGAATTGCTATGGGACAAGGTCGCAAGGCGCGCCCTGCCTCAGGCGCGGGAGATTTCTCGCTTCCCGGCAAACCGCCGTGATATCGCTGTAGTGGTGGCTGAAAACGTCGCCGCAGCAGATATATTGGCAGAGTGTAAAAAAGTTGGCGTAAATCAGGTAGTTGACGTAGACTTGTTTGATGTGTACCGTGGTAAGGGCGTAGCAGAGGGTTATAAGAGCCTGGCTATCAGTCTGATATTGCAGGACACAGCT
The DNA here is from genome assembly GCF_964019515.1 of Serratia symbiotica (Periphyllus acericola). Classification (NCBI taxonomy): domain Bacteria; kingdom Pseudomonadati; phylum Pseudomonadota; class Gammaproteobacteria; order Enterobacterales; family Yersiniaceae; genus Serratia; species Serratia symbiotica. The sequence continues at coordinate 1,857,947 of NZ_OZ026452.1, forward strand.
TGTACACTTGAAGAAGAGGAGATAGCCGCTACCGTTACAAAATGTGTAGAGGCTTTAAGACAGCGATTCCAAGCATCCTTGAGGGATTGAATCTATGGCGCTTACTAAAGCTGAAATGTCAGAATACCTGTCTGAAAAGCTTGGGCTTAGCAAACGGGATGCTAAAGATCTAGTAGAACTTTTTTTTGAAGAGGTTCGCCGGGCTCTTGAGAGCGGCGAACAGGTGAAATTGTCAGGTTTTGGCAACTTTGATCTGCGTGACAAGAACCAACGTCCGGGGCGTAACCCCAAGACCGGCGAAGACATTCCGATCACGGCGCGTCGCGTGGTCACCTTCCGTCCGGGTCAGAAGCTGAAAAGCCGGGTTGAGAACGCTAGCCCAAAAGAGTAGGTGATGTGAAACCCAAAAGGCTGCAAAAGCGGCCTTTTTCATAGCCAACCCTGAATATACCGGTATAGGTAGGATGGCCGGATAACGACAGGCCAGGATTCTTTTTCATCTATTTTTCTTGAAAACCATTGATGCCATGCTAGGCTGTCTTCGTTGCAAAGAGAACAAGTAAATAGTTATTAATGACTAAGATAAATTATTTTTAATATCAAGTTTAAATAGTAAGGTGACGGTTCCTTCTGTCAGAAAATCTAACTGATAACAATTTATATCTTAAGGTTGCGTTAAACCTGCGGTTATATAGCCCATCGGAAACGATTTTCTCTAGCGTTTAATACCAGTTAAATAAAAGAGATATACAGTGTCACCAAAATAAGCTCGATACGTCTGGGGTTAACTATGGATCAATTTTTACCTTTCTCGCGTCCCGCTATCAGCGATGAAGAAATCGCGGCAGTAGAAAAGGTACTACGTTCTGGTTGGATCACCACAGGGCCGCAAAATCAGATGTTGGAAAGTAAGTTCTGTTCTACCTTCGGATGTAAGCATGCGGTTGCCGTCTGTTCCGCTACTGCGGGAATGCACATCACCTTGATGGCACTGGGCATCAAGCTAGGCGATGAAGTTATTACCCCCTCGCAAACCTGGGTTTCCACCCTTAATATGATCGAATTGCTCGGCGCTACGCCGGTCATGATTGATGTTGACCGTGAAACGCTGATGGTCAACGCTGCCGCTGTTGAAGCTGCCATCACGGCAAAAACTAAAGCTATCATCCCGGTACACCATGCTGGCGCACCATTACAGATGGATGCGCTGCGTGCTGTAGCGGAACGCCATAATATCCCGTTAATCGAAGATGCCGCCCATGCGGTAGGTGCTCGTTACAACGGTGAGTGGGTCGGGGCGCGCGGTACGGCAATTTTTTCTTTTCACGCGATCAAGAACCTGACCTGTGCTGAGGGAGGCTTGATCGCCACCGATGACGATGCACTAGCGGATCGTCTGCGCTGCCTGAAGTTCCATGGTCTGGCTGTGGACGCCTTTGACCGCCAGCAATTGGGGCGTCGGCCACAGGCTGAAGTGGTGGAGCCGGGCTATAAATATAATCTTTCCGATATTCATGCGGCGATAGCCGTGGTACAACTGGCGCGTTTGCCTCAGTTGAATGCTCGTCGGCAGGTGCTGGCGAAACGTTACTTGCAAGCGCTTGAAGGTTCACCGTTCTTGCCTCTGGGACTGCCGGCCTACCCGCACGATCACGCCTGGCACCTGTTTATGGTACGTGTCGACGTTGGGCTCTGTGGTATTGACCGTGACCTCCTGATGGAGCGCCTAAAAGACGTGGGGATTGACACTGGCCTGCATTTCCGCGCCGCGCACACCCAGAAGTATTATCGTGAGCGTTATCCGCTACTGTCGTTGCCAAACACTGAATGGAATTCAGCGCGTTTGTGCACTTTACCGTTATTCCCTAGTATGACCGATGCTGATGTTGATCGCGTGGTCAAAGCCTTATTTTCTGTTGTGGAGCCATTACGTGTCTTGTATTGAACCAATAAAAAAAGTGTCTGTGGTCATACCTGTATACAACGAGCAGGAAAGCCTGCCTGCCCTGCTTGAACGTACCACTGCTGCCTGTAAGCAATTAACGCAACCCTATGAAATCATCCTGGTTGACGATGGTAGCAGCGATAGCTCTGCCGAGATACTGACTGCCGCTGCGCAACAGCCGGAAAGGCAGGTGATTGCCGTACTGTTAAATCGTAACTACGGCCAACACTCAGCGATAATGGCCGGTTTCAACCAAGTGACTGGTGATCTGATCATCACGCTGGATGCTGATCTACAAAACCCGCCGGAAGAGATCCCACGGCTAGTCAGCGTAGCGGAAGAAGGGTATGACTTAGTGGGCACAGTGCGCGCCAATCGTCAGGACTCATGGTTCCGTAAAAGCGCATCCCACGTCATCAACATGATGATTCAGCGTGCCACCGGCAAATCGATGGGGGACTACGGCTGCATGCTGCGAGCCTATCGCCGTCATATCACTGAGGCAATGCTGCACTGCCATGAACGCAGCACCTTTATACCTATCCTGGCAAACACCTTCGCCAGACGCACTACCGAAATTAACGTGCGCCATGCCGAACGCGAGTTTGGCGATTCCAAATACAGCCTGATGAAGCTGATCAACCTGATGTATGATTTGGTTACCTGCTTGACGACCACACCGCTGCGCTTGCTCAGCGTTGTAGGCAGTGTAGTGGCGCTTTCTGGTTTTGTACTGGCACTGGTGCTGATAGCGTTGCGCCTGCTGCTGGGTCCTGAATGGGCAGCGGGTGGGGTGTTCACCCTATTCGCGGTATTGTTTACCTTTATCGGTGCCCAGTTTGTTGGTATGGGTCTGCTGGGTGAATACATCGGCCGTATCTATACCGATGTGCGCGCTCGTCCGCGTTATTTCGTTCAGAAAGTGGTTGGTGAACAGCAGATCCACAAAATTCAGGAAGAAGAATGATGAAAGCTATTGTCTTTGCTTACCATGATATCGGTTGTGCAGGTTTGCAAGCGTTGACTGAGGCTGGTTATGATGTGCAGGCTGTATTCACACATACCGACGATTCTGGTGAGAACAACTTCTTCTCCTCCGTTGCGCATCTTGGTGCTGAGTTGGAACTGCCGGTTTATGCACCGGAAGATGTGAACCATCCACTGTGGGCTGATCGCATTCGTCAGTTGCAACCGGATGTGATTTTCTCTTTTTATTACCGTAAGTTGCTAAGCGATGAGATCCTGTCTTTGGCACCTCAGGGTAGTTTTAACCTGCATGGTTCACTGCTGCCATGTTATCGTGGCCTTGCGCCGATAAACTGGGTATTGGTGAATGGTGAAAGCGAAACCGGTGCTACGCTGCATAAAATGGTCAAGCGTCCTGATGCTGGAGATATCGTCGGTCAACACAAAGTGGCAATCGCCGCAGATGATACGGCCATTACGTTGCATAAAAAGGTGCTGGAAGCAGCACAAGAGCTGCTGAAAGAGGAATTGCCTAAGTTGGAAAACGGCACAGCCACCTTCACAGCCCAAAACGAAGCCGAAGCCAGCTATTTTGGGCGACGCACTGCCGCTGACGGCGAGATCCTGTGGCACAAATCGGCTCAGGAAATCAATAATCTGGTGCGCGCGGTTACCGAACCTTACCCAGGCGCGTTTAGTTATATCGGCCAGCGCAAGCTAATCATCTGGCGTTCCTGCGTGCTGGACATTCAGCATGATAAAAATCCTGGGACGGTGCTGAGTGCTTCTCCATTGACTATTGCCTGTGGTAAGGGTGTGTTGGAAATCGTCGCTGGTCAGAACGAAAACGGCCTTTACGTACAGGGTAGTCGGCTGGCCGATGAAATGGGCATCGTCACCGATGTACGCCTTGCTGCCAAGCCTAATACGGTGATGGAACGTCGTACCCGCGTATTGATCCTAGGTGTTAACGGCTTTATCGGCAACCACCTGACTGAGCGCCTGCTGCGCGATGATTGTTACGATATCTATGGCTTGGATATCGGCTCCGACGCCATCCGCCGCTTCCTAGATAACCCACGTTTCCACTTTGTGGAAGGGGATATTAGCATTCACTCGGAGTGGATCGAGTACCATATCAAGAAATGTGATATCGTGTTGCCGCTGGTGGCGATCGCCACGCCGATAGAGTACACACGCAACCCACTGCGTGTATTTGAGCTGGATTTTGAAGAAAACCTGAAAATCGTCCGCGACTGCGTGAAATACAACAAGCGCATCATCTTCCCGTCCACCTCTGAGGTGTACGGCATGTGCGATGACAAAGAATTTGACGAAGACCATTCACGCTTGATCGTCGGGCCGATCAATAAACAACGTTGGATCTATTCGGTATCTAAGCAATTACTGGATCGGGTCATCTGGGCTTACGGAAGCAAAGAAGGGCTGAGATTCACTCTGTTCCGTCCATTTAACTGGATGGGGCCGCGTTTGGACAGCCTGGATGCCGCGCGCATCGGTTCTTCACGCGCTATTACCCAGCTGATCCTCAACCTGGTGGAAGGCTCGCCAATTAAGCTGATGGATGGTGGGGCGCAAAAGCGCTGTTTCACCGATATTAATGACGGCATTGAAGCGTTATTTCGCATTATCGAAAACTGTGATGAATTTTGTGACGGCCAGATCATCAATATCGGCAACCCGAGCAATGAAGCGAGCATCCGTGAACTGGCGGAAATGCTGCTAGATAGCTTCAACCGCCATCCGCTGCGCGATCATTTCCCGCCGTTCGCCGGTTTCAAAGATATTGAAAGTAGTAGCTACTACGGTAAAGGTTATCAGGACGTTGAACACCGGACGCCGAGTATCAAAAATGCTCGGCGTCTGCTGGGCTGGCAGCCAACGATTGAAATGAAACAAACCGTTACACATACGTTGGATTACTTCTTGCGCTCCACCGTTCAAGAGGGCAACGGTGCATGAAGAAAGTCGGTCTGCGGGTTGATGTAGATACCTTCAGCGGCACCCGAAATGGGGTGCCGCAGTTGCTGGATCTGTTTGAGCAGTATCATATACAGGCCAGTTTCTTCTTCAGCGTTGGACCGGACAATATGGGGCGTCATCTTTGGCGCCTTTTACGTCCACAGTTCCTGTGGAAAATGCTGCGTTCGAACGCAGCTGCACTGTATGGCTGGGATATTCTTTTGGCTGGTACCGCCTGGCCTGGGCGCAATATCTCACGTGCGTTAGGGCCATTAATCAAGCGCACTGCTGAGGCCGGTCATGAAGTGGGGCTACATGCCTGGGATCATCAAGGCTGGCAGGCTAATGCTGGTCGTTGGTCTGAGGCCCAGTTGACACAACAGATCCAACTGGGCGTTGATGCTTTGAGCGCCAGCACCAAACAGCCGGTGAAATGTTCCGCCGTGGCGGGATGGCGGGCTGATAAACGGGTACTGGAGGTGAAACAGCGCTTCGGTTTCCACTATAACAGCGATTGTCGAGGTACTTACCCATTTAGACCGGTACTGAGCAACAACCGACTAGGTACGGTGCAAATTCCTGTCACGCTGCCCACTTTTGATGAAGTGATTGGTAGCGAAGTCAGTATGGCTGGCTTTAACGACTACATCCTGAAGGCGCTCGAAAATGATCGCGGCGTGCCGGTATACACCATTCATACCGAAGTGGAAGGGATGGCGCGGGCGGCGATGTTTGAACAGTTATTGCAGCGGGCGCAGCAGCAGGGTATTAAATTCTGTCCGCTGAGCGAGATGCTGCCACAAGATTTAGCATCATTGCCATTGGGCCACATTAAGCGTACTTATTTCCCTGGCCGCGAAGGTTGGTTGGGATGTCAAACTGAAGTAAAGGAAGATTGATGAAGGTGCTGAAAGAAAAATGGGCAACATTGCTGGCCATTTTTTTTACTCTGGCTTATTTAATTCCGCTAAATGACCGTCTGTTGTGGCAGCCGGATGAAACCCGCTACGCCGAAATCAGCCGTGAAATGCTGCAACGTGGTGATTGGGGGGTACCGCACCTGTTGGGGTTGCGCTATTTTGAAAAGCCGGTAGCCGGATACTGGTTCAATAACATCAGCCAATGGCTATTCGGCGACAATAATTTTGCGGTGCGTTTCGCTTCAGTATTTAGTACCGGAATAACAGCCCTGTTGATATTTGCTCTGGCGAAGCTTATGTGGCGCGATACGCATCGCGCCTACCTATCAGTATTAATTTTCTTATCGATTGTGTTGGTATTCAGCATCGGCACCTACAGCGTGCTCGATCCGATGATTACCGTGTGGCTGACAGCGGCGATGGTCAGTTATTATCTGACGCTGAAAGCGACCTCAGCCAAAGGTAAGCTAGGCGGCTACGCGCTGCTTGGGTTAGCCTGCGGTATGGGCTTTATGACCAAAGGATTCCTAGCGCTGGCAGTGCCAGTGATTGCGGTGATCCCGGTAGTGATCCAACAGCGGCGCATCAAAGATCTGTTGCTCTTTGGGCCGGTAGCGATCTTGGTGGCGCTATTACTCAGTCTACCTTGGGCGCTGGCTATCGCCCAGCGAGAGCCAGACTTCTGGAATTATTTCTTCTGGGTAGAACATATCCAGCGCTTCGCTGAGGATAATGCTCAACACAAAGCACCGTTCTGGTATTATTTGCCGATTTTAATGGCGGTGGTGTTGCCGTGGCTGGCATTGCTGCCGGGAGCGTTGCTCAAAGGTTGGCGCGAACGGGAGCAGCGACCAGAACTGTTCTTCCTGCTCAGTTGGGTAATGATGCCCCTGATCTTCTTCAGCGTTGCCAATGGCAAGCTACCGACCTACATTCTGCCGTGCATGGCACCGTTGGCACTATTGATGGCTGCCTATGCGGAGGATGCTGCCAAGGCGCTGCGCAGAAAAGTATTCAAGGTCAACGCACTGTTGAACGGGCTGTTTGGTCTGATTGGCATGGTAGTGCTGCTGCTGGGCCTTGGCCTGTTTCCCAAGGTGCAGTTGTTTAGCCCTCAAGAATGGCAGAAAGGTGTGATTGGTATTGTCGCTTTTGGCGGCTGGCTGCTGTTCGCGATTGTTTCCGCAAGCGACAAAGTTCAGCGGTGGCGCTGGGCAGCGGCTTGCCCGCTGCTACTGTGTCTGCTGATCGGTTATGCCATTCCGCAACAGGTGACCGATTCGAAGTTACCGCAGAGTTTTATTCGCGCTAACAGGGCAGAGCTGGAGCACAGCCAATACGTGCTGACCGACAGCGTGGGTCTGGCCGCTGGCTTGGCCTGGGAACTAAAGCGCAGCGACGTACTGATGTTCAGCCACAAAGGGGAGGTCGCCTACGGCTTGGAATATCCAGATGCCAAAGGTCATTTTATCAGCGATGCCAGCTTCCCACAGTGGTTGTCACAGGCGCGTAAGCAGGGAAATCTGTCGTTGGTTTTGCAGTTTTCACGCGGAGAAAGCCTTGAACAACAGCACCTGCCTGCGGCCGATAAGGTTCAGGTAATGAATCGCCTGGCATTGGTTTGGTACAAACAGCAGCTATGATTGGTTTTCTGTTAGTGATAGTGGTTAGCTTGCTCACTTGTGGTGGGCAGCTATGTCAGAAACAGGCGGTGCACTGCTGGCAACTACCTGCTGAGGTGCGGCTGAAGAAGACTCTGTGCTGGCTGGCATTGGCAGGATTACTGCTGGTGCTCGGCATAGTGGTATGGCTCAAGGTGTTGCAGCATCTGGCGATCAGCCTGGCTTACCCACTGCTCAGCCTCAACCTGGGGCTGGTGACACTGGCAGCGAGCTGGTTGTTTGATGAAGCTACCACTGTACGCCATTGGTGTGGCGTAGTCTCGATTATGCTGGGGATCTTGCTGATGAGCGTGCACCCATCATGAGGGGATATTTCTGGGGAGCCGCCAGCGTGCTGCTGGTGACGCTGGCGCAGTTGTTGATGAAGTGGGGCATGGCACAAATTCCACTACTCTCCTTTGCCAGCCTCACACCAGCGTTACTAAGTGAGTACGAGTTGCCGCTATTGGTGGTGAGTGGCGGTATCTTTGGTTATGCGCTATCGATGCTGTGCTGGTTCTTTGTGCTGCGTAATATTTCACTTAGCCGTGCTTATCCTTTGCTGAGCCTCAGTTATGCGCTGGTTTATTTGGCGGCGGTGATGTTACCGTGGTTTAACGAATCCTCAAGTGTGCTGAAATCTTTGGGGGTGCTGTTAATTCTGTTTGGCGTTTGGTTGATTAGTAGCAATGCTATTGCTAAAGCATCTGAACAGGGCTAATCGGGCATGATTACCGGCAATTGCCTGTGAGCGCGGCTGCTGGACACATGGGAGACAGCCTATTATTTCCTTTGCAGAATTTGCATTTTTTCTCGTGTAGCAGGGCGTTGTTGAATAAATCGAACATTTGGCCGGCACGAGGATCAGATCACTCTCCTTCTGTCAACATAGCGACATTCCGTGGCCCAGAAAAAGTTCAACATCACCAACTGGAAGGATTATAACAACGCCATTATCACTCGGGGTTCACTCACTTTCTAGGTGGATGAAACGGCACTTCACGCCTGGTACTATCTGCCAGAGGTACCGTAAAATCAAAGTCGCCTCGGCGGATCGGGCTTAGGATACGCGAGTGAGTCATGATGAGTTAAGGGGCAAGAAGCTCAAGGCGTTAATACCGCCCAGAAGCGGAGCCCGTTATTGGTCGGCAGACTATGCAGAGCGAAATCAAGCGGTGGCGAACCAGCGCGTTACCGGAGACAACACACGGTGGAAAAGTATGACAAGCTACCACCGACCAGCGCTAGCGTTTTCAACTCGGCATATTCTTGCTGGGTCAGCGGCTGAACTTCCATCATCAGTGAACTGAAATGGGTGCTGATCGCCCGGATATACTGGCGGAAATAGTTCATGCCGACTTTGGCCTGATGCTCACTGGTGACCAACAGAAGGTGTTCAAAACCCAGCGCCTTGATGGCCAGGCATTCACGTTCTATTTCTGCCGCGTCCAGCGTTTTGCGCTTCATGCGATTGCTCATAGAAAAGCCACAGTAAGTACAGTTGTTGGCGCACAGATTGGACAGATATAGCGGCACGTAGAAGCTGAATACATGGCCAAAGCGCTGTCGCGTCAACTGCTTCGCGCGCTGAGCCAACGGCTCAAGATAAGTGGCGGCGGGAGAAAGCAGCTCCATAAAGTTTTCGCGCGTCAGATTGTCTACGCTCAGAGCCTGCTCCTCCACGTCGCATGCAGTTTTGCTGTTGATACGTAGCGAAAGGTCGTACCAATTCAATTGTTGCCAGTGGTTACGGAAGTCATCGGCCATTACGGTGTTTCCTCAGACTGGCTGAGAAATGCGGTCAGCGGGCTGGAAGCGACAGCGTGACGCTGGCTGCTACCTAGTCCGGCCTGACGTGCTAGTTCACGGGCGTCCAGCGCCAAACGAAACGCCAACGCCATTTGTACCGGATCGCGTGCTACAGCGATGGCAGTATTCACGATCAGCGCATCGGCCCCCAGCTCCATCGCTGCCAGCGCGTGGCTTGGTGCACCAATACCGGCATCAATGACGATAGGTACTCTAGCCTGTTCGATAATGATCTCAATGAAGTCACGGGTGCGCAGGCCACGGTTAGAGCCGATAGGCGCGCCAAGTGGCATTACTGCCGCACAGCCTACTTCTTCCAACTGCTTGCACAGCAACTGATCGACACTGGAGTAAGGCAGCACCACAAAGCCGTCTTTCACCAGGGTTTCTGCCGCTTTCAGTGTCTAGATCGCGTCTGGCAGCAGGTATTTTACATCGGGATGGATCTCAAGTTTTACCCAGTGGGTGCCGAGCGCTTCACGCGCCAGCCGGGCGTCGAATACCGCTTCGTCTGCGGTTTTAGCACCGGAAGTATTGGGCAGCAGATGCACACCCAACTGCTGAAGCGGTGCCAATATGGTGTCATTACCGCCGCGCAGATCGACGCGTTTAATGGCTAGGGTCACCAACTGTGATCCTGAGGCGCGCAGAGCTTACAGCATGAGCGCCGGGGTAGCGAACTTGCCTGTGCCGGTGAATAGGCCTGAGGTAAAGGTAGTTTCGGCGATTTTCAGCATGTCAGCCTCCAGCAATCGCTTGAAACAGAAGGATATCATCGCCGTCCTGTACCAGATGGTAAGGCTAGTCGGTGCATGGGATGATGGTTTGATTGATCGCTAAAGCGCTACCCGGCTGGTAGCGTTCCAGTTGCTCAAGTAGGGCGGTAACACTGAGCGGCTGTGTCAGCTCCAGCGGCTGATCATTGAGTAAGATCTTCATATCTAGCCTCTGCATATCGGGCAGTCACTGGCTTGGCTGAGCTGTAGAGTACTCCAGTTTTGCTGTTTATCGTCGAACAGGCGCAGCTTGCCGCTGAGCGCTGAAGGCACGCCTGCTAACGTTTGGATGGCTTCCAACGCCTGCAAGGTGCCGATCACTCCAACTACCGGGCCCCAAGTACGCCCACGGTGCGGCAGCTACGCTGTGGCTCGGTTTGTTCAGGGTATAAGCAGGTGTAACAGCTGCCCCTCTAGCCTTTGTGCCAGCGGAATGGATTTTACTAGTGGGTTCAGCGCTTGTAACTGACGTTGTGCCAGTACGGCTTTGCCTTTAACGGTGTCAGTACTGTTGTAGAGGATCTGGCGTTGCAGGTTAGTGACGTGCAGCTTGTCATTGTCGGCTAACAGCAGCGTACCAACGCCAGCAGCAGCTAGATACAATGATGCCGGGGAACCTAGCTCCCCTAGGCCGACGATCAGTACCGTCGCGCGTTTGAGCTTTTCCTGACCTTCTGGGCCGATGTCCTCCAGTAACAACTGGCGGCTGTAGCGTAGGAATTCTTGATCGTTAAGCATCAGACACCCCGCCCTCAATCATCCGCAACAACTCAGCTGAAGCCGCGCGCCAATCCGGTGCCTTGGTAATGGCACTCACTACCGCCACGCTGCCAACGCTGCTGGCACGCGGTCGAGGTTGATCCCACCGATCGCTACCGTCAGGTATCCAGGCAGCCTGGCTGATATGGCGTTTTAGCGCGCTCTATCCCTGTGGCGTTGAGGGCATGTTTTTGGTCTGGGTCGCAAAAGATGTGCCCCAATGCGATATACGAGGGTTTTAGCGCAATAGAGCGCGCCAGCTCGGCGTCATCATGGGTAGATAACCCAGCCGCAGCCCAGCACGATGAATGGCCAGCAAATCGGCGCTATCCAAATCTTCCTGGCCGAGGTGTAAACCATAGGCACGGTGTTTGATCGCCAGTTACCAGTAATCATTGATGAACAACCGCGCCCGATATTGCTTACCCAAAGCGATGGCAGTGGCGGTATCCTCTTCCACCTGTTCACTCGGCAGATCCTTAATGCGTAGTTGAAGCGTAGTGACGCTAGCATCTAGCAGACGGGCGATCCATTCAACGCTGTTGACCACTGGGTACAATCCCAATTTGGGTGGCGTGTCGGGGAACTCTCCATGCCGCTTAACTGTACTTCGATCGGTTGGGCAACCTCCTGAGCTGCGGCATAATAGCGCACCTCCTGCGAGATTTTCATGGAGCAGAACTTCGGGCCGCACATGGAACAGATATGGGCTACCTTAGCGGATACCTTTGGCAGGGTTTCATCGTGGTAGGCACGGGCAGTGTCAGGATCAAGCACCAGGTTGAACTGATCTTACCAACGGAATTCGAAGCGGGCTTTGGACATGGCGTTGTCGCGGATTTGCGCGCCCGGATGCCCCTTGGCCAGATCGGCGGTGTGGGCGGCGATCTTATATGTGATTAACCCTTGTTTTACGTCTTCTTTGTTCGGCAGACCGATGTGCTCTTTTGGCGTGACGTAGCACAGCATAGCGCAGCCGAACTAGCCGATCATCGCTGCACCGATGCCGGAGGTGAAGTGGTCATAGCCGGGAGCGATATCGGTGGTCAATGGGCCGAGGGTAAAGAATGGCGCTTGGTGGAAGTGCTATAGCTCTTCGTTCATATTGAGGCGGATCATCTGCATCGGGACATGTCCGGGGCCTTCAATCATCACCTGTACATCGTATTCCCAGGCTATTCTGGTCAGTTCGCCCAGGGTGTACAGCTCAGCGAATTGCGCTTCATCGTTGGCGTCCTGAATCGAACCTGGAGGCAGGCCATCGCCGAGCGATAGCGAAACGTCATAGGCGGCGCAGATCTCACGGAAATTCTGATACAGGAAATTTTCCTTATGATGTGACAGACACCATTTCGCCATGATCGACCCGCCACACGAGACGATGCCGGTCAAACTTTTGGCGGTCATCGGCACATAGCGCAGCAGCATCCCGGCGTGAATAGTAAAGTAATCAACCCCTTGCTCCGCCTGCTCCAGCAGCGTATCGCGGAATATCTTCCAGGTTAGGTTTTCCGCTATGCCGTTGACTTTCTCCAAAGCCTAATAGATCGGTACCGTACCAATAGGCACCGGACTGTTACGCGGAACCCATTCGAGAGTTTCGTGGATTTAGCGGCCAGTAGATAGATCCATCACGGTATCTGCGCCACAACGGGGGTAGAGCATACCAGTTTCTCCACTTCTTCTTCGATTGATGAACTCACCATCGAATTGCCGATGTTGGTGTTGACCTTCACCAGAAAATTGCGGCCTATGATCATCGGTTCTGATTCCGGGTGGTTGATATTGGCAGGAATGATGGCACGGCCAGCGGCTACTTCCTGACGTACGAACTCTGGCGTAATGTTTTCCGGCAAATTTGCCCCCCAACTTTGGCCGGGATGTTGCTGGCACAGCACCTCGCTGCGGATGCGATTACGCCCCATATCGCGGATGGCGATAAACACCATCTCCCGGGGTGACAATGCCGGTGCGGGCATAGTGCAATTAGGTCACGACTTGCCAGCCTGCGCGCAGTTTGGCAGGCCAGCGTGCACGTCAGCGGTGCTAGCGGGTCACCGTAGTAGGGGCCAGCAGTGTCATACACCGGAATGGCTTAGTTCTGCTGGTACTGCGGGGTATCCGTGTTATTACTGATCAATGTTGGGCTGAGCTGGATTTCGCTCATCGGCACCTGTACGTCGCTGCGCGAGCCTTGCAGATAGATACGGCGTGAATTGGGAAAAGCCATCCCTTGCAGGGTATCGATAAACTGCTGGGCGGCTTCGCGTTGCGCTTTACGGGGGCTGGGGTTCTTAACGTTAGACATAGCAATTTCCTTACAGTGTGTTGGGTTGGGAAAGTTGCTTGCCTGGAGTTCGTAAGGAGTAATGATGTTGGTCGGAGCGGCAGGAGCATTCCAAATCGGGAGAAATCCTGCATGTGGCTGTAGATTACTCTTGTTGCCTTCGCGGGTACTAACCCGATCAGGTTCCGCGGATCCCGAACTAACGGTCTCAGCCCGGCCAATTTGTTGAATAAATCAGGCGCTAGGCACTCCGACAAGATGCCCCATTATTAGGAGGGAGAATAAAAACTACAAGCTTATCCTCAGTATATTGCAAGGCATGAAATCTATCGGCATGCCCAAGCGTGGCACCGTGATGTGCAGAATAATGTACAATGGTGGGTAGATGATTAAGGGAGCCTCATAAATGAATGAGTTGAAGAACGATCGTTACCTGCGTGCGCTGTTGTGTCAGCCGGTCGATGTGACCCCCGTATGGATGATGCGCCAGGCTGGTCGTTATTTGCCAGAGTACAAGGCGACCCGCGCCAAGGCCGGTGATTTTATGTCACTTTGCAAGAACGCGGAGTTGGCCTGTGAGGTAACGCTGCAACCGCTACGCCGTTATGCGCTGGATGCCGCAATTCTATTCTCCGATATTCTCACCATTCCCGATGCCATGGGGCTTGGGCTGTATTTCGAAACCGGCGAAGGTCCGCGCTTTTCTTCCACGATTGCCAGCCGCGCCGATGTAGACAAATTGCCGCTATTCGATCCGGAAGTGGAATTAGGGTACGTGATGAATGCCGTGCGTACCATCCGCCGTGAACTGAAGGGCGAAGTGCCATTGATCGGCTTTTCCGGTAGCCCGTGGACGCTGGCGACTTACATGGTAGAAGGCGGTAGCAGCAAGGCGTTTACCAAGCTGAAGAAGATGATGTACGCCGAACCAGCCACGTTACACCTACTGCTCGATAAGCTGGCGGACAGCGTGATCCTGTATCTCAACGCCCAGATCAAGGCTGGTGCGCAGTCGGTGATGGTGTTTGACACTTGGGGCGGCGTATTGACTGGCCGTGATTACCGTGAGTTCTCACTGCACTATATGCACAAGATCGTCGACGGCCTGCTGCGTGAAAACGATGGCCGCCGAGTGCCTGTCACATTGTTCACCAAGGGTGGCGGCCAGTGGCTGGAAGCAATGGCATCCAGCGGTTGCGATGCGTTGGGCTTGGACTGGGCCACAGATATTGCCGATGCGCGCCGCTGCGTGGGCGATAAAGTGGCGCTACAAGGCAATATGGACCCATCGATGCTCTATGCCACGCCGGAACGCATCGGCCAAGAAGTGGAAACCATTTTAGCTGGCTTCGGCCATGGTGAAGGCCATGTGTTCAACTTGGGCCACGGCATTCATCAGGACGTGCCGCCGACCAACGCTGGCGCGTTCGTTGAGGCGGTTCATGCTCAGTCGGCGAAATACCATTGTTAAGGATTGGACGTGATAGATACCAAAGCACTACGTGCTGAGCAGCGATGGCGCGCCGCTGAAATCATTCGCTACGATAACTTTTGGTTGATCCGCCAGCGCTTATCGCTGGTGCAGATGTGGGCTTTCAGCGGGAAAGAGCAGTAACACGCGCAGCTATTGCTATTCTGCGCTATCCGTCGCTGGAACTGGTGGAATATCAGGTCGTCCGCATTGCCACTACCATGCCCTATATTCCTGGTTTCTTGTCGTTTCGCGAATCCCCCGCGTTACTAGCCGCTTGGCAGCAACTGCGGCAAAAACCCGATCGGATCTTCGTCGATGGGCACGGCATCTCGCACCCGCGCCGTCTGGGGGTGGCCAGCCATTTCGGCCTGCTGCTCGATGTGCCAACCATAGGCGTGGCCAAAAAGCGGCGGTGCGGCGAGTTTTCCCCGCTGGAAGACAAGAGGGAACAGTTGGGGTGGGTATGGCGCGTTGCAATCCGCTTTTTATCGCCACTGGTCACCGCATCAGCGTTGACAGCGCATTGTCTTGGGTGCAACGCTGCATGGCGGGCTACCGCATACTGGAACCCACGCGCTGGGCCGATGCCATCGCTTCTCGTCGCCCAGCCTTCCAGCACTGGCTAAAGCAGCATCTAGAGATGTTGCAATGAGCGATTTCGGGTACACTGCGGGGCAATTAACGCGTAAGAGAGTAAATAATGCTACGTAACCCGATTCATCTACGTCTGGAAAGGTTGGAAAACTGGCAACATTTGACCTTTATGGCGAGTTTATGTGAGCGTATGTATCCAAATTACCAGATGTTCTGTCAGCAAACCGCGTTCAGCGATCCGGCAATTTACCGCCGCATTCTGGATTTGGTCTGGGAGACGTTGGTTGTCAAGGATGCCAAGGTCAACTTTGATAGTCAGCTAGAGAAGTTGGAACAGGCGATACCCTCCGCAGAAGATTACGATATTTATGGTGTTTACCCAGCGATCGACGCTTGTATCGCATTAGGGGAATTGATCCATTCACGTCTCAGCGGGGAAACGCTGGAGCACGCCATCACCATCAGCGAAACGTCAATTCGTACCGTGGCGATGCTAGAAATGACGCAGGCCGGTAGAGAAATGACAGACGATGAGTTAAAAGTTTTGCCTGCGATAGCGGAAGAATGGGACATCCAATGGGAAGCTTTTCGTCTGTTGGCCGATTGTGAAGAGCGTAATTTGTATATGATCAAAGGGTTGCGATATGACCTCCGAGAAGCCGCAATAAGCAATATTGGGGTGAATTTGGCGTAATAAGGCAAAAAAACGTGATTTAACGTCTGATTTGTCATGTTTTAAAGCTTCACATCCCCACCCAGTCTGGTCTACATTTGGAAGGGGCATTGAAAAAAGTGGCCATCGGTGCGTGTATGCAGGAAAGTACTGTCAATCAGCATATCCGTCGCACTCGGTGCTTTGCAAACGATAAATACACTGTAAGGATAACTTATGAACAAGACTCAACTGATTGATGTAATCGCGGATAAGGCTGACCTTTCCAAGGCACAAGCTAAGCTGGCTCTGGAATCCACTTTGGTTGCTATTACTGAATCTCTGAAAGAAGGTGATGCAGTACAATTGGTTGGTTTCGGAACTTTCAAAGTAAACCATCGTAGCGAGCGCACTGGTCGCAACCCACAAACTGGGAAAGAAATTAAAATCGCTGCTGCCAACATGCCTGCGTTCGTTTCTGGCAAGGCACTAAAAGACGCAGTGAAGTAGTTTGGTGAAAAGATTTAACAGAGGGGCAACATTGCCCCCTTTTGTTTATTCGCCAGATGCTCGTGGCTGCAGGCATCGCTGTCTGCCCGAGTGCCTGCAACTTCCATCCCTATATCCCCCGCTTTACTGCCAGCGGCTTGGTGGCCGATCAGGGGGTCATTCGCCTGTGGCGTAAAAAAGATGACGAGCAGCATAGCGCACAGGTGTTGCTAAGCGTCTACAGCCCCTACCGCAGGGCTGGTACTGTCACCAGGCTTGTATGAATACAAAACGGCGTACTGCGCCAAATCAAACGAAGATCAGGCGATCAACGAAATGCGTTGCATCGAACATCTGCTGCAACGCCAAATGGATGCGCTCATAGTCTCCACTGCCTTGCAGCCGGAGCACCCGTTCTATCAACGCTGGGCCAATGGCTCGTTACCGATCATCGCCTTGGATCGTGCGTTTGATCCTCAATATTTCATTAGCGTAGTGGGAGCCGATCAGGGAGACGCCTATGCGCTGGCGCAGGAACTGCGCACTTTTATACCTGGGAGCGCTACCTGAGCTTTCTGTCAGCTTCCTAATGTGAACAGGGGGTCAGTGAGGCTTGGAAGGGTGATCCGCGCCACGTCGATTATCTCTATGCCAGCAGTTATGAACGTGAGGCTGCTGGTGCGCTGTTTGCCGAATGGCTCAAAACGCATCCAATGCAGCAGGCGTTGTTCACCACTTCGTTCTCTTTATTACAAGGGGTCATGGACGTCACGCTGAAGCAATATGGCCGTTTGCCGACCGATTTGGCGATCGCCACCTTCGGCGATTATGAACTGCTGGACTTTTTGCAGTGCCCGGTGCTTGCGGTAGCATAGCGTCACCACTATGTGGCTGAGCGGGTGCTAGAGTTGGTGTTGGCCAGCTTTGATGAACCGCAAAAAACCAAGCCAGGTTTAACCCTTATCCGCCACAGCCTATTCCACCGTGGTAGCCTCATCCGCAAATAATCCATATAAACAGAAATTCATGGCCACCCTGATTGTTTAAACATATTCTCGCCAAACAATTGCTATACAGTAGGCTTATCGCATCATCGTGACATCGTCTGCTTAACAGCGCAGATGCTCCATAAAATCGCTACATAAAACGGGTAACTGGATGCTGAAGTAAGTAGGCGGTGTCCGGCAATGGCACGTGAGCGTCGCTAGCGGTCATTGGAAACTGGCCGTGAGGTGTCGATGGTCAAACTCAACGGATCGTCACCGAAGGCATCTTCAAATGGCCCCAGCCCTTCGGGGCTGCGACGCCACCACAGTCAATGACTGGACACAGCCTAGCCGATTCGATGCGCTTGCGTAATAGGAATTGGCCGCGTAGTCAAATGGCACACAGGAAGCGGATCACGGTATTTGCCATTATTGATTGCGTTTGGTTGTTGATCTCATTTTTTTGTGTTTACTTGCAGTGTATCTAACTAATCTATTGATTTAAAATGATTCAATATCTTAATTTTGGTGATTTATTGTTCTTGTCGCCATTGCCTCCGAGTAAAATGTGGCGCGCAGGAGATAAATACCTGCGCCAAATAGTAGATCACTGTAAGGAACTCAATCCGGTTTGAGCGATCTGATCAATCGCCAAACATCACAACCCCTCACAACCGGACTGAGTAATGCCGAACATAGCACCCATACCCCGACATGAACGACGTCAGATACAAAAAATTATCCAGAAAACACCAGATAAAAATTATGCCAGACGCCTTATCGCCATGTTGATGTTACACCGTGGCTACACGCTGAATTACCTAGGTAAAACCTTATGTGCCGCTGTCGGACGATGGGTTAATTTGTTCACATTGGGCGGCTATGAAGGATTGGCAAGCCTTTCACCTGGACGCCCCCGAAAATGGCCCACGGAGGCGATGTTGAAGATGCTTGATTTGCTCGTTCAGCGTTCTCCATAGGACTTTGGCTATCTGCGCTCTCGGTGGAATACTGAGATGTTAACGATTGAAATTAATAAATTATTTAACTCAACGTTACATCCTGGCTCACTTCGGCGCTGGTTGCCGAGAGCCGGTATTGTGTGGCGTAGAGCGGCTGCAACATCCCGTCTTTTACGAAGATGAGGTAGACATCGATATGAACCCTAAAATAGGTGCTGACTGGCAGAAAAAGGGTCAACAAAAACGCATCACGACACCGGGACAGAATGAAAAGCATTACCTCGCGGGTGCCCTTTATGCAGGAACCGGAAGAGTTGATTATGTCAGTGGAAACCATAAAAACTCGGGTTTATTCATTAGCCTGTTACGCAAGCTGAGAAGCACATACCGAAGTGCCAAAACCATTACGCTGATTGTCGATAATTACATCATTCATAAGAGTAAAGAAACGTTGAGCTGGTTGCGGCGCAACCCGAATTTTATTGTCATTTATCAGCCAGTTTACTCTCCATGGGTAAACAGGATAGAGCTCCTATGGTTGGCTTTATATGAGACAGTCACACGCAATCACCGTTGCCGGACGAGATGGCAATTGCTAAAAAATATGGGTCATTTTATGAAAGCCGCCTCACCGTTACCAGGCAATAAACCTGGCTTAACGAAAGTGGAGCGGTATTAGGCGCAGGTATTTAGTTTT
Organism: Serratia symbiotica (Periphyllus acericola); assembly: GCF_964019515.1. Lineage (NCBI taxonomy): Bacteria > Pseudomonadati > Pseudomonadota > Gammaproteobacteria > Enterobacterales > Yersiniaceae > Serratia > Serratia symbiotica. The sequence goes on from NZ_OZ026452.1 coordinate 1,876,907, forward strand.
GACTAAAATCCCGGCCAAGATACCGAACCCGGTCAGCCAGTCGCCAACAATCACCAAATTGCCATTCTCCCGAACCCAATCGGCACCCAGTCCGGGCGGTGTTGGCTAGCCTCACAGAGGGCTTCCCAGGTGGCCTCATCGGTGACGGGGGTGATCCACAGTCAATCGGGCCAGAGTGTGAGCTGCAACGGCGCACCGAGTCCAAAACCCAGCTCGGCCAGCGTAGCGCCTGCAATCGTGAGCTCCGGGATCGGTTCAGGAGTAAAGGTGATGTTATGCGGCGTCCTCCGGGGTTGGCTCGATGCGGATAATCAGCTTCCCCGGTTCAGTGAGCACCTCGATCTTCTGCCCGGTGGTAAAACCGAGTGGCTCCAACCAACGCCCCTTGAGGGTCAGTTGTGGCGTCGGGTTCGGCTTGCCGCAGTTGGTACGGTAACCAACCACGCTTTTACGCGCTTGGGTTGTGGCGGATTGTGACGCAGAATCTGCTCTAGCCATGGTAGCTACTCCTATTAGTTGCGGTGGTTAGCGGGTTGTCGGTGTTCCAGCACCTTCAGCCCGAGTACTGGTTAACTCTCTTCTTTAGTCGCTCCTTGCGTAACAGGACTCACGGCACCCGTAACCTGGTTCTTGATGATCATCGCGTCCAGCAACTCCCGGATCACATCCTGCTCATGCTGTGGCATCCGTGAAATCGTCTCGAACTGGTAACGTAGCTGTCCAACTGGGCTGCGTTCCTGTTCATCAAAAACCAACATGTCTGCACTGACACCGAGCGCAATCGCCAGCCTGCGTATTACATCTAAGGTAGGTTCTGAGTTGCCGCCTTCATAGCGCCGGATCTGTAAAACCGCTACGCCAGTCATATTAGCAAGAGTCTGCTGCGTGAGTCCACGCGCCTTGCGCGAGGTGGTAAGCCGCTCAGGGAACTGCATATTAAGAAACCAGGTTGTTGAACCAGGTTGTTGAACTTGATATCACTATACGTCCCCCTTTAGAATGGCTTGTTTTTAGATATCATATAAGATCAGGTACTTTTAAAATATTAATATGGCATCTTGACAGGTTTTGGAGGAGCAGCAGAATGGGCAGAATGACCCCGGCGGAGCTGGAGCAGTTAAAGCGTGATGTGTCGTTGCTGAAGGTCGCCGAATCACAAGGCCACTCGTTCAAAAAGCACGGCAAAGACGGCTACACCTGCCTATGCCCGTTCCATCGGGAGAAAACGTCTTCCTGCATGATCTCCCCTGCCAAAAATCTCTATCACTGCTTCGGCTGTGGGGCGGCAGGATCGGTGCTGGACTGGCTGCAACACACCGAACGGCTGATCTTCCCGCAAACCCTGGTACGGCTTCGGGAACTGGCGGTAGCGCCCTCTGTTGCTGCAGCTGAAACCGCTGCCCCTGTTCCTGCTTCGCCGCCAGCGGTGCGGCCCAAACTCGCCGATCTGGACGATGACGGCCAGGCGCTGCTTAACCAGGTGCTCGACTTCTTATCACCAGCAGTTGCTGGCCTCCCCGGAGGCGCAGCAATGGCTGGTCAACCGTGGCCTCATACATCCCGAACTGGTGAGCCACTTCCGTCTGGGGTATGCCGGGGCGCAAGGTATCGGTGGTGAAGCCGGGGTGTTGCCATCAACCTCAAGCAAGGAAGGTAATCGGCTGCGGGAACGCTTGGTCGAAGTGGGGGTGTTTCGGGACACCACGCGGCAAGATCACTTCCGGGGCTTGCCTGGTTATGCCAGTGATCGGCTGGGCAGAATCGGCCAACGTGGCCAGCCGGGACCGGGTGGTGCAGTTGTATGGGCGCAGAACGTTAGCGGATAACCAGATCAAGAAGGGGTCGTCCCGGCATCTGTATCTGCCATCACCGCTGGTCGTGGTGTGGAATGAATCGGTGTGAAAGCGTCCTCGGAAGTGATCCTGTGTGAGGGGCTTATCGACGCCATGACCTTCTGGTGTGCCGGGTTCAGCAACGTGATCTCCGCGTGTGGCTGCAACGGCTTCACCGCCGATCATCTGGCGGCGTTGCGGTATCATTGTGTGAAACGGGTATTGATCGCCTTCGATCGGGACGAGGCCGGGGATCTGTGGGCGGAATCTGTCGCAGGTGATCTGCTGGAGCTGTGGATCGAAGCATGGCGTGTGTACTTTCCGCAGGGGCTGGATGCGAATGCCTATGCTTTGAAAAGCGGTAACCCGGAGAAAGCGCTGGAGCAGGCGGCCTGGATGGGTCACGGTACTGGGCCGGGTGCGCTCTTTAGCCATGAAACGCCGGGGCCTGACACCCCTTCTTCCTTAGCCGCCTTGCTGGGCGTGCCGTCTTCGCCGTTGTCGGCTGAAACCGCACCAATCCCCGGAGAAGTCACCGCAGCAGGTGAGCTGTTGATGCGCTGCGGCCCGCGTATCTGGAGGGTACGCAGCTGGCAGAAAAACACCGTGCCGGAGGTGATAAAGGTCGCAGGTGCGGTATGCCACCACCGGCGCGTTCCATGTTGACCAGTTGGAGATGTACCACGTTAAACAGCGGCAGAGCTATATCAGTACGGCGGTGGTCGAGCTGGGCTGTAAGGCTTCGGTTATCAAGCGGGAGGTTGGACGGTTGCTGCTTTTGCTGGAGCAGAAGCAGAACGAGGCACGGCAGGGAGTTGAGCAGTATGCGCCCTCCGTTATGGCACTGAGTGCGAAGTATGAAAGCGCCGCGCTTGAGCTGCTGAAATCCCCTGAGCTGGCAGAGCGCATCGTCAGTGACCTGGCATCCTGTGGCGTGGTTGGCGAGTCGGCCAATCTTCTGACCGGCTATATGGCGGCAACATAGCGCAAGCTAGACAGGCCGCTGGCAGTGCTTATCCAGTTTTCCTCAGCGGCGGGCAAGTCGTCGCTGATAGATGCGGTGCTGCCGCTAATACCGGAGGAAGAGCGGGTGCAGTACAGCGCCATGACCGGGCAGAGCCTCTACTACCTGGGCGAAACCTCGCTGCGACACAAGATACTGGCGATAGCGTAATAAGAAGGCGTTCGGTAAGCGGCCTATGCGATGAAGTTGTTGCAGTCGGACGGCGAGCTGAAAATCGCCAGCACCGGCAAAGACGAATCGAGCGGCGACCTGGTGACGCGAGAGTACAGCGTACAGGGACTGGTGATGCTGATGCTTACCACCACCGCCATCGATGTTGATGAATAACTGTTAAACCGCTGCCTGGTACTGACGGTAAACGAATCGCGGGAGCAGGCACAGGCCATCCATGCGCTGCAACGGCATCACCAGACGCTGGAAGGGTTGCTGGCGATGAGTGAAAAAGGCTATCTGTGACCCAGTTACACCAGAATGCGCAGCGGCTGTTGCGGCCACTAAAAGTGGTCAATCCGTTCGCACATCAGCTTACCTTCCTGAGCGACAAAACGCGTACCCGGCGCGACCACATAAAGTACCTGACGTTGATACAGTCGATAGAGCTGCTGCACCAGTACCAACGTGAGGTAAAGCGGGTACAGCATCGGGGGGAATAGCTGGAGTATATCGAGGTGGCGCAGTCAGATATCTCGCTGGCCAACCGGTTGGCACATGAAGTGCTGGGGCGCACCCTGGATAAAATTTCGCCACAGACGCGCAAGCTGTTGGTGTTGATACAGGAGATGGTGAAGGGTATGGCGGAGCGGCAGCACTGCCAACCTGCGGAGGTGCACTTTACCCGGCGTGATATCCGCGACGCGCTGCACTGGAGCGACAGCCAACTAAAAAATCATTCTCTGCGGCTGGTTGAGATGGAGTACCTGCTGGTACACGGGGGTAGTCGTAGGCATCTGTTGCAGTACGAACTGTTGTATGACGGTGCGCAGGCTGACGGGCTGCACCTGTGTGGCCTGCTTGATGTGGATGAGCACGTAGGCAGCAAGCGCAAGTCTGGGGCAGAGGAAAGCAAGTCTACCCCAAGTCTACCTCAAGTCTGGGGAAGAGAAAGCAGCATCAGACCAGAGCCAGCCATGTCTGAACGGTTCGCAAGTCTGCCATGAGGGAAATGCAGTAACAAAGGGAAAAAATAATCGGGCTTCTGCCGTCGCGGCCCCTGGTCAACATGGAGGGTAAGCTGCGCTACCGTGCTACAAACCGGGCGCGGCCCGCATGGTGGGTTGGCGTATTAGATGGTGCAATATCTAGCATGGCTGCATGAACACAACCAGCATAATCTGCGCGGTCATAAGCACCAACTGGGGCGGTTCCTGTCATGGAGTAAAGAACGGGAACTGGAGCAAGCGCAAAGCATCACATTAACCATACTCGAAGAGTACCAACGGCAGTTGTATCGCCAGCGGAAACCGAACAGTGACCCGTTGAGTGTCTATACGCAGTGCAATCACCTTAACACCCTGAAAGCCTTCTTGAGCTGGTTAACCCGCCGCCATCTGCTGTTGGCTGACCCGGCGTCCGGTCTGGTGCTGACAAGGCTGGAGAAGCGGTTGCCGCGTCATATCCTGAGTGTGGAAGAAGTGGAGCAGGTGTTGGCGGCTGCCGGAGATCGGCACCCTGAAAGGACTCCGTGACCGGGTGTTGCTGGAGCTGTATGGTCAACGGGAATGAGGCGCATTGAAGTCGCGGGGCTTGACCAACATACGGTGGATAGCAGCCGAAAAATGGTCACCATCCGGCAGGGCAACGTGAAGAAAGACCGAGTTATCCCCATCGGTGAACGGGCGTTAAAGTGGGTGCTGCATTACCAGCACCAGGTACGGCTGCAGTTGCTGGTCAATCCAGAGGTTACCGCACTGGACGGTGTGGCTGGGCTGACGCCGAACGGCGTCACTCTCGTTACCAAGGAATATATCGTGGTGTCGGGCCTAAGTCATTGGGGCAGTTGCCACCAGTTCCGGCATGCGATAGCAACCCAGATGCTGGAGAACGGCGCAGATATCCGCTGGATACAGGCGATGCTGGACCACCGGAGTGTTGAATCAAAGCATAAGAGCGCTTCAGGCAGTCCATTCTGCGGAGCAGCGGGGGGATGGGTCTCTCAAGGTTATGTAGGAAAGGTAATGATAAGGTATATACTCTGTCATTACTCAAGCAGAAGTGAGGAAAGAATAATGCCGAAAGAAGCGGTGTTCACCATGAAACTGGAAAACTCCCTGCGAGAAGATTTTATCGAAGCGGCAAAAGCCAGCCACAGACCGGCATCTCAGGTAATCTGTGAACTGATGCGGGAATATATCCAGAGTCAGAATGACAGCTAGGCTTACGATGACTGGGTGGTACAAAAAATCAAGCGAGGACGACAATCCATCCGATCAGGTGAAGAAACAAGGAACGAAGACGTTGAAGCATTGTTCGCGGAACGCCGGACAAAGCTGGCAGGTAAAATGTGAAGGTACGCTGGACTGACGAGGCATTACAGGACCATACCGCAATCTGGGATTACCTGGCATAAAGAAACCTTGTAGCAGCAGTGGAGCTAGATAAGCGTTTCAGCGAGGCGGCAGAACATCCGCTGATATGCGTAAACGGACAGCTAGCCGGTACACGGGAACTGGTTCCTTACGAACTGGATGAGGAAAGGAACCTTGTGTGGATAGTGACGCTGATCCACACTGCAAGTTGCTGGCCTCCGATATCGCCGAATGGTCAGTAAAGCAGCTCAACCTCGGTGAGTTCAGCGGGGTATGTGCTTGGTCAGAGCCCGGCGTCCCTGCTGCGATCTGCCTTCATCATGTGCGGTATGCACTGGGGTAGCGTGTCCGGGGCAAAAAGTTAGCACCCAGAAAATGCACTGGAAAAACCCGGTTGTAACTCACCGAATGCACAGGGAAAAATGTTGTTCGCTGGCTGACTTCGCAACGGAAAAAGTTGTTGTGGAGAATAACTCGCTGCGGTGATAAAGCCCGCGAAACAGTGAAAAAGGCCGCTGAATCCCTGAAAAATTAGGTGAGAGATAAGCTGGGTAACGGCACGACATCTGCTATCGCCAACGCAATCATTAACGGCCTGGCTGATACTGGCGATACGGTATTAGGTGGTACGGGTGGTACGGATAGGCGCTGTTCTTGGCAATGGACGGCATGGCAGGTCTGACGGCGCCCGGCATTACCGGTGCGGTGGTGCCGTACCTGAGAGCGGCGGGCATCGAAAAAGGGAGTTGCCATCGGTTCCGGCATGCGATGGCGCCGCAGATGCTGGAGAACGACGCGGACCTGCGGTGAATACAGGCGATGCTGGGTCACCAGAGTGTGAAGAGCACGCAGATCTGCACGCAGGTGAGTATCCGGGCGTTGCAGGCGGTACTTGCGAATATACATCCGACGGAGTGTGTGAAAAGTGCACATGACAGCGGCGGTGATGATGAGTATGATTAAATCTTACTTGTCGGGAGGAAGAGGTTACCAATGAGAACAACACAGCATATGAGCATCACGCTCCGCGCTCGCGCAGTGGAAAACTGGCTGCGGGAACAGGTTGTTCCGGCATGTGAGGCGCTTAAAAACGGCCCTGAAAGTGGTGTAGGCAGTATGCAGCTCAGGGAAAAGCTGGCAGTTGAATACAGGAAGGGCCAGTAAGGGAGAGCCTGTACTGGATTCTGTGTAACTGCCATTGTATTAAAGGTGATTGCTCAGGCAGTCACCGAACTCGATAATAAAACGACTCTTTTGGCGTACAGGGAGTCTGGCTGTCCATCTGCGTAATGCGCGTCTGATTTTTCTTTATGAACTTGGGCTCAAAGGTGTTTTACCGGTCGCGTGGCGTGCTCAGTTAAATCTCGCCATCATCACAGAGCAAAGTTTTAGATGAGTAGCCATTGCAGGTGTTAGAGCCTGTTTTGGGTGCGTTTTTCTCGTGCCCGAGGTGAGCAGTTAACTCACCATGTAGCGCAGTTTCTACGGTTAACTTCGTCAGCATACGGGAAAACTGATTAAGATCGGCTTTAGTTTTAAGGCCTTTAGCCAGTTTAGCCGCAAGGGCTTTGAGTTTCTTTTCGTCCATAATTTGCCTGTCTCCGCTGTTGGAGTGAACATATCAAAAATAGGCAATTACACAATCTCATTTACATTCTCATCCCTGGGAGCTAACGCATAGACAACTTGCAGTATGAAGGGTGTATGCCATTTGTAGAATGATAGACAGGTAGCATCAGGAAAAAGTGACGCCCTCGCCTGCCTGCATGCTGGCCGCCTCGCTGAGCAACCGATAGAAAGGTTGCCCACTGCGGTCACACAGCCAGATGCCGTCGCAATAGTTGAAGTGATAGCCGTTGGCCTTAGTAGCCAGCCATATCTGATGGAGCGGCTCTTGGCGGTTGATGATAATTTTGCTGCCGTTTTCGAAACTTAGCGTCATCACGCCACCCTGGATTTCACAATCGACATCCGCATTGTCAGCAAAATCGTCCAATGTCTCTTCAATATTAAGCATCAATTGGTCAGCCAACTGATGAAACTCACTGTTGTTCATATTTAATTCCTATTGCTTTTCATGATCCACCTGCGATTATAGAGGTCTTGGATGCATGAATTAAGGCATTAATGCAAATGAAAAAACAACTATGCTATGCGCTGCTGGCAGTTCTGCTTGCCGGTCCCTCCGGCTGCGGCCTGAAAGGCCCGCTATACTTCCCTCCTGCCGATCCCATTAGCAAAAAACCAGCCACGTCATCACTACCAACGGGTGAGCAGGTGCCAAAAAATCAGCAGGAACTACCTGGTTCTAAGCAAAAAACGTCGATGAGCGACCAATAATACCTTGTTTGCGGTTGCTCTGCGCCACCGCAACACCATGACGGATAGCGGAGTATGATATGCAGTTCGCCAAAATGCACGGTCTGGGCAACGACTTTATGGTGGTCGATGCCATTACTCAGAATGTCTATTTTTCACCTGAGCTGATCCGCAGGCTGTCCGATCGGCACCTGGGCATCGGCTTTGACCAATTGCTGTTGGTAGAGCCTCCTTACGACCCTGAGTTGGATTTTCACTACCGCATCTTTAATGCTGACGGCAGTGAAGTTTTCCAGTGTGGCAACGGCGCACGCTGTTTCGCGCGCTTTTTGCAACTGAAGGGGCTGACTAATAAGTGCGAACTTCTTGTCAGCACCCAGAGCGGGCGCATGGTGCTTAATGTGACTGGCAACGATCAGGTGTGTGTCAATATGGGGGAACCCAATTTCGAGCCGCAGGCGTTGCCATTCCGTGCCACTAAGGAAGAGAAGACCTACATCATGCGTGCTGCGGAACATACCGTGCTGTGCGGAATAGTGTCGATGGGCAACCCACATTGTGTTTTACAGGTAGAGGATGTCAACACTGCCAAGGTGGCACTGCTTGGGCCGGTGCTGGAAGGGCATGAGCGCTTTCCTGAACGAGCTAACATTGGCTTTATGCAAATCGTCAGCCACGAACACATCAAGCTACGCGTCTACGAGCGTGGCAGCGGTGAAACACAGGCTTGCGGTAGCGGTGCTTGTGCAGCGGTAGCGGTGGGTATCCAACAAGAATTACTATCCGAGAAAGTGCGTGTGGAACTGCCAGGTGGTAGCCTGCATATTCGCTGGAAAGGGCCGGGTAGCCCGCTGTTTATGACAGGCCCGGCAACCCATGTCTATGACGGATTTATTCACCTATGAAAAAAGTAGAAGAGCAGAGCATCACCAGTATTGCGCTGGATGACGACACCGTAATGCAGTATCTTCTGCAAAATCCGGATTTCCTTATTCGCAATGCGCGTAGGGTTGAACAAATACGTGTTCCCCATCCGGTGCGTGGCACTGTATCACTGGTGAAGTGGCACCTGGCTCGCCAACGTAATCACGTCAACCAACTTGAAGAGGAAATTACCCTTTTGATGGAGCAAGCCAACGCCAACAAAACCCTGTTCACCAGCCTGCTACATCTGCAAGCTAGCCTGATCACTGCTGACAGCTTGCAGGACATGCTTAATCGTTTGCAATGCTCGGCGCGCGGTTTCGGCCTTGCCAGTGCCAATATCTGGCTGTTTTCCGATCGCTGGAACATCGGCGCACAGTCCGATTTTACTCATCTGGCGCTGACGCGTTCAGCGTTTGAACCGCTGCGCATTCAGCGTCTGGGCAATGAGCTGCATTTCCTTGGTTGTTTGAATGGCCCCGAATTGCTGCTGCTATTACCGCAAGCCAAACAGGTCGGTTCGGTGGCATTGTCAATGCTGGGCGACGCAGGGGAATTGGGCATGGTGATCTTCAGCAGCCGTGACACGCAATACTATCAACGAGGTATGGGTACGGTGATACTCAATCAGTTGGCACGAATGCTGCCAACACTGCTGGAACGTTGGATCGAACGCGCATGACCCCACTCGCGGCCAGCTTGCAACTGCCAGTAGATGCATTTCTGCGCTATATAAAGGTGGAACGCCAACTCAGCCCGCTGAAGCAGCTCAACTATGCGCATCAACTTCAGGCGTTGATGCTGCTGGCACAAAGCATCGGCGTAAGCGAATGGGCGTCACTGGACGCCGCCGCGGTGCGCATGCTGGCAGTGCGTAGCAAACGCTCTGGCCTACAATCTGCCAGCCTGGCGTTGCGTCTGTCATCGTTGCGCAGCTTTCTCGACTGGCTGGTCAGCCAGAGCGTGCTAAATGCCAACCCCGCCAAAGGCATCCGCCCGCCCCGCAGCGGCCGCTGCCTGCCGAAAAATATCGACGTCGATGAAATGAACCAATTGCTAGACATCGATCTCAATGATTCGCTGGCGGTGCGCGATCGCGCTATGCTGGAGACAATGTACGGTGCCGGTTTGCGCTTATCCGAGCTGGTGGGGATCTGGACTGCCGCCCCATCGATTTGGCTGCTGGGGAGATCTGGGTGATGGGCAAAGGCAGTAAGGAGCGCAAGCTGCCGCTAGGGCACACCGCCGTCACCTGGCTGCAATACTGGCTGGCGTTCCTCGAGCTATTCGAGCCAGAGGACGGTGCGATATTCCTGTCCAACCAAGGGCGGCGCATCTCGGCACGCAATGTGCAGAAACGCTTCGCCGAATGGGGCGTAAAGCAGGGCGTCACTAGCCATATTCATCCGCACAAGCTGCGCCACTCGTTTGCCACACATATGCTGGAATCCATTGGCGATCTGCGCGCTGTGCAGGAACTGCTCGGCCATGCCAACCTGACCACTACCCAAATTTATACCCACCTCGACTTTCAACATCTGGCAAAGGTGTACGATGCCGCGAATCCACGTGCCAAACGGGGGAAATCCTGATGCATTTTTACCGTCCGCTGCGCCCGCTGGCCGCACTGACTTTCGATCTGGACGATACGCTGTACGACAACCGCCCAGCCATCAGGCAAACCGAGCAGCAGTCAATGGCCTTTTTGCAAAGTTACCATCCTCGCCTGAGCAGCTTCCAGTCGACAGACCTTTACCGCCTGCGTCAGGAACTGTGTGAGCAAGAGCCAGAGATTTACCACGATGTAACTCAGTGGCGCTGGCGCGCTATCCATCTGGCACTGAGCCGTGAGGGGCTCAGCGACGCTGAAGCCACCATCGGTGCCGATGCGGCAATGCAAAACTTTGCGCTTTGGCGCAGCCGCATTGAGGTGCAAGCGACGACTCATGCCACCCTGAAGGCGTTGGGAGAACGCTACCCGCTGGTGGCGATCACCAACGGCAATGCCGATCCGGCGTTGTGCGGGCTGGGCGGCTACTTCCAATTCGTGCTGCGTGCCGGGCCGGACGGCCGCGCCAAACCTTATAAGGACATGTACCAGTTGGCCAGCGAGCGTCTGGGCGTCGCGGCTAGACAGATCCTCCATGTGGGCGACGATCTGACCACCGACATCGCTGGCGCGTTGCGTGCGGGCTTTCAAGCCTGCTGGATCAACGAGCATCAACGCTGTCTAATGCAGTCTGCCGATAGCCGCTTGCTGCCACACATTGAAATTTCGCGGTTGGCATCGCTGGCAGCATTGCTATAATCTCTACCGGAAATCTGTATAAATTCCCAGTGGAAAATCTGTCTCCCAGGGTTTTCCCTTACCAATATTAATGGTGCCTATGGACGTCTCCGATCTCTTCGACAGCCTGAATGCAAAACAACTTGAAGCCGTGGCGGCACCGTGTTGTAACCTGTTGGTTCTGGCCGGTGCAGGCAGCGGTAAAACCAGGGTGCTGGTACATCGAATCGCCTGGCTGCTGTCGGTAGAGAACTGCTCGCCGTACTCGATCATGGCAGTGACCTTTACCAACAAGGCCGCAGCGGAAATGCGCCACCGCATCGAAAACGTGATCGGCACGAGCCAGGGTGGCATGTGGATCGGTACTTTCCACGGGATGGCGCATCGTTTGCTGCGCGCACATCATATGGAAGCCAATCTGCCGCAAGACTTCCAGATCCTCGACAGCGACGACCAACTGCGGCTGCTCAAACGCATCGTAAACGCGTTGAATATAGACGAGAAACAGTGGTCACCGCGCCAGGCAATGTGGTACATCAACGGCAAGAAAGATGAAGGTCTGCGCCCGCAACACATTGAAACCTATAACAACCCGGTGGAAAACACCTGGCTGCGCATCTATCAGGCTTACCAGGAGGCTTGCGATCGCGCCGGGCTGGTGGACTTCGCAGAGTTGCTGCTGCGCGCCCACGAGCTGTGGCTGAACAAGCCGCATATCCTCAACCATTACCGCGAGCGCTTCACCAATGTGCTGGTGGACGAGTTCCAAGATACCAACAGCATCCAATATGCCTGGATCCGCCTGCTAACGGGTAGCAACAGCAACGTGATGATCGTTGGCGACGATGATCAGTCGATCTACGGCTGGCGCGGCGCACAGGTAGAAAACATCCAGCGCTTCCTAAAGGACTTTCCCGGTGCAAAAACCCTCCGTCTGGAGCAGAACTACCGCTCCACCAGCAACATCCTGGAGGCGGCCAACACCCTGATCGCCCATAACGCTTGGCGCATGGGCAAAAACCTGTGGACCGATGGGGGCCAAGGTGAACCCATTTCAATCTACTGTGCCTTCAACGAGCTTGACGAGGCGCGTTTCGTAGTTAACCGCATCAAAACCTGGCAGGACAATGGCGGTACACTGAACGACTGCGCGATCCTCTACCGCAGCAACGCCCAGTCGCGGGTGCTGGAGGAGGCATTGTTGAAGGCCGCCATGTCGTACCGCATTTACGGTGGTCAGCGCTTCTTTGAGCGTCAAGAAATTAAGGATGCGCTGGCTTACCTGCGCCTGATATCCAACCGCAACGACGATGCAGCCTTTGAACGGGTTGTCAATACCCCGACGCGTGGTATCGGCGTACGCACCCTTGACGTGGTGCGTAAAGCAGCACGCAATCGCCAACTGACGCTGTGGCGGACAACGCGTGAACTGCTGCACGAAAAAGTATTGGCTGGCCGTGCGGCCTCCGGACTGCAACGCTTTACCGAACTGGTGGATTCATTGGCGCATGAAACCGCCGAGATGTCGCTGCATATCCAGACCGACCGGGTGATCCGCGACTCTGGGTTATTCGTCATGTATCAGCAGGAGAAGGGCGAAAAAGGTCAGACACGTATCGAAAACCTGGAGGAACTGGTGACGGCGACGCGCCAGTACAACTATCAGGAAGAAGATCAGGATATGATGCCGCTACAAGCGTTTTTATCGCACGCGGCGCTGGAGGCAGGCGAAGGACAAGCCGATGCCTATCAGGACGCGGTGCAGTTAATGACTTTGCACTCTGCTAAGGGGCTGGAGTTCCCGCTGGTGTTTATCATCGGTATGGAAGAAGGTATGTTCCCAAGCCAGATGTCCCTGGAAGAAAGCGGTCGGCTGGAAGAGGAACGCCGTCTAGCTTACGTGGGCGTAACGCGCGCCATGCAAAAATTGACGCTGACCTACGCCGAAACACGTCGTCTGTACGGCAAAGAAGTCTATCACCGACCTTCACGCTTTATCGGCGAATTGCCGGAACACTGTGTGGAAGAAGTACGGCTGCGCGCCAGCGTGTCACGCACTGTGAACCACTGCCGTATGGGGACACCAATCAGTGAAAACGACACTGGCTACAAGCTGGGCCAACGCGTACGACATCCTAAATTTGGTGAAGGTACCATCGTCAATCTGGAAGGCAACAGCGAACACAGCCGATTGCAGATCGCCTTCCCTGGGGAAGGCATCAAATGGCTGGTGGCGGCGTATGCCCGGCTGGAAAAGGTGTAGCGGGAGAAATGCCCAGTAGGTAATTTTTGGCTGAATAGCCAAAGCCCGGTAGCAACAGCACCTGGGGGGAGCTATCACAGCCAACAATACTGCGTCTTCAAGTATGCATAGTATACTTGTCACCGAGCTGCACGGTGGCGTACCAACGCATCACCGCTTCAATTCCTTCCCTTCCCTCCGGTGGCGCCCAGTGCATACAGTCTTCTTCCGTGAGTGCATAATAAAGGCCTTGTCTTACTTAGAACACCACGCCGCCTGGATCGACCGACAGCACTGCATTCCAGGTCAATGCTGGCATCTCCAGCACTTTGTTTTCTTCTCCAAGCAGGGTGCGTTGCGTCACTACGCCGTCATTCGCTACAAAACGGCTACGTAGCGGCGTCAGTCAACGCCCAGGTTTGTGGATGGCGATGTTGGCGGATATAAGGTGCCTGGCTCCATATAACTCTTGGTGTAATGTACGGTGCGAGCGCAAGCGGGATACATTGGCAGACTGTTCGCTCATCGTGGTCAGTTCATGGGCGGTAATCTGTTTCATCAATAAAATCTGCAAACCTGTTATTATACTTTAGGGTGGCGGAATCTTAGCAACATTTCCTACTATGGTAAGAGATCTCCGTGACTTTTTTTCCCATAACCTTGTGGTTTAAAGGCATTTTTACCCTTTTCATGGTGATAAGTAGCGGCGCAATTACCCAAAGTGTGCTGGTGCCTGATGGATAGCCAGTGCGCCCTGAACTTTCTGTGGCAGGTTAACCTCTATACTTCACGCACAAGAACTGGCGGTAAATAGGGGTATGAGTTGAGTAGACCTGCCGGTTACCCGGACAGGCCCCTCCTCAGAACCGGACGTGCGGAACTACCGCATCCGGCCCGCTCACGACAGACTCGTGTCCTCACACAATTTCAGCATGAATCTAACATTGATCGGGTTTTCCATTTCACCGGATAACCCAGCACTTTCAGTAGCAGATCCAGTTTTGCCCATGTCAGCGGATGTCGGCCTCCCTTGAGGTTGAAGCATTTGTAAATTATCCGCCTGCTCTGGTGACTAAACTGCCCTACGCGTCGCTGGTTATCAGAGATGCCGTGATAATTTATCCAGCCTCTGACTACTCTAATGATGGTATTCAGGGTTTGCCGTCTGTTAGCATTAAGGTTTTTCCAGAGGAAATCTCTTAGTCCTTTCAGTTTGGCCGCGAAGCGGTCTTTACGACTGGTAAATTTCAGCCTCCAGTACCCTTTTCGCGTTTTTCCCCAGTAACCGGTAAATCCCAGAAAATTGAACGTCGGAAGTCTTTTTCCTGACTGGCTGGCTTTCATTGCTGCAACATGACCCGCATGTATTAATTGCGATTTGTCATCGTGCAACTCCAGACCATAATTATTCAGCCGTTTAGGCAGCACCTTGTAAAAGCGTTTAGCCTCACTCGGATATTGGAAGGTCAAGACCATGTCATCGGCATATCTCAGCATTTCTGCCCGTCCATAGATCACTGACTGGCTGATTTTATCAAACCACTGATCGATCACATCGTAAAGGTAGATATTGGCAAGTATTGGCAAGTATCGGCGACAGGATTGAACCTTGTGGGCATCCTCGTTCGTTACTGGATATTTGTTTACCTGATATGACTTGTGCCGTTATCAAGACCTCTATCAGTCTTAGAAAGCGGCGATCTGCTATCTTCTTCCAAAGTAACTTTAACAGTTCCCGGTGTGGGATCATGTTGAAATATTTTCGGATATTGATTTCTACAACAGCACCATTCCAGTTACGAAACGTCTGCTGCTGCAAAGCCTTCAACGCTGCATGACAGTTTAACACCGGACGAAAACCGTATGAGCAAGGTATAAATAACGGTTCGTAGAACCTGCTGAGAACATGAGACTGTAATTTAAATTGGGCGTTGTTGAATAAATCGAACTTTTGGCCGGCACGCGGATCAGATCACTCTCCTTCTGTCAACATAGCGACATTCCGTGGCCCAGCAAAAGTTCAACATCACCAACTGGAAGGCTTACAACAACGCCCTTATCACTCGGGGTTCACTCACTTGCTGGGGGGATGAAACGGCACTTCACGCCTGGTACTGCGAGGCAAAACCTTCTCTGCGTGGTCGCCCACCACATTATTCCGATATGGCAATTACCAGCGTATTGATGCTGAAACAGATTTTCGGCCTGACACTTCGCGCCCTCCAGGGCTTCGTCGACTCCATTGTCACACTGATCAAAGTGCCGTTGAACTGCCCGGACGACACCTGCATCAGTAAGCGGGCGAAGTCCGACCATGTCCCGTTTAAAACACCAACGCCGGGTGAAATTGCGCACCTCGTTATCGACTCTAGCGGGCTCAACGTGTTGGGTGAAGGGGAGTAGAAGGTAAAAAAACACGGTCAGGAAAAACGGCGGATCTGGCGAAAACTGCATTTGGCCGTAGATACAGAAACACATGAGGTCATCTGTGCTGACCTTTCCTTGAGCAATGTCACCGATATAGAAGCCTTCCCAGGTCTCATCCGTCAGAGGTACCGTAAAATCAAAGTCGCCTCGGCGGATCGGGCTTAGGATACGCGAGTGTGTGATGATGCGTTAAGGGGCAAGAGGCTCAGGACGTTAATACCGCCCAGCAGCGGAGCCCGTTATTTGTCGGCAGACTATGCAGAGCGAAATCAAGCGGTGGCGAACCAGCACGTTACCAGAGACAACACACGGTGGAAAAGTCTCACAGGCTACCCCCGACGTTCGATAGCGGCAACAGCGAGGTACAGAGTAAAACAGCTATTTGGTGGTCACCTGTCGCGGCGAGATTATGATGGGCAAGTTGCAGAGGCGCTGGCCATGATCTGTGCATTAAACAAGATGACGCTCGCCGGTATGCCAGAAAGTATACGCCTCGCCTGAAAGATGCACATTCAGGGAACTCTTTATTCCAAATCCTATTTATTCAACAAAGCCGTTTTTTTGATAAAATCACCTGCTTTCACCTTACTGGTGGTGTGGTATAAACTGGAAAGTACGGTGTCAATCCTGACAATAGTCGCGAGGAGCGCTAGTTTTACCGAAGCCATGCTTGCGCACAGGTTTATTTTGCTAGCAATAACAACAATAAACATCGATCGAATCAGTGATAAAACTTCCCATAAATGCGGTAGTTTATCAAATCGACCCTTCAGAGTCATGAGCCAACACTGTCCTCCTACTGGGACAGGCTCTTATTTGCCAATACAGAAACTGGAGAAAATGCGTCCCAGTAGATCATCTGAGGAAAACTCACCGGTAATTTCACTTAACGCCAACTGTGCCAGCCGCAGTTCTTCAGCCAGTAATTCACCCGCGTAAGCACTCACCAACTGTTCTTTGCCCTTTTCTAGATGTAGCGCCGTTTGTTCCAATGCCTGAAAGTGACGGCGACGCGCCAGGAAACCGCCTTCCATGTTGCTGGTAAAGCCCATACTCTGTTTCAGGTGATCGCGCAGCAGATCGATGCCTTCGCCAGTACGTGCAGAAAGGCGAATAAGTGAGTGACCATTTACTTCTGTTATGCCTAGCGTTTCGCCGGTGATGTCAGCTTTATTGCGCACCACGGTGATCGGTAAATGCTGTGGTAAACGCGCCGTAAACTCCTGCGAGATCTCTGCCGGATCGGTAGCAACGGTGGTGGTGCCATCCACCATAAATAGCACTCTGTCGGCCTGTTCGATCTCATTCCATGCACGTTCGATACCAATGCGTTCAACTTCGTCACTGGCCTCTCGCAGGCCGGCGGTATCGATAATGTGCAGCGGCATGCCATCAATGTGGATATGTTCGCGCAGTACGTCGCGGGTGGTGCCGGAAATATCGGTAACGATTGCCGCTTCACGTCCGGCTAACATATTGAGAAGGCTAGATTTACCGGCGTTTGGTCGCCCGGCAATCACCACTTTTATCCCTTCGCGCAGCAGGCTGCCTTGGCGTGCTTCGCCACGCACGCTGTCCAGATCAGTCATCACACCGTTGAGCTGCGCCTCGATTTTGCCGTCCGACAGGAAATCGATTTCTTCGTCTGGAAAGTCGATTGCCGCTTCCACATAGATTCTCAGGTGAGTGAGTGCTTCCACAAGTTGATAAATGCGGGTGGAAAATGCCCCCTGTAACGAGTTCATCGCTGACCGTGCCGCCTGTTCAGAACTGGCGTCGATCAAGTCAGCAATCGCTTCTGCCTGCGCCAGATCGAGTTTGTCGTTGATGAATGCGCGCTCGGAGAACTCACCGGGCCGCGCTATGCGCACGCCAGGCAACGCTAGCACGCGTTTTAGCAGCAGATCGAGGATCACCGGCCCTCCGTGGCCCTGCAACTCCAGTACGTCTTCGCCGGTAAACGAATTCGGAGCGGGAAACCACAGTGCGATACCCTGATCGAGGGTGATGCCCGCGACATCACGGAATGGCAGATAGTCAGCGTAGCGTGGTTTGGGCAGTTTGCCGATCAGCGCCAAGGCAACCTCTTTGGCTTTGCTTCCGGAAATGCGCAAAATGCCGATGCCACCGCGTCCCGGCGGGGTGGCTGGCGCTACGATGGTATCGGTGGTGCTCATATACCCTTTATCCTTCATGTTGCAGCAGTGTTGGCTGCCTTCTCTTACCGCGGTCCATGGGTTCTCTGGGACGCGTTCCATTACCGCCTACCTGCAAGCTTGAATGCTGTCGGGTAACGCGGTTCTCTCTGACGATGCACTATGCAAAAAGGCGGTCTAATGACCGTCTTTAAAAGTTACTGCAAAGCTTGGGCGTTCCTAACCCCTACAATACGCTTAGGCGTTTTTCTTGTCGCGGTCGCGGCTATGCAGACCACGTTTCTCCAGGCCGCGATAAATTAGCTGCTGCTGGATGATCGTCACCAGGTTACTGACGATGTAATACAGCACCAGACCGGATGGGAACCACAGGAAGAACACGGTGAAGATCACCGGCATGAAGGTCATGATTTTCTGCTGCATCGGATCAGTCACTGTGGTTGGCGACATCTTCTGAATGAAGAACATCGTCACGCCCATCAGGATTGGCAGAATGTAGTACGGATCCTGAGCCGACAAATCATGTATCCACAAGGCGAATGGCGCATGGCGCAGCTCCACCGAACCCATCAGCATGTAGTACAACGCCAGGAAGATTGGCATCTGGACGATCAATGGCAGGCAACCGCCCAGTGGATTCACTTTCTCCGATTTGTAAAGCGCCATCATTTCCTGGCTCATGCGCTGCTTGTCATCACCAATACGCTCACGCATCGCTTGCATCTTTGGTTGCAACATGCGCATTTTCGCCATCGAGGTGTACTGCGCTTTGGTCAGCGGGTACATGATGCCACGCACAATGAAGGTGATGATAATGATGGAGAAGCCCCAGTTGCCGATAAAGCCGTGAATGAACTTTAGCAGTTTGAACAGTGGCTGAGAGATAAACCACAGCCAACCATAGTCCACGGTCAAGTCGAGATGCGCTGCCAACTGAGCCATCTGATCTTGCAGCTCTGGGCCAACCCAAAGGGTGGCATTCAACTGTTGCTGTGCACCGGGTTGCACCACCACCGACGTTGATTTGAAGCCAATGGTGGACAGGTTATCGCCCGGATTAGCGGTATAGAAGGTATTGCTGCCCTGCGTAGCCGGCACCCATGCGGTGGCAAAGTACTGCTGCAACATAGCAACCCAACCACCCTGAGTAGTGACATTCAGCTTATCATCCTTGTCGAACGCGTATTTCTGGTATTTGTCTTCGCTGGAAGAGTACGCTGCTCCACGGAAGGTTTGCAGAGCGAAGTTGTTACTGCCAGTATCGCGGTGCTTAGGCAGCTCGGTAGTCTGCTTCAGTTGGCCGAACAAGGTCAGCTCTAGCGGAGTGGTGCTTTTGTTATCGATGTAGTAATCAACGCTGACCGCGTAGTGGTTACGCTTGAGCACAAAAGTCTTGGTGTAGATAGTGCGATCTTTACTGGTGAAACTCAGCGGAATGCGCAGCTCATCCTGGCCTTCCGGCAGGGTATAGCTGTCTTGCACAGCCTGGTACAGGGGGCGTTCACCATTTGCTGGATTATCTGGACCATTTTTTCCGGTCAGGCCGCTTTGTGCCTGATAAACAAATGATGAGGTGGTTTCTAGCAGTTGGAATGGCAGTGATGAACCCAGAGTTTCCGGGTAAGCCAACAGTTTAGCCTGTTCGATATCGCCACCACGGGTATTGATGGTCAGTGACAAAACGTCAGTGTTAACGGTGATCAGTTTACTTTTGCCACTGGCTGACCCGGCCTGTCTGGCGCCATCATCGGCAGTTGCATTCGAAGTCTGTTGCGTGGTCTGAGCAGTTGGCTGCGGTGCGTTATCCGCTTGCCATGCCTGCCAGATCATGAAAGACACCAACAGCAGAGCGATGAGGAGAAGATTGCGTTGCGAATCCATCGTTAGTATTCTCTATTATCGTCAGTTTTCGGCGGCACGGGATCAGCGCCACCTGGGTTCAGAGGATGGCATTTTAATATGCGTTTCAATGCCAACCAACTACCTTTTATCATGCCAAACTGGCTTAATGCCTCCATTGTGTAATGAGAGCATGTCGGCTGGAAACGACAATGTGGCACCAGCAGCGGGCTGATAACGAACTGGTAAGCCCGTACCAGCCGGATCAGGATGAGGGAGCTTGGCGACAGTGGCGACGCCATAACTTTTCCAACGTTTCCGTCAACGTGCAGTTATCCAAATCCGCTATCCCCTTTTTGGCCACCACGACAAAATCCATCGCAGGTAGCTCGTGCTGGCGTTGCCGGAAACTCTCGCGGGTTAGGCGTTTGATCCGGTTACGCTCATGCGCGCGTTTAACGTGCTTTTTGGCTACGGTGAGACCGATACGGGGATGCTCCAGCTTGTTTAGGCGGCCAAGAATAGTGATTTGCGGCGTGCCGACCCGTAGTGGCTGCTGGAAAACGAAAGTAAAACGATTGGGAGTTAGTAAACGTAACTCCCTAGGAAAAGCGATCTTAACCACTCAGCGGGTTAACTTTTATTACTTAGAAACAGTCAGACGAGTACGGCCTTTCGCACGACGGCGAGCCAGAACTTGACGACCATTCTTGTTGGCCATACGAGCGCGGAAACCGTGGCTACGGTTGCGCTTCAGTACGGACGGTTGAAAAGTGCGTTTCATAGCGATTTCTACCTAAACTTAAAATAAGGACTGACTAAATAAGTTGGATACGTTTGGCTGCTACTCTGCGTAATAAAAGGACTAGCATCTCAACCGCAATTTACAAAGAAGCGGGATTGTAATAACTGCACCGCCCTGAGTCAATTCACATTGCGCTAGTCTACTTTGTTATCTGCCAATACGGGGGAATTTCCGGTTTTGGCTCGTGGATCGCTAAAGGATACCCACCCTGCTAATGATGCTCCATCCATAAAAGGAACCCAAGTATCACATGTCGGGCGAGTATTATACGGACTTGGGGTGAAATCGCAAGGAAACCTTAGAGATCATTCACTTTATCTCATAGAATCTTCCGTGGATAACCGATTGATAATGTCAAAATAGTGGCTCACTAGGCGCGATCTTGCCTGTAACTCGGCATCAGGGGTGAAAAGAACGCTGCCCAAAGCGGGCCTGTGGATAAAATGGATCTAATCTGTGAGGAAGAGGAGGATCTCTGGCGCGTATTGAGCTATGATCCTGAACTGCAATCGCGATCTCCCAAGTGGGGGTATTGAAGAAAATAAACCGTTGAAGACGGTTCACATTCCCCACAGATCAACAGCCGATGCCGTGTATGTATTAAAATCATGAGTTATAAATAAAACAGTAGCCTGATTCTTATTATTGATCTTGTTCGAGTGGAGTCCGCCG